>NZ_JBNCLD010000013.1:30347-156348 GCF_049844505.1 Micromonospora sp. DT229 | reverse complement strand
CTTCCATGATGAACATCCTCCCGAGGAGCACACAGCCCCTCTGAGCTGGGATGTCCGTCAAACCGGGTCAGGCCCAGACGAGCTCGACCAAGGCCGCCGTTGCCGTGACGAGGGCTCTGGCAACGTGGTCGACGATCTGCGGTGGCTTCCGTTCGCAGGTGTGCAGGGCGGTGCCTTTCTCGGTCGTATCGATGGTCTTGGCAGACGAGTCATGAAAGGGTGTCCCGATGAGCGCTACCTTAGCTGTGAGTCACCGGCCCGGTATCCTGGGTGTCGGCTACGAGGGCCGCTCCATCGATGAGTTCGTGACCGACCTCGCAGACATGGGCGTCACGCGCCTGGTGGATGTCCGGATGACGCCGATCTCTCGCAAGCGTGGCTTCAGCAAGTCGGCCCTCAACCAGGCACTCGCTGCGCAAGGCATCGTTTACGAGCACCGCCGGGAACTAGGTAACCCGAAGGAGAACCGCCCCGGATTTGGTGGCAACCCCGAGGAGTTGCGATCCGCGAGAGCGGCGTACGCCTCTCGGCTGCGCCACGCCGAGTCGGCGGCGGCGCTCGACGCGCTCGCCGAGAGGGCACAGCGCGAGCTGGTGGCGCTGCTCTGTTTCGAGGCGGATGAAAGCCGGTGCCACCGCCAGGTCGTGATGCGCGCGCTCGAAGGCCGGATACCTACCGTTTCGGCCAGTACACGCCCAGCACACTGAAGACTTGCACGCGCTTGGCCTGGTTGCCGACGTAGAAGGCGACGTCACGGTTTGGCGCGCACATCTCCTCCAGAAACTTGGTTTCCAGAGCCTCCCGCAGAGCAGCATCCGAGTGGTCAGCGAGTCGGCGTTGTAGCGCCACCAGTTCCCAGTCGATGACGTGCTGCTTGTGACCTTTGCATCCGGGTTCGTGGCAGCGGTAGTGGTACGCAGCCTTGAAGCGGGGTGCCTGCAACGGAGTCCTGGTCCGGCCGCTGAAGAGATCCGGCTGGCTCGCGTACGCCTCAATCTTGCGTTGCTCGTCATCGTTCCAGCCGGGGTGCGGCGTGACCTTGAGAGCGCGAACCTCCCTCGGGCGCACGAGGGCGAGGGACTGCGCGTCTGCGTGATCCTGCGCCTCGCGGTTGAGGCGACACATCGAGTCCTCGACAGCCGGGTCAAGCAACGGCTGTCGCGACCTCCAACCGTCGAGATGGCGCTCCTTCTGGATCCTGTCCATGATCGGCTTCCAGCTCTCGCGTCGCTGATCCTGCCGTGCGGGTTTGGCGTCAACGGAGACGATGTCGTACTTCTTGAACGCCTCGTCGCTGTCGAGATGCCGGAAGTTGATCGGGTATAGACGGACCCACGTCGGTCTCAACACATCCGTCCGCAGCCCCGCTACGCAGACTGTCTCTCCGTACTTCTCTGAGGGGTTCGGTGCGGCCTTCACAGTGATCAGGAGCTGTAGCCGAACGATGCGGTCGTCGACCGGCTTCGGGTCAGGTCCGGCTTCGCTTGGACCGAAGAGCGACATCTGGGCCATGCGCGCCTCCAGCGGTGGTAGCCGTAGGTAGCCGTGCGATCACGCGAAGGATTCAGATTCTCACGGATCGATTGATCGGCATAGTGCGCTTGATGGCGCTTCTGGCAGGAAGCATGGCTAGTTCAAGTGATAGCGAGGAGACGTACGACGAGTTGCCGAATGACCTTGTCGACGCCCTGGCCGTGGAGTCCGACCCCAGGGTGCAGCGGCTACGGGACCTGATGCGCGAGCGCGGCTGGGTCGGATGGAACCGGATGGAGCCGCTGGCAGGACGCTGACCTCAGGTGTCGCACGGAACGCCGACGCCGAGCCGTACCTGCGATGTCTGCCCCTGCGACCGGATCGTCAGTGGCAGGCAGGTCGGCTCCGCGACCCAGGTGCCGCCGACGAAGGCCAGCCACCGGGCCCGGTCGTCGTCTGCACAGGCCCGCACCTGAACGCTGACGGCCGGTTCCTCCTGGCTGCCCCAACCGACCCGGGCCCGGTCCTCCCAGCCAGCCCCCACCCGCAGCTCGACCACGGCGCCGACGCGTACGACAAGCCCCCACTTGGCGAACAGCCGGGCCGCCGGATCCGGTTTCTCCGACTCGTGGGCTTCGAGCACCTCCCGCTCGGGCACCGCGACGTCCGCACCCACGATCCGATAACCGTCCGGTGGTTCCCGCAGCGCGTCGACAGCGACGGCACACGGTGCCTGCCCGTCGCCGGGATCACTCGACGGGACGCTGCTGGGGGCGCCTGGGGACGGCGCCGAGGTCGACGGAGGGTCGGCATCCCCGGCCGTGCAGGCGGCCGAGGCGAGGAGCAGACAACCGGCAAGCGGCCACGACAGCATTCGGCTGGTCGGCATCCGACTAACCTCCGTCAGCGGCGGGTCTTCGGCAGGTCGAACTGGTCGGCGCGGCGGCAGTCGCGCTGGTTGCCGATCGCCTCCGGCCCCAGTCGGTCGAGCACCGCCCGGGCCCGGTCCCGACCCCGGTTCCAGGCGTACCAGGGGTCCGGTTCGGCCAGGTCGTCCGCGATCCAGCTCAGCGTGCAACGGCGTACCGGATCGGGCAGGGCGGCCAGGGCGGGGGTGGCGTCGGCGGAGAGGGCGCGCAGGTACCAGGCGTCGATGCGGCCGGTCTCCTGATACCGGTCGACATTGCGCCGGGCCGCGTAGTCCTCCGGGTTGAGCACCGCCAGACCCAGCAGCAGCACCACCGCGAGCGCCGTGGCCAGCCGGGGGATCCAGTCGCCGCGCCAGCGTACGCCGGCCACCAGGATCATCAGGAAGACCGCCCCGAGCAGCAGCTCGAAGGCCATCACGAAGATCCGCTCGCCGGTGAAGCTGTAGACCTTCTGGTACGTGTACATCCGCGACAAGGCGGACACCACGATGACCACGGTCAGGGCGCTGAGCAGGCCGAGCAGGACCCGCAGCAGCACCCGGTCGAGGTGCCGGTCCCGGCGGGCGAACCGGGTCACCCCGCCGAGCACCGCCAGGGTCAGCACGGTCACCACGACCAGTTGCCAGAAGCCGCTGCGCGCGTACTCGGCGTAGCTCAGCCCGGTGGTCCGCAGCACATGCCGCTGCCCGCCGAACAGGACGGTGAACTGCACCGCCACGAAGCCGCCGAACAGGGCGGTCAGCGCGGCGATCGGCGGCGCCCATTCCAGCAGGCCGACCCGACGGCCGGTGGGCCGGTCCACCCCGGACAGATCCGGGGGTGCGGCGAGCGTGTAGACGGCGGCCACCGCGATCAGGCCGCCCACGGCCGCCAGGAACAGCCACCGGAACACCCCACTGACACTGACCTCGGGCAGCAGCGCACCGAGGACCTGTGAGAAGGCGGCGTCGGCGGAGGAGAGCAGGGGACCGAACACCACGAGGACGATCACGGTCGCGACCACCGAACCGACCACCCGGCGTACGCTGCCGGGACTGCCGGGCGCCCGTAGGTGTCGGCGTACCCAGGGCAGCCCGCGCAGCCCGGCGATCGGTGCGGCCACCACACTGAACAGGATCGACCGCACCCGCCGCCCACCGACGATGGCCAGGGCGGCGCAGCCCAGTGCCCCCAGCACGCAGAAGGTCACCAGCCACCAGGCGTTGCGGAAGGCCAGCACGGCGAGCAGCGCCACGGCGGCACCGGCCCAACCGGCCCGGACCCACCGTTCGGCACGGGCCAGCTCGGCGGTGTGCTGCCGTACCGCCACGACGACCGCGACGGTGAGCACCAGCCCACCGAGGAACCAGCCGATGCCGGTACGACCCAACGGCACGAAGGCCGCCACTCCCAGCGCGCCGACCAGCACGGCCAGCGGGGTGGCCGGGTGGCTGGTCGTCTGCGGGCCGGGCCATACCCGGTCGAAGAACGTCGGTGGTGGTGGCGTCGGCTTGAAGGCATACGCCGGACCGGGCGGCGGATACGAAGCCGGGAGTGCACCCGGCGTTGCTGCCACCGGCCGACCGGCGGGCGCGGGCTGGCCGGCGGCTGAGGGCTGGCCGGTGGTGGCGGCCGAGGTTGTCGTGGCCGGTGCAGTGGTCGGCGGTGCTTCGGCAGCCGGTGCGGCCGTGGACGGTGCCGGTGACGCGCTGACCGGTGTAGACGCGGTGGAGGCCGCCGCGGTGGCCGGCGTGGTCGTGCTCGGCGTCGGGGCCACCGGCGCGCTGGTGGTCGGTGTCCGCTGGGCCGGCATCGTCGCGGAAGCCGGTGCGGCGGGCGGTGACGGCGGAGCCGACGTCGAGCCGGTGGGCGTGGACGCCGCCCCTGAGGCGGCGGGTGACGCACCCTGTCCGGACGGCGCGGCGACGGTGGCGGCCTCGCCCTCCTGCACCAGCGGGAGGAAGATCGCGTAGCCCCGGGTGCCGGGTGGCACCTGCACCGGGATCGCCCAGGCGGGTTGGTCGGCCGGACCGGGCCACACGATGGACGGCAGCCCTCCGACGGCCGGTACGACCAGCAGGCGGGGTGCCGTCCCGGCGGGATCCGCCGGGACGGCTTCGGTCGGAGCAGGGGCCTCGCGGGACTCCCCGATGGCATCCGGGGACGGCTCGACCGGTGGCTGCTCGGACACCGCACCTCCTTGGACGACGATTGTCGTCACTCTAGGCGCGGACGCGGATTCTCGACGCCCCGTGTCGCCGAGCGTCCGCAACGCCGGAGCCCTGCCGGCCGCGACGCCGGAGCCCTGCCGGACGCGCCACCGCGCCTAGCTGCGGCCCCGGTTGTCGAGGGTCAGGGGAGCCCGCCCGTTCACGGCGTACCGGATGTGGGTGATCTGCGGTGCCGTCACGACCCGGGTGAGGGTCAGTTCGATCGCCTCGAACTCGGCCAGGTCCAGGTCGGCGTCGAACAGGCGCATCCCGGTGCCCAGCACCACCGGCGCGATGTGCAGTTCGAACTCGTCGAGCAGACCGGCGCGCAGGACCTGCCGGACCAGGCTGCCGCCCCCGGAAACCGCCACGTCCCTGCCACCCGCGGCGGCCCGGGCCTGCGCCACCGCACTGGCCACGCCGTCGGTGACGTACGTGAAACTGGTGCCGCCCTTGCGCACCACGGTCGGGCGGGGCCGGTGGGTGACCACGAAGACCGGCGCCCGGAACGGCGGCTCGTCGCCCCAGGGCACCTCACCACCGTCGGCCATCCGGCGCCCCATCACGTACGCACCGGCCGCCTCGAACGACTCGGCGAGGATGTCGGAGTTGACGTCCTGGGTGCCACCGGCGAAGCCCTGCCGTTCCCGCCAGGACATCGCCTCGGTGGCCCAGCGGGTCACCCGGAAGAAGCCGTGGCTCTCCGCCGAGTGCAGCCAGTCACCGTCACCGTCGTGCCGGGGGCCGGCGTAGCAGCCGTCCAGCGACACCGACATCTGCGCGGTCACCTTGGTCATCTCGTTCCTCTCGGTCTCGCGGCACCCGCCCCGGGTGCCCGCCACCGATGGATCGGAGCCGAACCGACGCCAACTACCGCGATCGACTGTGATCTGAACCACTGGCAGGTCGGGGGTGGGCCGGGTTCCGGCATCGGTCGATGGACGGGTTGGACTTCGTTGCGACGTCGCTGTCTGCCTGGAGACAGAGACGTTCGCGCCGCCGGGTGGACCGTCATCATTCGGTGAGAGACCCACTGCTCGTGGACTCGTGCCTCAAGACGGAGGAACCGATGAGGACACTGTCCCTACGACGGTCGGCCGCCGCACTGGCCGCCGCACTGGTCGCCACGCTCGCTGTTGCCCTGCTGCCCGCCACGCCGGCGCTCGCACTGCCCTCAGGTACCGGCTGGTCGGCCTCGTGGAGCTACTACCACCCGAACGCCTACCAGTACTCCGGCACACTGCCCGGGGTACGCCTGACCGGTTACGCCACCGACAACGCCGGCACCTCGGCCACGCTCGGCACCATCGAGGACACCGCGGCGGACGGACGCTGCGCCCGGGTGATGCTCTACGCGTACGGTGTCGGCTACATCGCCGACCGCACCACCTGCGGTAACGGCAGCTACCTGACATACAACACGGTCAGCTACGACCAGGGGCTGTTGGTGATCGTCTACCGGATGATCGACGGAACGAACACCAACGACAAGGGTTTCTACATCTTCATCCCCGGCTCGGCCACCGATTCGGGGCTGCGCACCGTCGGGACCGGGGCCAGCTGGTCGTACTACACCTCCACGGCGTACCAGTACACGGTCACCCGATCCGGCGTCAGCCTGATCGGATACGGCGTCCACCAGGTGGGGGATCTGCGTTCCTCGCTGAACACGGTGGAGAAGACCGCCGGCGCGAAGGGGGCGTGCGCCAGCGGGAAGGTCACCGGCGGGACGACTGTCAGCGGCAGCACCTGCCTCAACGGCGGCACCACCTCCTTCCACCGCAACGACCACAGCTACAACCTGGAGGCGTCCGCCTGCTACAAGCCTCTCCTCGGTACCCAGCGCTGCCTGGCGGTCAACATCCCCGAGCCCTGGTGACCCCTGCACCGCGACCAGAGCCACTTGCGGCGGCAGCCCGGCGGAGCAGGTGCCGGCGTTCGGGGTCGCTGCCGGCGAGCTCCGCCGCCCGCCGCCAGGCCGTTGCCGCGCTGGCCCGGTCGCCGGCCAGCTCCAGCAGGTGCGCGCGGACGGCGTGCAGCCGGTGGTGCCCGGCGAGGATGCCCGATTCCAGTTGCGCCAACAGGGCCAGCCCGGCGGCCGGTCCGTGCACCATGCCCACCGCCACGGCCCGGCTCAGCGCCGCCACCGGGTTGGGTGCCAGGCGTTCCAGCAGCTCGTACAGGGCCAGCACCTGCGGCCAGTCGGTCTCCTCAGTGGTCGATGCCTCGGCGTGCACGGCGGCGATCGCGGACTGGATCTGGTACGGCCCCGGGGTCGAGGTG
This sequence comes from Micromonospora sp. DT229, assembly GCF_049844505.1. Lineage (NCBI taxonomy): Bacteria > Bacillati > Actinomycetota > Actinomycetes > Micromonosporales > Micromonosporaceae > Micromonospora > Micromonospora sp. DT229. Next base: position 149,474 of record NZ_JBNCLD010000013.1, on the reverse strand, counting down.
GTCAGGGCCTGCTCCACCAGCGCGCTGCCCTCGGCGATGGCCCTCCGGTCCCATCGGCGACGGTCCTGCTCGGTCAGCGGCACCAACTCGCCGTCCGGGCCGACCCGGGCGGCGGACCGCGCCTCGGTCAGCATCATCAGCGCGAGCAGGCCGGTGGTCTCCCCGTCGTCGGGCAGCCGGTCGTGCAGTCGGCGGGTCAGCCACAGTGCCCGCCGGGTCAGGTCGGGCCGGTGCAACCGCGGGCCGCTGCTGGCGCTGTAACCCTCGTTGAAGATCAGGTACAGCACCTGGCGGACCACGGCCAGCCGGGTGCTCTGCTCCGCCTCCGGCGGCAACTCGAACCGGGCGCCCACCTCACGCAGCCGCTGCTTGGCCCGGAAGATCCGCTGGGCCATGGTCTTCTCCGGTACCAGGAACGCCGCCGCGACCTCCGCCGTGGTCAGCCCACCCAGGGCCCGCAGGGTCAGGGCCACCTGCGCCTCGGCCGGCAACGCCGGATGGCAGCAGAGCAGGAACAACTCCAGCAGGTCGTCGCGGGGCGGGTCGGCGTCCGAGGGCGGGCCGACCAGCGCGTCACGCGGGGTGCTGTCGAGCACCGTACGCTCGCGGCGCACCCGGGCGGCCTCGGACCGCACCTGGTCGATGTAGCGGCGGGCGGCCACGGTGTGCAGCCAGGCCGACGGATGCTCCGGTACGCCGCCGCGCGGCCACCTCTCGACGGCGGCGACGATCGCCTCCTGTACGGCGTCCTCGGCCCCGGTGAAGTCGCCGTAGCGGCGGACCAGCACGCCGAGCACCTGGGGGGACAGGCGGCGCAGCAGTTCGGCGGCGGCCTCGTCGAGGCTCAGTGGTCGGCCCCCTCGCGGGTCATCAACGGCCACATCTCGATGCCGCCACCGAGGCCGGGGGCGAACCGCAGACCCGGGTACGACCGGGCGATCTCCAATGCCCGTTGCTCACTGTCGACATCGACCACGAAGTACGACCCGACGTACTCCTTCGCCTCCAGATACGGCCCGTCGGTGACCACCGGGGTGTCCCCGGTCATCCGCACCGACCGGGCCGGCGCGTCCAGCCCCTGCACGTCCACCAGTTCACCCCGGGCGCGTAACTCCTCGTTGAAGGCGTTCACCTCGCCGATCAACGCGGCTAGGTCGCCGCCGGGCAGGCTGCCCCAGATCTCCTCATTGCCATAGATCAACATCAGGTACTTCACCTGGAATCCTCCGTTGCGGTGTCAGCAAGGTGACAGGACGCCAGGGCCTGCCCCGATGCACTGTTGTAGCAGGTCAAGAGGCTGCGGATGGCGGGCCCACATCCGACTCTCCATGGCCGTACGGGGACAGCAGGCCCTCCGCCGGATCGCCTGCATCATGCCCGACAGCGATGTCGCCACCCCTCAGCCCGCCAGGTTCCGCCCCCCGCGTGTCAGCCGATCCCGGCCGTCGACGCGCGCCGACCCTGGCCTGCCGCTGGCCGTGGTGACCCGAAATCAGGAAGGAGCGCCTCATGGCCGCTCCCACCGTGACCGCCTCTCTCCATTCGACGACCTGTGCCCCCGGTGCCCAGATGCTGCTCACGGTCGCCTACGGCGACCCCGACACGAAGACCGTCACCGTCACCCTGGTGGTCACCGACGACCAGGGCAACAGCAGCGCTCCGGTCACGGTCAGCGCCGTCATCGACCCACCGACCCTGACCGTCACGGACGACTCGGAACGTACCTGGACCCGGGTGTCGGACACCGGTGCCGTGGCCGTGTTCCGGGCGGTGGCCTGATGCCCCGGGTCACCGTCACGGTCCGTGACTCGGCCGGACAGACCGCCTCCGTCGCAGCCGACTACACCGTCCTGCCGCCGGTGCTCGGTGGCTACTACCTGGCCGGCAACGCCGATCCGACGGCCGACATCTCCGGCGGCAACTTCCGCTCGCTGACCCAGTACCGCAGCTTCGCCGACGCCAACATCTTCCCCGGCTACAACCGGCCGTGGCTGATCACCCTGGGCCGGTCCGGCATTCAGATGAACATGGTGCTGGAACTCAAGTACTACGGAGCCGGTGACCCCCGGGCCCAGACCTTCACGGTGGACGGGGTGCGCTACACCGTGCCGGCACCGACGATGACCATCCAGCAACGCCCGGGGACCACCTGGCCGAGGGCGTACGGCTATGGCCAGGTCACCTCCGGGCAGTGCGACGGACTGTTCGCCCGGGCCCTGTCGCAGTACCGGACCCTGGGCTTCGGGGTGAACATCCAGCTCGCCTCCGAACTGGACACCGACAACGAGTTCGGCACCACCGAAAACGGCAGGGCGTACACCTGGGCGCAGTCGGACGCCCGGGCGGTGCGGGCGGTGACGTACATCGTCGACTGGTTCCGAGCCAAGGGGCTGCCCTCGGGGAGCACCTTCTCGGTCGGTTCCGGGGGCTTCAACCGGGCCTCCTTCAGGCGCACCCATCCCGAGTCGTTGATGTCGCGGCTGGACTACCTGCAATGGAACGTGTACGCGACAAGCGCCTCGGACACCGCCCTGGCCCGGTTCCGCCGTACCAAGGACTGGGCGGTGGCCGATCTGGGGCCGGTGGCCCTGTCCCGGCGGGTGATCGTCGCCGAGTGGGGGGTCCGGGTGGCCGAGATCCCGGACCAGGCGGCCTGGATCGCCACCGTGCCGGCCGCGATCGCCCGGCTCAACGCGGAGCGGGGGCCGTTCTTCGCCCGGACCAACTACTTCAACTCCGGCTGGGGCACCTTGAGTCCCAAGGCTCCCGGGCTGGCCGCGTTGCGCGCCGCGTATGCCCAGCCGCCGTACGTCTGAGCAGGTAGCCGGCCTTCGACGGGAGTCGGAGATCAATCGATCCACGGTCGCCCGCCGGTTCTGCACCGGCGGGCGACCTTGACATTGAGCCTCCTTGGTTGCATGGTTAGTCACATGAGTAATGAACCAGCCAACCAACATGGTGTGGCGGGGGAGTGATGGAGGACGGCCGGCCGATCTTCCAGCAGATCGCGGAGCTGCTGGAGAACTCGATCCTGGACGGGACCCTGGCCGAGGAGAGTCAGGTGCCCTCGACGAACGAGCTGGCGGCCTTCCACCGGATCAATCCCGCGACCGCAGCCAAGGGCGTCAACAAGCTGGTCGACGACGGAACGCTCTACAAGAAGCGAGGAATCGGGATGTTCGTCTCCTCCGGCGCCCGCGCCAAGCTGCGCGCGCGACGCCGTGACGAGTTCGCCCGGCAGTACGTGCAACCGCTGGTGACCGAGGCACGCAAGCTCGGCATCGATCCGGCCGAACTCAAGAACATGATCGATACCTGGGAGGAGACCCGATGAACCCGGTGGTCACCGTCACCGACCTCACCAAACGGTACGGCGAGGTCGTCGCGCTGGACCGGGTCAGCTTCACGCTGGCGGAGAACCGGATCTACGGCCTGCTGGGGCGCAACGGTGCCGGCAAGACGACCCTGATGCAGCTCCTCACCGCCCAGATCTTCGCCACCAGCGGGAAGATCGCCGTCTTCGGGGAGCACCCCTACGAGAACGAGCGGGTGCTCTCCCGGATCTCCTTCATCAAGGAGAGCCAGACCTACCCGTCGAACCTGCGCGTCAAGCACGTACTCCGGGCCGCCGCCCTGGTCCATCCGGGCTGGGACGAGGAGTACGCCCAGCAGTTGGTCGAGGACTTCCGGCTGCCGCCGCAGCGCAACGTCCGCAAGCTGTCGCGAGGGATGCTCTCCTCCCTGGGCATCGTCGTCGGGCTGGCCGCCCGGGCCCCGTTGACCTTCTTCGACGAGCCCTACCTGGGCCTGGACGCGGTGGCCCGGCAGATCTTCTACGACCGGCTCCTGGCCGACTTCGCCGAACATCCGCGCACCATCGTGCTCTCGACCCACCTGATCGACGAGGTCAGCGACCTGATCGAGCACGTCCTGCTGATCGACCAGGGGCGCCTGCTGCTCGACGCCGAGACCGACGAGTTGCGCGGCCAGGTGGTCGTCGCCTCCGGGCCGGCCGACGCGGTCGACGAGTTCGTCCGCGGCGGCACCGAACTGCACCGGGTACGCCTCGGCGCGATGGTGCGGGCCACCGTACGCGGTGAGTTCGGGTCGGCCGAGCGCGACCGGGCCCGTGCCGCCGGGGTGGACCTGACCGCCTCTTCCCTGCAAGACATCGTCGTACGCCTGACCACCTCGACGCACCGCTCCGCGGCAGACGCCGGCAGTGTCGTCACGGCCGACAAGGAGGTCGTCGGATGAACCGCACCCTGACCGTCGCCCGGATGCAGTTCGTGGCCTGGCGTACCGTGGTCGGCTGGCCGTGGGGGATCCTCGCCCTCAGCTTCCTGATCAACCTGGCCCTGTTCGGTGCCATCGGTGAGGAGGACTTCGAGCCGACCACCGGTGGCCTGATGAGCATCTACGTGGTGATGTTCGTGGCCAGCATCAGCGCGATCACCATGGACTTCCCGTTCGCCATGGGGCTGGGTGTCTCCCGCCGCAGCTTCTACCTCGGCAACGTGCTCCACTTCGTCGCCCAGGCGGTGAGCTACGCGGCGGTGCTCTACCTGCTGGCCGTGATCGAGGAGGCCACCGACGGCTGGGGGATGAACCTGCGCTTCTTCGGCATCCCCTTCCTGATGGTCGAGAACCCGATCCTGCGGTACCTCGGCTTCGCCATCCCCTTCCTGCTGCTCGGTTTCCTCGGCATCGCCATCGCCGTGGTCTTCAAGCGCTGGGGAATGAACGGGATGCTCACCCTGTCGGCGGCGGCCCTGGTGGGTCTCGGTGGCGCCGCGGTGCTGATCACCTGGCAGGGCTGGTGGTCGGCGATCGTCGGCTGGTTCGCCGACCAGCCCGGTGGCGCCATTCTGGTCGGCTGGCCGGCCCTGCTGACCCTGCCCCTGGCCGTGATCAGCTACCTGATCATCCGCCGCGCCACCCCCTGATCAGCGACGGAAACACCCCTGGACGGGGTGTGGGTGACGTCCGAAGAGGTGTTGTCCCGACCCGGCCAGCGAAGTACTTTTCGCTATCGATCTTTGCGGATAGTGATGAGCCTTCCGCGTCATTGACAGGAGACAACGTGCATTTACGCACTGTACGAGCCGCTGTCGCGCTGGTGTTGGTCCTGGGTCTCGGCGCAATGGTGGTCACTCCCGCGCAGGCGTTGCCGCCCCTGTGTTGGGAGCTCGACAACTGCATCGAGCCGCCCGGTGGCGGCGGAGGTGGCGGCACCCCTCCTGCTCCGGCCTACACCTTGCAGGGAGTCATCGAGCTGGAGAAGTACGGGCACGAGGGCAACTGGCCGTACCGGGTCGGCGGCGTCAAGGTCCGCGGATACTCCCGGTTCGCCAACGCCAGCAACAACCGGGTTGACGCCGACTACATCAACGTCCGGTGCTACGCCAACACCGCGACCGGCTACTCCACCACGGACTACGACTCCGAGAACAACGGGGCGCTCGTCGACGTGCACTTCTGGTCCCCGACCATTCCGGTGAGCGGCGTCCTCCCGCAGGTCCGCACGATCACGGTCAACTGCGTCCATCACGCCAGGAAGAACGGCGTCAACTACGACACCACCAGCACTCGCCAGTTCGTGATTCCTGAATGACCTTCTCCTCGGGGCCGGCCCGACGCGGACCGGCCCGGGGGACGGCAGACCTCGATCACGGCGTGGCGCAATGGGGCGGCCCCTCCCGACCGGTTGTCGGGAGGGGCCGCGGTGCTGTGCTCAGCGCCAGGTGTCGGTCAGGGTCAGCGCTGTGGAGGCGGTCGCCGTCCGGTTCGCGCCGGACTCCCAGACCACCTGGCCCGAGTCGGTGCGCTTGACGTACTTGTAGGAGAACGTGGTGCCGGCCGGTAGGCGCAGCTCGCCGGTCCAGACCGGGTAGCCGGTGGGCGACAGCCGTACGCCCCTGGCCGGATCCCAGCCGCCGAGCGCGGGCAGGTCGCCGACCAGGTAGACGTGCTGCCCGTACGTCGTGGTGGCGGTGGCCCGGACGGTGACCGTCGCGTCGCCCGGCGGGTTGCCGGCCGGCTGGTTCCACGTCACGGTGAACGCGGTGCCACCGGTGCCGGTGCGGTTGGGGTCGTTCTCCCACTGCACGCCACCGTTGCCGACCTTGACCAACTTCCACTCGAAGGCGGTACCGGCCGGGATGTCGACCGACCCGCTCCAGGTCGGGTAGCTGCCCGAGGTGGTGGACAGCTTCACCCCGTTGGCCGGGTTCCAGGAACCCAACTGCGGGACCGACCCGACGACGTACACCTCCTGGCCCGGGTTGGTGGTGACCGTGGCGGTGAACCGGGTCGACCCGGCCGGCTGCGAGGGGCTGGCCGTCGGGGTCGGGGAAGCGGTGGGAGTGGCCGTCGGGGTCGGGCCGTCCAGGCGGGCCTCGACGTGCAGGGCCACCGCCTGATCCGCCGGAATGGCGGCGGTGAAGCTGCCACCGGAGACGGTCACCGCGCCACCCGGGCAGGCCCCGGTGGACCGGTCGTACGCGCCCCTACCCACATTGCAGTACCGGCCGTCCGGCAGGGAGGTGCTGAAGCTGCGGTTCCAGGTGCTGCCGGTGGCGTTGAAGGCGGCGTACCCCCGGTTGCCCCGGGCGAAGGCCAGCCGGCCGTTGCCGTCGGTGGTGACCGACCCGATGCCGGTGCCGGCGACCCCGTTGCGGAAGCCCGGCATACCGGCCACCCCGGCGTCGCGGTGCTCGCAGATCCAGGCGCTGCCGGTGCAGTCCGTGGCCAGGGTGGTGCCGTTGGAGGCACTCGGCGGGCCCTGCCCGTGCACCGAGCCGAAGGCGTAGCTCGACATCAGCTGGGGTCGCCCGTACGGGTGGGCCATCATGAAGGTGTCCGCCAGGTAGTAGCGGGCACCGTTCTTGTAGGTGAGGGTAGGGGTCTCCCGCTGGGTGTCGTGGTTGTCGATGAACACCACGGCCTGCTGCCCGGTCAGGCCACCGTAGTCGGGCAGGTTGCCCAACTGCGCGATGTTGCCGTCCCGGAAGGCCGACGAGACCGCCCGCTGGTAGTCGAAGTTGGTCACCCCACCGTGCGGGGCGTACGCGGTGTAGGGGATCGTGCCGTCGCCGTACACCTCGTGGAACAGGTCCGGTCGGCCGCCGAAGCCGGGCACGTCACGCAGCCGGCTGATGATGTCGGCCAGGTGCGACTCCTGGACGTGCTTGGCCGCGTCCACCCGGAACCCGGCCACCCCCAGGTCGATCACCGCGTTCATGTACTTGGCGATCTTCCGCCGGACCTCCGGGTCGGCGGTGTTGAGGTCGGCCAGGTCTAGCAGCTCGCAGTCCTGGACCTCCTGCTTGTTGCCCCAGTTGTTGATCCTGCGGTAGCAGGGCCCGAAGTCGGCGTAGCCGTAGCTGTCCCCGGAACCGTCGTTGAACAGGTTCGGGTAGCTGTACTTGCCGTAGACCGTGCCGGCGCTGCCGGGGCCGCTGTTGGCCGAGCCGGTGCCGCTCATGTGGTTGAGCACCATGTCCACGTAGATCTTGACGCCTTGGGCGCGGCAGCGCTCGACCATGTCGACGAACTGGGCCTTCGTGCCGCGCCGGGTGGCGTCCAGCCGGTACGACACCGGCTGGTAGTCCTGCCACCAGGGGTAGGTGGCGCCCTCGGCGCTGGACAGCACGACATGTTCCTGGGGCGGGGAGACCTGCACTCCACCCCAACCGTTGGGGCCGAGATTCGACTCGCACTCGGTGGCGATGGAGTCCCACCGCCACTGGAACAGGTGGACGATGGCGTCGCCGTTGGCGCGTACCTCGGCCGCGCTGGCCGGGGCGGTGCCGGCGGCTAGACCGGCCGCGACAAGTGTCGCGGCCAGGGCCGCGGGTATCGCGGCGCGGGGACGGGGAACTCGCACGGGCCCTCCTCGGGGGACGGTCAGGCAGAGGTGGTGGAAGCCGACGTTTCCTGCAAGTTATGCAAGAACTTGCGATGATGCGTGACCGTAACAGCGCCATCGATCCTTGGGAACCTCTGATTCACAAGTCGCCCGCATGAAGAACAAGCCCTTGCGGACGACTGCAATCACTGCAAAGATTTGCGTCCACCTGGCTCGAAACAACCGGTGGTTCACACCTGGGAGCGGCGACCGTCCGTGCCGAAACGCAGATAGGCCCGCACCGCCAGCACAGCGCAACCGGCCTGGACGGCGACCCAACCCCAGCCGGGCCGGACCGGTCCCAGCAGAGCGACCAGAGCCGGTGTCGCGAACAGCAGCACATCGACGCCGTTGAACAGCCACAACAACGGCCCGGGAGAGAAGGCGCCCATCGGAGTGACGACCAGAGGCAGGGAGTGGTCGATCCGACCCGCCTGCGCCCGCCGGACGGCCAACATCGCGGCCGTCGGGCCGAACGCCAACCCCAGCGCCCACCACGGGCCCGGCGGCAGGTCACCGAGCCATCCCAGTACCGCCAGGGCCAGCCCGGACCAGACCGTGGCCAGCACCGTCGGCAGGACCAGCCGGATCGCGACCGCCCGCCGGCCGGTCAGTCCCAGCAGCCGCAGCAGCGCTGGATGGGCCACGTCGCGGCGCAGCGCGTCGAGGGTGACCCCGGCAGCGGTGACCGCCCCCGCCACCAGGGCAGCCACCGGCAGCCAGTCGGCACCGGCAGCGAGCACCGCCGGCAGCGGAGTAGCCGCCGCCAGCCAACCCAGTCGCCGACCGCGTCGGCGAAGCACCAGCAGATCCTGTTGCAGCGGCACCAGCGCACCGAACCGGGGACGCAACGGCCGGGAGCGCAGTGCCCGCCGCCGCCAGTACCGTCGCTCGTGCAGGTCGGCGAGGAAGGACGGCTCGACGGCGTACGCCGCGTCCAGGTAGGTGCCGACGGTCAGCGACGGCTCGTGCAGTCGGATGTCGGGCAGGCGGGTCAGGTCACGGACGGCCAGGGCGGTGAGTCCGGCGACCACGAGCAGGGCGCCGAGGGTGAGCGGCAGCGGTGGCCCGTCGAGGCCGGGCAGTGTCGGCAGCGGTCGTACCCGGGCGAGCAGTACGGTCGCGCCCAGCGCCACCAGCAGCGCCGGCATGGTCAGGTCCAGCACCCGGGCGTACCCCGGTCGGCGCTGCGCGGCCACCGCGAGCAGCGCCAGGAACCCACCGGCGGTCACACCCAGGGCGAGCCAGTCGGCCAGTACGGCCCCGGACACCGGGCGGACCGCCAGGCGGGCGGCGCCGGCCAACGCCAGCAACGCGCCGATGGCCGCCCCGACCGCCAGCGCCCGCACCAGCGCCGGTAGCAGCAGGCCACGCCGGGGCACCGGCGTCGGCAGCAGCCAGGTCAGCTCACCGCGCCCGAGGAACAACGGACCCGTGGAGCGCAGCAGCAGCACCAGACCGGCGGCGCCCGCGCCCAGCAGCACCAGCGCCACCAGCCGGTCCGGCGGGGTCGCCCCGGTCGTCGGCCACATCGCCGACCCCACCCCCGGACCGAACACCGCGACCGCCATCGCCACCGTCAGCAGCACCAGGTACGCGTTCTCCAACGAGAGCGAGGGGGCGCGTTCCGCGCGGCGCCTGCGTACCCAGCGGCGTAGCCGACGGGCGGTCGGCGGCACCGGCTCCGAACGGGTGGGCGCCTCGGCCACTCGTGTCATGTGCCCGGACCGGGCACCGGTGACCCGGTGTGCAGCCGGAGAACCGGACAGTCGAGAGCGGCCACGAAGACCGGATCGTGACTGGCGAACAACAGGCTCCCGTCGGCGGCCAGATGATCGCGGAGCAGACCGGCCACCACCGGCCGGATCGCCGCGTCCAGCCGCTGCTCCGGCTCGTCGAGCACCAGCAGCTGCGCCGGGCGGGCCAGGGCAGCGGCCAGCAGCAGGCGTTGCCGCTCGCCCGAGGAGAGCCGCTCCGGGGTGCTGTCGCCGAGATCGCGCAGGCCCAGCACGGACAGCAGCTCGTCCACCCGACCGTCGGCCGGGTCGTCGCCACCGGCCAGCCGGACCAGCTCCACGTGCTCCCGGACGGTCAGCCCGGCGTACCAACTGGGTTGCTCGACGGTGGCCACCACCCGGCGCCAGAACGCGGCCGAGCCGTCCGGCGCGGCCCCGAACACCCGGACCCGGCCCGCGCTCGGTTCGGTAAGGCCGGTGACGCAGCGCAACACGGTGGACTTGCCCGCGCCGTTCTCGCCGACCAGGCAGAGCGCGCCGCCCACCGGCAGGTCGAAGTCGACGTCCCGCACCACCGTCACGCTGCCGAAGGTGACCGCCAGACCCGCGACGTCGACGATCGGTTCAGCCACCACGCCAAGATAGATCGACGGCACAAGTCGGGGCGGTGGGGCCGTGGGCTTTCTATGCTCGACCTCATGGAACTGCGGATCTTCACCGAGCCCCAGCAGGGGGCTACCTATGACGACCTGCTCGCCGTGGCCCGGCGTGCCGAGGAGACCGGCTTCGGCGCCTTCTTCCGCTCGGACCACTACCTGAAGATGGGGTCGGTAAGTGGCGATCCCGGCCCCACGGACGCCTGGACGACCCTGGCCGGGCTGGCCCGCGACACCCGATCCATCCGGCTCGGCACCCTGATGACCGCGGCGACCTTCCGATTTCCCGGGCCGCTGGCGATCACGGTCGCGCAGGTCGACCAGATGAGCGGGGGACGGGTCGAGCTGGGCATCGGCACCGGCTGGTACGACGCCGAGCACAGCGCGTACGGCATGCCCTTCCCGGCCCTGGGGGAGCGGTTCGACCGGCTGGAGGAGCAGCTGGCGATCATCACCGGGATGTGGCGGACCCCCTCGGGTCAGACCTTCGACTACACCGGCCGCCACTACCAGGTCAGCGACTCACCGGCGCTGCCCAAGCCGGTGCAGCAGCCACACCCGCCGATCCTGCTCGGCGGCAAGGGCGCGAAGCGTACCCCGCGACTGACCGCCCGCTACGCCGACGAGTTCAACCTGCCCTTCGTCTCGATCGCGGACACCGAGGCCCAGTTCGAGCGGGTCCGGGCCGCCTGCCAGAGCATCGACCGGGACCCGACCGAGCTGGTCTGGTCCAACGCGCTGGTGCTGTGCTGCGGGAAAGACGAGGCCGAGGTGGCCCGACGGGCCGCCGCCATCGGCCGGGAGCCGGACGAACTGCGCGAGAACGGCCTGGCCGGCACCCCGTCCGAGGTCGTCGACAGGATCGGCCAGTACGCCGCCGTCGGCAGCCAGCGCATCTACCTCCAGGTGCTGGACCTGGGCGACCTGGACCACCTGGACCTGGTCGCCGGCGAGGTGATGCCCCAGCTCTGAACTCAGCGCGACGACGAGCGCAGCACCGTGTCCAGCCGACCGTCCCGATCACTGTCCAGGTAGGTGACGTCCGGTATCCCGTCACCGTCCAGGTCGAACTGCACTACATCGGCCACCCCGTCGCCGTCGACATCGGTGACCACCTGCACGGAGCCGTCCAGATGTCGACTGACGATCGACCGGCCGCCGCCCGCAAGGCGGGGCGGCGGCCCGGGGGTCGGCACCGGCGTCGGCGCCGGTTCGGGCGTCGGGTTCGGCTGCGGGCCCGGCTGGCTCGCCTCCACCAGGGGGTACGCCCCGGTCGGGCCGCTGGCCGGCTCGACCCCGCTGCCGCCCGGATCGATCTCCTCCTCGGAGGGGTACACATCGCCCCTGGGGGCGGGATCACGGTAGCTGCTCATCGGCGTAGGGTTCCCCGGCGGAGCCGGCGGTAACCGTCGGCGCGGCGAAGGGGGGCGCAGTGCCGACGCACCGTAACTGGGCCGGCAACATCCAGTACTCCGCCCGGGCCTACCACCGGCCCACATCAGTCGAGGAGCTGGCGGCCCTGGTAGCCGGCAGCGACCGGATCCGGGCGGTGGGCAGCGGACACTCCTTCAACCGGCTCGGTGACACCACCGGAGACCTGGTCACCCTGGCCGGACTGCCGGACACCGTGCGCCTGGACGAGGAACGCGCCACCGTCGAGGTCCCGGCCGCGATGCGCTACGGCGACCTGGCCACCTGGCTGCACGAGCGGGGGTACGCCCTGGCCAACCTGGCCTCCCTGCCGCACATCTCGGTGGCCGGTGCGGTGGCCACCGGCACCCACGGCTCCGGCGAGCGCACCGGCAACCTGGCCACCGCGGTGGCCGCCCTGGAACTGGTCACCGCCACCGGCGAACTGCGTACCGTGCACCGCGGCAGCGACGACTTCGCCGCGACGGTGGTCTCCCTAGGGGCCCTGGGCATCGTCACCCGGGTCACCCTGGACGTGCTGCCCACCTTCGACCTGCGCCAGTACGTCCACCTCGACCTGCCCCGCGCGGCCCTGGACGAGGCCCTCGGGTCCGCGTACAGCGTCAGTGTCTTCACCGACTGGCGCTCGACCCGCGGCACCCAGGTCTGGCGCAAGCAGCTAGCGGAGGCGCCGCCGCCCCCGGCGGGCTGGCTCGGCACCACGGCGGCCGACCGGCCCTGCCATCCGGTGCCCGGGATGCCCCCGGCCAACTGCACCGAGCAGCTCGGCGCGGTCGGACCCTGGCACGAGCGACTGCCGCACTTCCGGCTCGGCTTCACCCCCAGCAGCGGCGAGGAGTTGCAGTCCGAGTACCACCTGCCCCGCGCCTGCGCCGCCGAGGCCCTGGCCGCCCTGGACGAGGTGGCCCCCCTGATCGCCCCGGTGTTGCAGATCAGCGAACTGCGCACCATCGCCGCCGACGACCTGTGGCTCAGCCCGCAGTACGAGCGCGACAGCCTGGCGGTGCACTTCACCTGGATCGCGGACGCCGCACAGGTACTGCCGGTGGTCGCCGAGGTGGAACGGGCCCTGGCCCCCTACCGTCCCCGCCCACACTGGGGCAAGGTCTTCACCACCGCCCCCGAGGACATCGCCGCCACCTACCCCCGCTGGCCCGACTTCGCCGCCCTGCTGCACCACCTCGACCCCACCGCCAAGTTCCACACCCCCACCCTCAACCCCCTCTTCCCCCGCTGACTGCCCTGCCCGCCTCGCCCCGCCCCGCCCTGCTCGCGTCGATCTTGCACTTTTGGTCGCTGATACGCGGCTTTCGTCCCTGTATGCACCGACGAAAGGTGCATGATCGGCGGGGCTAGCGGCCGGTGGTGACGCGGTCGCGGAGGTGGCCGCGTTGGACGGCGCGGCTGATGTCGCTGGGGGAGACGATGCCGACCAGTTGGCCGTCGATGACCACCAGGGCTCGGCCGTCGGCGCACTCGCTGAGGCGGGGCAGCAGGTCGGTGAGTTGCTCCTCGGGGGAGGCGAGCACCAGATCCTCGGCCCGACAGGCCACCGCCGCCAGGGTGGTGCTGCCGCGTTGGTCGCCCGGCACCCCGCGGACCCGGTCGAGGGTGACCAGACCGACCGGCCGCCCGTCCTCGGTCAACGGCAGCGCGGTGTGCCGGTACGCGAACAGGTAGTTGTCGACGAAGTCCGCCACGGTCAGCTCACCCGAGGCGGTCTGCGGCTGCGGGGTCATCACCTCGCCGACCCGTACCCCACGCAGCGCGTCCCCCACCCGGGCCTGCCGTTCCTCCATGCTGGCCGCGCCGATCAGGAACCAGCCGATCAACGCCAACCAGAGCCCACCGAACCCGGCGCCGCTGAGGAACCGGAACAACCCCAGCCCGATCAGCAGCACGCCGAGCACCCAACCCGCCCGGGCCGCCACCACCGAGGCCCGGGTCCGGTCCCCGGTGGCCTTCCACACCGCCGCGCGCAGCAGCCGCCCGCCGTCCAGCGGCGCCGCCGGCAGCACGTTGAACAGGGCCAGCAGCAGGTTGATGCCGGCCAGCCAGGCCATCGCGCCCAGCAGCAGCCCCTGCACCCCGGCCAGGCTGAGCACTATCGCGATCGCCCCGAAGAACACCCCGATGATCAGGCTGACCAGCGGCCCGACCCCGGCGATGCGCAGCTCCGCGCCCGGGGTGCGGGCCTCGCCGCGCAGCTCGGCTACCCCACCGAAGAGCCACAGGGTGATCCCCTGCACGCTCAGCCCGTTGCGCTTGGCCACCACCGCGTGGGACACCTCGTGGGCGAGCAGGCCCAGGAAGAAGACCACCGCCGCCGCCAGACCCGCGAAGACGTACGCGACGACCGACCGGCCCGGATAGGACACCGGGAACAGGTTCGCCGACAACCCCCACCAGATCAGCGCGAAGATGAACAGGACACTCCAGTTCACGCCGACCGGTACGCCCGCGATCCGACCGAGCCCGAAACTCGCCCTCATGCCTGACCTGATACCCGGGGAGGCTTAACCCATGCCGTGTGGGCGACTTGCGCACCGCAGCGACCGTTGGCGTCTCGCTTCCGCTGAATCGACTAGTGCCGACGATCAGTCCGTAGTCCCGGCTGGTACGACCCAGGTGGTGGGCTGGCCGGTTATCGCGGTGATCATGTCGTAGTCGCCGTCATAGTGCAGCACAGTGGCTCCGTGCCGCTCTGCGGTCGCGCCAATCACCAGGTCAGCCATCGACAGGGCTCGGTGATTGCCCTTGTGTAATGCCTGGAGCTGGACTTCGACCGCCCGGTCCCAGACCTCGTCCGGCGTGGCAAGCCAGTGGAAGCCGCCGAGCAGCCAGCGCGCCCGCTGAGCTTCCCTGGCCGTCCGGGCGCTCTGAATCACCTCGATCTCGATCGCGCCACACACCGCCAACAGCCCGCGCTCGGACAACTCATCGAGCACTGGTGCGACGGCCGGTTTGGGCCAGCGGGCAAGTGCGGACTTGTCGAGCAGGTACAGCTCTCGACTCACGCCGCATCCGGCGTCGAGTCGGGGTGGCCGGTGAGATCCGGCAGGCCGCCGCTCTTGAGCCAGTCGGCGAACTCACGCCGTTTCTCCCGATCGACAGCGGCCTTCAATGCGGCGTTGACGGTCGCCTTCTTCGTGGTCGTACCGAAGATCTTGGCGGCTTCGGCAAGTAGTTCGTCATCGACGTCGAGGATCGTCCTGGACACGAGTTCCTCCAGTTCGGTGCGGCGCTTCCGCGATGATATCAACTTTCCGCGATCTTGATATCTAATGGCTGTCCGGCGATCTGCGGGTTCGGTCAGCGGGGAATGTACCTTGTGGTACTGCTGCGGCGGTGGCCGTCGTCAGGGCGCTAAGGAGTCGGTGGATGGGTGAGGATTCGCCGGGCGGGGACCCGTACCACTGGCTTGAGGACATCGATGGCGCGGCGGCCGCCCGGTGGGTGAGGGAGCGCAACGCGGAGGCTGTCGCGGCGCTGGCCGGCGGCCCGACGTTCGTCGCGCGGCAGGCCGAGATCCGGCAGATTCTCGACTCGGACGACCGCATCCCCTATCCGGGCTGGCGCGGGGACCACTTCTACTACAACTTCTGGCAGGACGCGGCGCATCCGCGCGGGCTCTGGCGGCGGACGACACTCGAGGAGTACCGCCGCGCCGAGCCGGAGTGGGATGTCCTGCTCGACGTCGATGAGCTGGCCGAGCGGGAGGGCGAGAACTGGAACTGGGGTGGCGTGACGACGCTGCCGCCCGAGCACCGGCGTTGCCTGATCAGCCTGTCCCGCGGGGGCGCGGACGCGGTGGTGGTGCGCGAGTACGACCTTGTCGACCGGGCCTTCGTGGCCGACGGCTTCACCGTCGCCGAGGCCAAGACCTATGTCGGCTGGATCGACGCGGACCACATCTACGTCGGCACCGATCTCGGACCGGGATCGTTGACCGAATCCGGCTATCCCCGACAGGTGCGGCGCTGGCGACGCGGCACGCCACTGGCCGAGGCCGAAGTCGTGTACGAGGTGTCCCGCGAGGATGTCAGCGCGTACGGCTGGCGCGACCTGACGCCCGGTTTCACGCGCGACTTCGTCCGCCGCCGCCTGGACTTCTTCCGCTCGGAGAACTTCGTGCTGACCGGGGCGGGCGAACGGGTCCGGATCCCGGTGCCCGAGGACGCCGGCTGGGACGTACACCGGGAATGGTTGGTGATTCGGCCGCGTACGCCGTGGCCGGTGGGGGAGTCGACCTACCCGGCGGGTGCCCTGCTGGCGATCCGGTTCGACGCCTTCCTCGCCGGCAGCCGGGACCTGACGGTGCTGTTCCAGCCCGACGACCGTACGGCGCTGAGTGGTTACACCTGGACCCGCCACCACCTGATCCTGACCACCCTCACCGACGTACGCAGCACCCTTGAGGTGCTCACCCCCGGTGAAGGTGAGTGGCGGCGGGCCCCACTGCCGGGAGTACCGGCCGACGAAGAGGGCCACCTCGTCGAGACCGACCCGGACCTCGGCGACACCTACCTGGTCGCCTCGGAGGGCTTTCTCCAGCCGGCCACGCTACGGCTCGGGCAGATCGACGGCACCGTCGAAACCCTCAAACGGACACCGGCATTCTTCGACACCGAGGGCCTGACCGTACGCCAGTTCTTCGCCACCTCCGCCGACGGCACCCGGGTGCCGTACTTCGTGGTCGGAGATCCGGCCGCGCCCGCCGGACCGACGCTGCTGACCGGGTACGGCGGCTTCGAGATCTCGAAGACCCCCGGCTACTCCGGGCTCATCGGCCGGGGCTGGCTGGCCCGGGGCGGCACGTACGTGGTCGCGAACATCCGGGGCGGCGGCGAGTACGGACCACGGTGGCATCGGGCCGCGTTGCGGGAGAACCGGCCCCGGGCGTTCGAGGACTTCGCGGCGGTGGCCGGTGACCTGGCCGACCGGGGCATCACCACGCCGGATCAGTTGGGCATCGAGGGCGGCAGCAACGGCGGCCTGCTGATGGGGGTGATGCTGACCCGCTACCCGGCGCTGGTCGGCGCCGTCGTCGCGCACGTCCCACTGCTGGACATGCGGCGCTACCACCGGCTGCTGGCCGGCGCCTCCTGGATGGCGGAGTACGGCGACCCGGATGCCCCCGAGGACTGGGCCTACCTGCGGGAATACTCGCCGTACCACAATGTTCGCGAAGGGGTCCGCTACCCGCCGGTCCTGTTCGTCACCTCCACCCGCGACGACCGGGTGCACCCCGGCCACGCGCGCAAGATGACCGCCCTGCTCCGCGAGTACGGCCACGATGCCACTTACTACGAGAACATCGAGGGCGGGCACGGCGCGGCTGCCAACAATGAGCAGCGCTCCTTCATCAAGGCGCTGGCGCTGGAGTTCCTCTGGCAGAGACTCTCCCCAGCGCGAGCCGTCGTACCGGGCCAGCGCAGCCGGTCCGCGGACCGCAATGTGCCCGAACTGCCGTAACCTGCTGGCTTCGCATCGTGTGTTGACCCATTCCGGCGTCGACTGTGCGATTATCGCACCATGGCTGGCGAGCAGCAGGACTGGCAGCGCATTGGCGAACAGGTGCGTCAGGCACGGATGTCGCTCGGCGTCTCGCAGCAGGACCTCGCCGACCGGGTCGGGCTTGACCGGACGATGCTTGCCAAGGTCGAAGCTGGCACGAGGCGTGTCGACGGAGTGGAGTTGGCACGGCTGTCTCGTGCTCTCAAAGTGTCGATGGAGTATCTGA
The DNA here is from genome assembly GCF_049844505.1 of Micromonospora sp. DT229. Classification (NCBI taxonomy): domain Bacteria; kingdom Bacillati; phylum Actinomycetota; class Actinomycetes; order Micromonosporales; family Micromonosporaceae; genus Micromonospora; species Micromonospora sp. DT229. The sequence continues at coordinate 131,999 of NZ_JBNCLD010000013.1, read as the reverse complement.
TCGAGCCGCGACCGGCAGTGCTGTCGCGGCGCGCCGTAACGCTGACCGAAGAGACCGACACCGTGGCGGGGCGCTCATCCGAGCGCTTGGAAATCGCCTTGGCCGAGTGGCTGCGCAATGTTCGGCAACTTGCCAGCCTCGGGACCTTGCAGACCCATCCGCTGCGCCAGTACCCGCAAGCGGTGACGTCGGAGGACGACGCGCGGCAGGCCGCCCGGTGGCTGCGGCAGCAGATGGGCCTCGGCAGCGAGCCCATCGGCAGCATCATGCAGCTCTGCGAACGTGCTGGTCAGTGGGTGCTCGTCACCGACCTACCCGGAGATGGCGCATCCTTGGTCGATGGCGATGTCGCCGTCGCCGTGGTGAGCACCGAGGGCGACCCCGGCCGCCGTCGCACCACCGCAGCGCACGAACTGGGCCATTTGGTCATCGGCGACGAGTATTCCAGCGATCTGGGGGTCAGCGCGTCACGCGCGGACCGGGAACTGGTGATTGACGCCTTTGCCGCCGAACTGCTGCTGCCGATCGACGCGATAGCTAGTGCCCGAGCCGCCGGGCAGTTGACCCGAGAAGTGCTGATCAGCTACGCGGCGCGATACCGCACCTCCTGGGTCCTGGCGTTGCGGCAGGCAGAGCAGGCCCAGGTGATCGATGCCGCGACGCGCAGTGCGTGGAGTTTTCCTCGACCTACGCGCGCGGAATTCATGGAGGCGGTTGGCTGGGCACCCCAACCCGACCTGATGGCCGTGCGGGTGCCGCCAGGCTATGCACATGCGGTCATCAAGGCGTGGCGGGACAACCGGATCACCCGGGCCAGGGCCATCGAAATGATGTACGGCCAGATCACCGACGCGGACCTGCCGGAGGAGACCGATCCGGAGCTTGCCCCGTGAGCGGTCCACCGCAGACCGTCTTCGTCCTCGACACGATGATCCTGTCGCACTTCACACTTGCTGACCGGTTGGATGTCCTGCAAGACCTGTTGATTGACGCGGACTGCTGGACAACGCAGGTGGTCATGGAAGAACTGCGGGAGGGCGCAGCCGCTCATCCGGCGCTACTCACGATGAGTAATCGGTGACGTGGGCTAGCGCCCGGATCGCGGCAGATCCGGATACTGCAAGTAGCTCATATCGGCTGGCCGTTGATCTGCAGCCAACCGGGTAGCCTCCTATATAGGAACCACCGTACAGTCCGGCCCCTACGCGCTGCGTTCGGGCCGATTGCAGGCTTAAGGCTTGGCCCAGACCGGAATGGAAACGTAGGCGCAGAGGCGCAGAGGCGCTGATCGAGCGGTGCGGAATACGCCGTCATCCCGCACCCCCTCGACGTCACGAACCGGCTGGACGAACCTCCGCAGGTAAGCCGCAACAGACACACATTTCCCCAGGGGAGCAGTTTGGTACTGCACAAACTCCCCTGGGAGTAGGACCGATGCGGCGCCCTCGTACCTACGAATCCGAACACTCAAGGGCAGCTGAATCACGTAGTTGCCCAGAACAGGCGAAGCTGCCGCGAATCCGGCTGCTCGACGGTGAGGTTATTTAGGCGGGAAGCCGCGCCTTCAACGACTGGCGGGCGCCTCGCATGTCCGTCCATGACAGCTCCACCCACTCCGTGATGTGCTCATAGGTGTCGGAAATCCATACCTGCTGTGTCACTTCTCCTGGTCGCACCACGTCGGCCGCCTGCCCCTCAAGGTGAGGCTCGGTCCCGGTGTTGTCCGTGAAGCGCACCTTGCTAGCCGGAGCATTGCCGACATTGGTAAACGTGATCACGATCGAACCGCCCGACCTGTGGGAGGCCACAGCATCAAACGTGGCCTGCGGCTGGTCAACCTCCAGCAGGAGGGTCCAGGGCTTGCCGCTGGCTCGGGCGCAAAGAAGCTCAAGCTGGATCGGGGACTCGTCGTACCGACTCACCCAGGTGTCTGCGCTTGTCCACGTAGGCGGCAAGCTTGGTTCGAGTTCGAGCTTGTGCCGCTCGCCGCGTCGTAAGGCAAAGGCCGCCGTAGTCTGCCCGAGTTTGTCCGATTGGTCGACACCGGGAACAAGCCGGTAGGGTCCCCAGACCGTATCGTCCATCTGCTGCTGACTCGGGCTTCCTGCCAACAGCGAGGTTGGGGGCTGATCACTCCGAATTCGGACGACGACTTCGTCCAAGCCCGGCAGGCCGGCGGGTCCTTCGAGGGTGAGGGTCAGAACAACCCGGTTGCTGCCGTGTTCACGCGCCATCGCGGACACCACGAAGTGAGGCGTCAGTTCGGCATTTCGGCGCTCAGCCTCAAGCTCTGCCGTCTCCTTAGCCGAAGCCGCAGCTGTCTCGGCCGCTCGGGTAGCTCGCCGAGTGAAATGCACGCTCACGACGAGTGCAAGAATGCCTGTCGCAGCACCCGTTATGCCACCGATCCACGACAACGCCTCCAAGTCCACGGTCCACATCGTAGTGACGCAGCCAACCATCGCCACGCACGCCGCGCAGTAAGTAGCAGTGGCGGCCTTGGGCGAGGGTGACCACGTATGCCGCCACGGTCCGAGGGGTTGTCGGCGGGTGGCAGGTCGCCACCTGCAGCGGACCGTAGCGCCCGGTCGGCGGCAGATCAGGACGCCGGCTGCGATCATCGGACGGATGGAGGTACGTGTCGCCGCAGTGCACCCCGGTACGCCCACCATGGTCGAAGCCGTGTTGGCCGGCGTTCGGCTGAAGGCCGAATGGGTTGGACAGCCCGCCCAGCCCGGCGAGATCGTCGATGTCGAACTCGACAGTGACGACATGCTCGAATGGGGCGACGCGATTGCGATGGCCGACGCCGAATCGACGCTGCACGAAGGCCCCCCGACTGCGCGGAACCGTCGAAGACCACGAGCAACAACTCCTGACCATACGGATCACCGACGGACTGTTGCAGGTCGAGCTCAACAACGGCCCAGTCAACATCCCGCCCGGCACGGCTGTTGCCGTCGTTGTTGAGCATCTCAAGCTGTATCCCACCGGCATATGAGCCTGACGAGCTCACCGATCTTGACGGCCTCGCGCGGAACGCGGCATGAGCGTGCATTTCTCGTCCTGGCAGGCCGCTACCCTCCGGGGTGTGGACGATCCCCGAGGCCCCAGCGAACGCCTCGTCGAGCAACGCCTGCGCAATCGCGTCATGGAAGCGCTGGTCGCCCTGAGCGAAGGTGACTCAGGCGTTCCCAGCGTCGGCGTCGGCGACTACGTCAACCAGTTCTTCGACTTCATCGACGACGACATCCCGTGGCACTGGCGCGACTGGTCGTGTTTCACGCCCGAGGAGGTTGAGCGACTCGACGCGGTACACCGATTGCTGAATGCAGCCTGCGCCGCAACGCCTCGGATCGACACCGACGACGACTTCATCGCCTCCGGCTGGCCGGCCAGGATTCAACCCGCTGCTCGCACGGCGTTGAACGTCATGCAGGCAAGGGGCCGATTCCGGGAGGACGCCGAGGAAGAGACTCCCTCCGAGTAGTACCGCTTAGCGAGCAGTGAGCGGATACCTACGCGCGTGGATCTGGCTGCGGTCGTGGTCGACTGCCGCGACAGCAGCTACCGCATGCGGCAACGGGCGTGCCGCGAATTCGCGGTGAGTCCACGCCCGAGCGCGTCGTTCCGGTCAGGCCGATGGAAGGGAACGAACTTCCACACCGTCGGCGAGCCAGTCGCCGATCACGGTCGGATCGACCAGGCCAGCCCTGAGCGTCGCGTCCGATCCGTTGATGATGATCAGGTCATCGGGTTGCAGGTTGAGCAGGTCCCTGGCTGCTGGACCGATGTATGCGATGGCGACGCGCTTACGGGTCGCCTGCTGCACATACCGTTCCAAGCCATCCCATGCGTTGTCGGCGATCAACCGCATCATGACCTTGATCCTGGCACTAGAGGCTGGACTTACATGTACTCCGCAGCGGTCTGTTCCGCTTCGGCGACGAAGGCGTCAAGCTGCTCCGGCGTCAGGCTGGCTTCCTGCAGGAGTCGGGTAAGGACGAACAGTTCTGCACCGAGCGCCACGTCCGGAGCTATGTTGTCGGCAAGTTCTGGCTCGCCGAGGGCCGCGCGGATCAGCCCTTCGGTCTCAAGTGCGGGAATGGTGTCGCCCTCCTCATAGCTGGCCCGAGCTGTGGCCACGAACTGGGCGATGTCGGCAGGTGTGGCGTCTGCTCCGAAGCGTCGGTTGACGGCGATGGCGAAGGCGGCACCGATCACCTGGAGGCCCCCCGCCCAATTGGCGCGGTCAAGATCAGCGATGAGGGCGTCGGTGGTCTCCCAGTCGCCCCGCGCCATTGCCTGGATCAACTCACCCAGTTTCGTCACGGCCACGCCTCCTTATCCTCGGAATGTTCTTCTTGACGATTGCTGTGATCCGGTGGACTGCCACGCCAGCCAGTAGGCCGACGACGACGAGGTTTCCGGCAGCATCCGGTGCGTCTATCTTTGGCCGTGCTGTCGGGTCGGGTGCACTTGGGGTCGCCGTGCCAGTGGAATGTGAGCCAGCCGCGCCGCTTGGATTTCGCACCACCTTGACTGTCTGCTGCACGGCCCGGGTCGCGCTGGCTGCCTGATCTTGTAACTCGTCCGCGTTGCGGACCGCGCGCTTGAGGAACGTCCCGACGTTCTTGCGCGCGAGTTCTCGCTTCTCACTGTCTGCGAGCAGGTCTTCGCCGGTGGGAGATGCCCCCTCGGCCGCACTCCGGGGAGTCGCCGAGCCCGGCGCAATCGCGTTGACGTAGTCGGCGAGGTGATCGGCGGCGACGCTGCTCAACCTTCCGAGTCGGCCAGCCTTCGCTGCTGACGTCTGGCTGTCCTTGATGGCTGCCTGAACCCTCGGATGGCTGCTGCCCTTACCACCAGAAATGAAGTGGCTTGTCGCCTGCTCGATGTCTGCCTGTGCACGGATGGCCTGGATGGCGAGAGCGTCGAGATCCTTTATGGCGGAGTTGAGCTGGGCGACGACCTGGGCGATGAGGCCGCTCATCCGAGTCCGGTGACAAACGATGATGCATGGGCTTTCGCCCTCTTGATGGTCCGCAGGGTCAGATCGACCTCGCGCTGCGCGGCCAACAACGCTCCGCGGGCTGCCTGAGCCTTCTCGTGTTGGCTGCCATCGAGAGTGGCCACCACAAGGCGGATCACATCCTCGAGAACGGTTCCGATGCCCTCGACCGTTGTAGTGGCCTGGTCGAGGGAATGGTTACCTTCTCCGAATACCGCCTTGATGTCGCCAATGCTCACGGGTCAGCCCAGGACGCTGATGTACTGCCGGGCGGCCTGGGTGCTGCCCTGAAGCGTCGTCGCTGCTTCGATCAGCCGCTGCTTGCTCTGCTCGGCGCGGGCGATGGCCTCGCCGATCGCCGGGTGACCGGTGCCGGCGGCGACCGAACGCAGCCGGGCGAGCACCTGCTCGGTGCCGTCGATGGCCGCCCGGATCTGGTTCGTGGTGGCGTTGCTCTGCTCGGCTGCCTGGGCGAGCGCGGCCTTGACCTGCTCGATACTGGCCATGCTGTTCCTTCCGAAGCTGCGGTAGCCGTCGACAAACCACGATGTTTACGGATCCGTGGCCGGACGAACACTATCCGACGTCCTGCAGCATTCGCAGCCCCGCAAGGGTCAACTCTCGCCCTGAGCAATGGCGAAGGGCACCGTCCAGTGGCTGGACGGCGCCCTCGCCTTATCGGCCTCAGTTACCGAACATGTCCCGCTGCACGCCGGTCACGAAGGCGATCCAGGATGCCGGACTGAAGGCGAGGACGGGTCCGTCAGGGTCCTTGCTGTCTCGCAGGCCGACCGATCCCGCGAGGTCGTCCGCGACTTCGACGCAGTTGCCGGAGCCGTTGCTGCGCGTGCTCTTTCGCCAGGTCACGCGGGCCGTGCTGACCTCTTCCACCCGCGCCGTCCTCTCATAGCTCGTTGATCGCCCCCTGGATCAGGTCGCGCGAGTCCCGAGTGCTGGCCGCCGAGGCGACCAGGTGCTCGAAGACCCGGCTGTATTCCCTGACCTGTTGGCCTTCGAGGTAGAGGCTACCCGCGCGGGTTTCCACGTAGACGACGCCGGGATCGGCTGGCTCAGGGAATGTGAGGATGCTGAACGCGCTGCCCATCGAGCCGTACTCGCCGGCGGCGAAGGTGAGGATCTGGATCGTGCGTCCAGGACGGTCTGCCTCCTCGGCGAGCCGCTGCAACTGCCCCTTGAAGGCGACGACGCCACCGACCGGACGGCGTAGGGCAGCCTCGTCCAGCACCACCCACAACTTGGGCGGTGACTCGGTCTGCTGGCGGCGTAGCCGAAGCTCGACGCGCCGGTCGATTTCCTCGGCTGGTGCGTCGGGATGCTCGGCGCGGATGACCGCTCGGGCGTAGTCGGCGGTCTGGAGTAGACCGGGGATCAGTTGTGGCTCGAAAGCTCGGATCTCCGATGCCTCCGCCTCCAAGCCGACGTAGACCTCGAACCACTCTGGCAGGACATCGTCGTAGGCCTGCCACCAGCCGCGCTTGCGGGCGTCTCGGGCTACCTGGACCAGCGCGTCGACCTCTTCTCCTTCGACGCCGTACAACTCCAGCAGGCCACGCGCGACCGGTGGCATGACGGAAACCTGAGCGTTCTCGATCCGGCTCAACGCCGACTTGGAGATGCCGATCTCCTTGGCGGCTTGGTCGGCGGTCATGCCGGTCTGCTCTCGCAATCGGCGCAGAGCAGCGGCCAGGCGTCGACGTCGGACGGTCGGGCTTCCAGTCATGGCGATCAGTGTTCCGCAATGGGGTCGAGTCCGCAACGACCTAGTTCCGAATCGGGAGTTGCGTAAAGGGCGCGATCCGATGCACGATGAGTGATGTCACGGTTCGGCTGGGTTACCGAAGTTGCTCGGTCCTCTGTGGCTTCGTGTCTGCCCTGGTGCCGTACTGCGATGAGGGCTGCGGTGGCAGGTGCGTGGCGGGTCCGTCGGTGCGCGGCGGGCCGACGGGCCCGCCGTTTTCATCGCCCACGCTGACGAGAGCGAGGTCTGTCATGCGCAACCCTTTCCGGCGACGAGCCGAGCGGTACGACGCCCGGCACACCGCAGCGCACCCCATGCGGACGGCAGAGCGCACCAACAGCACCAGGTGGTCCGACGAGCAGCAGAGCGAGAGCGTCGGCACCTGTTACCGGGCGGCGAGCTATCGGCCGTGGCAGGTGCGGGATCGGCGGTTCCGGTTGAGCCGGCGTGGCTACGACCCGGCGGAGGTGGCCGAGTTTCTCGACCGGGTGGCCGACGACCTGGAGGCCGCGTACGAGCAGGTGGCCCAGTCGCACCGGGAGGCGGCCCGGGTCCGGGAGGCGTTGCGGCAGTGGCAGACCGAGCGGGGTGAAGCCCGGCATGGCAGCGCGAACCACAGGCCGGTGTACCGCCAGGCGGTGCAGCAGCAGCCGGCGAATCAGGGAGCGTGGCGGTGAGCGGGCGGTACGTGGTGCATCTGCCGGTTCAGGCGGGCGATCTGCTGGCGGCGCAGCGGCTGGCGCGGTTGATGGCCCGGTGGGCGCGGGTGCTGCCGCAGGCCGACCCGGGGGAGACCACCGTCTCGGCCGAGGACGACCAGGGCGTACGCCATCGGGTTTTCTGCGACCTGCGGCTGCCCGGTGGTGGTAGGTGCCTGCTGCGGGCCGACCACGACGGTGACTGCGCGCGGCGGCTGGGCGGTCGGTCGTGAACACGGTGGACTGCGACGACTGCGGCGGGCTGGGCTTTCGGGTACGGCGATGCCAGTGCACCCGGGGTGGCGACCGGCTCATCGTGGACGGCGGCGAATACCGCGACGAGGCGTACGCCGACTGTCGGCTCTGTGGCGGTGACGGCAGTGTGGCCGAGCCGTGTCATCGGTGCGGGCGTGGTGGGCGGCGGCGGGCGGAGCTGGTGGTGACCGTGGTCAACCTGGACACCGGGGCGGCGGCGTCGCGGCGGCTGGTGCCCGGTCGGCTAGACCCACCGAACGGCCGGGAACGGGTCCGTCGGGCGGGGGAGCTGGTCGGTGGGCTCTGCGCCACTGTCGGGGTACGCGGGCTGCGCCCCCGGTGGGGACGGCGGGATCTGGACGAGACGCTGTTCTGGTTGCCGCCGCAGTGGCGGCCCGAACTGCCCGAGCAGCAGCGGTGGGTGTTGGAAGCCGAGGCCCTCGCCCGGCACGACAACGATCCGTGGTGGATCTTCGTCGGCCGGGGCAGCGCGACACCGTCGCCGCCCGATCCGGCCGTCGAGCTGTCCCGGCTCTGCGGGCTGGCCGACCTGCTCCATCTTGACCTGGTGGTGGAAGCTCGCCGCCGTAGCTACGACGGGGTTGTCTGGGAGCTGCGGTACGAGCTGCCGGGTAGTCCGGTGCCGCTCGACCGGCAGGTGCACGCGTACGCCCGGGATCTGCCCTCGGCGATCGCCGACACGAGTTTCCGGGCCGCCATCTGCGGGTTGGACGAGCGGGGGCGGCAGGCGCCGCTGTACACGGTGCGGCCGGTGTCGGCTGTCGGCGTACCCCCGATCATGGATCTTGATCGGCTCGGCCGGGCGGTGCTCGCGGAGCTGGTCGGCGACGCGCCCGGCGCTCAGGCGATCTGGCGGGACGGCCGCTGGTGGCACACCGCGCTGCAACCGACCGGCAGCGTCGAGAGCCTGCACGAGCGGGAGACCGGGCAGATCGTCCGGCACGTCACGGAGACACTGCGGCGGGCCAGCGAACCACCCGACCCGGCCTGGTGGGGTGAGCCGATAGCGCATCGGCCCTGCCCGGACTGTCGGCCCGGCAGTCGGTTGCGTCGCTGCGACTGCCGACTCGGCACCTCCGTACCCGACCCGGCCTGCCCCGACTGCTCGGGTGCCGGTCTGGCCCCCTCGGTGGGCTGCTGCTCGACCTGCCGGGACAGCGGCCGGATTCCGGCGGCCGTGTCGGTGACCGTGACCGACCTGCGTCAGGTCAGCCACGGAACCTGGCGGCCCGACGCGGACGAGGTGGCTCCGGTGGTCGCCCACCAGCCCAACGGCAAACCGGTGCATCAGCTCGGCCCACACCGACGGCTGGCCCGCTACGCCGACACCTTCCGGGTACGCCCGGCCGACCTCACCCGGCTCGACACGGACTGGCCCGTCGAGCCGGACCTGCTCGACGGGATCGTGACCGTTCATGAGCCTGGCGTCGACCCGGTACGCCAGCACGTCGAGCAGCTCGCCGCCGGGCTGCCCGGGGCGCGGCTGTTCGTGCTGGCCGCCGTGCCGGACGCGCCGCCGCTGACCGACCTGCTGCGCCTCGCCCACGCTCTGGACCTCACCGCCGTGCTGACCTACTGCGACCACCGGCTCGACGCCGGTGACCCGCGCAAGATCCAGGGGGAGCGGTGGGATGTGCGGGTCATCGCCCGGGATGCGCAGGTCGGGGCCGAGTTCCCGTTCGGCGCCAGTGTCGAGGCGGCCGTGGCGCGCTGCGTCGAGTACCTCGACTGTCACCTGGTCGCCAGCGTGCCCCGGGACCCCGACCAGCCGGTGCCCGCCCCACAGGCCGTACCCTCGCCGCCGCTGCCGGACCCGACCGAGTTGCTGCGCCGCGTCGGGTGGCACTACGCCGGGCAGCCGGTGGTGGCGGCGTTCGACCGGACAGGCTGTCGGCTCTGGCTGACCGGGGAGGACACCCTCCAGCCACTCGCCCAGGCCGCCACCCTCGACGACGCCGTCTCCGCCCTGCGTCTATGACCATGGGCACTGCCGCCCTGCGTCAGATGACGGTGGTGATCGAACTGATCTGGTGCCAGAGCAGCGCCCCGGCCAGGCTGGCCACCACGGAGGCGGCCACGAAGATCGGCCACGACCTTGGACCCCGGCGGTACGCGAGAAGCATGGTTGCTCCGATCACCGCTAGTAGGACGCTGACCGTGGCGGAAAGCACCTTTCCCAGGAAGAACCCGTCGAGGGCGTGCCAGGCACGGAAGATCATCAGGAATTCCAGGCCCTGCCCGGCGAGGAGCCCGAGCGCCATCCCGGCGGCCACCGACGCCGCAGTCCGCTTCCCTCTTCGGACGAGCGCGCCCAGGTAGCCCAGGGTGACCCCGGCGAGGACCGAGGCGGCGAGCCAGAACGCGGTGACCCGCCCGATCGAGGCCAGATTGCTTAGGGCGGACGAGCCGCCGTCCTCGAGGGTGCCCAAGCGCCAGCGTCGGCCGTGAGCGACGATCAGTCCGTAGTAGACGATCGTGGCGATCAGCAGGAGGGCGGTGGCGTTGATCGGTGCCATCGCCCGGCGGGTCGTCAGGTAGCCGGCAACAAGGGCCGCCCCGCCCCAGGCGAAGCCCGTGCTGGTGAGGGTCAGCACGATCACCCCAGCCGTGCCCGGCAACTCGTCGCCGACGAAGGCGAACAGGCCCAGGGCTGCCCCGACCGGCAGCAACGACTTCCACGGCAGGTGTCGGTACCTGCGGACCGCCGTACCATCCGTCTCAGCCCGCGCTGCGGTCATCAATCTCGCCAACTGCCCGGTCGTCCACGGGCAAGGTTGCGCGTGTCCATCGCCCGGGAGCATGCCACAGCCGGTCAGGATGCGCGGACCGCAAACCCTCTGCGGATCAGGCTGTCGGGGGTGGGCTGGGTAGCCGGTCGACGACCACTACCGGGCTGCCCGGGGGCACCTCCTTCAGCAGCAGCCGCTGGCCAGCGGGAGTCAGCCGGATGCAGCCGTTGGTGGTCTTCCGACCCAGTTCGCCGTCGTGGTACCAGGTGTGGATGCCGATGTGTGCGCCGCGCAGGCCGGCCGGTACGGAGTCCGGGTCGTCGGGTATCGAGCCGAGGGCGTAGATGTCGACCCCGCCGTAGACCGACTCGGGTGGCGGCGTGCGACCCAGCACGAAGGTGCGACCCAGCGGGGTCTCCTGGCCGTGCAGCCCCAGGCTGACCCGCCAGCTGCGCCTGGCGACGCCGTCGCGGTACCAGGTGAGCCGGTACGGCACCCGCTCGACGATGATCTGGTCCCGCAGCTCGACCGTCTTGAAGCCGCCGGGCGGTAGCCAGGCCAGCTTGCGGTTGGCCGACGGCAGCAGCACCGCCGTCCAGCCGGCCTCGCGGCGGGCGACCGGGACGGTCAGGTCCACCCCGCTGATGGTGGGCATGAGGAAGGCGATCGGGCGCCCACCGGGCCGGTCGTAGGCGGCGAGACGGCGCTGCGGGCGTACGCCCTCGGTGAGCGGCCTGGTGTCCAGGGCGTCCGGGTCGTCGGGGAAGCCGACCGGCGCGGGGTCGTAGTCGATCTCCGGCAGGTGATCCGGTGCCGGCGCGGCCGGTGGAATGGTCTCGGCGATCTCCGTCGGCACCGGCGCTGTCGGTGCCGGGGCCTGGTCGGTGGGCCGGGCGACGGGTGCCGGCCCCGCGGAGGGTGTCAGGGCCCAACCGGCGTACGCCGACCCACCCAGCAGCACCGCAACACCCACCGCCGCGACGACCCACCGCCGCCTATTCCCAAACCTCCCAAAAGCCACTACTAACCCTAACCTCCCCACCTACCCCAGCACCCCCAAACCACCCCACCCGCCCGCACTCCGAGCCATTTTGATCAAGAGGTTTGCGTCTGGATCCGGCCAGATCCTGACGCAAACCTCTTGATCACCGAAGCGGGAGCGGGAGCGCGGCGGAGGGGAGGGGGAGGGGGAGGGGAGGCCTCAGGGGAGGCGGGCGGAGAGGTGGATGGCTAGGGCGTCGTGGGCGGGGATGTTGGCGGTGAACCAGCCGTTGGCGTCGACCGTGATGACCGGGCCGGAGCAGGTGCCGCCCGAGAAGGTGCCGTGGATGATGTCGCAGTAGCGGCCGGCGGGCAGGCCGGTGTAGTAGGAGCGGCCGTTGATGGCGGAGTCTTCGTCGTTGATGGTGATGAAACCCTTGCCGGTACGGCTGAAGGCGATGTGCTGGGCGCCGTTGTCGTACCAGTTGCTGACGCCGGTGCCCTCGGTGGCGTTGCGGAAGCCGACCATGTTCGCGATGACCGGCCAGCGGTGCTCGCACTCCCAGCCGGAGTAGCAGACCGTGTTGCGGGTCTTGTTGTTGCTGTCCGAGGGTGGGCCCGCGTCGCGGCTGCTGTAGGTGTAGCTGGACATCACCGTCGGCGAGCCGTACGGCCAGGCCAGCATGAAGGCGTTGGCCAGCGCGTAGATGCCCCGGTCGCGGTAGGTGAGCACCCCGCCGTCGTCGCGTTGGGTGTCGTGGTTGTCGATGAACACCGACGAGACCCCGCTGGGCAGATGCCCCCAGCCCGCACCGAAGTTGCGCAGGTACGCCAACCGCTCGGATCGGAAGACCCGGGCCAGGTCCTTGCCGTAGCGGAACTCGTGCACGTCGCCGTTGCCGGTGTACTCCTCGGGCCGGATCGGCTCACCGGCGCCGTAGATGACCTCCTGCACGATGTACGGGCGGCGGTTCAGTCGACTGAGGATGTTGGCGATGTCGGCGGCGGGCATGTGTTTGCTGGCGTCCAGCCGGAAGCCGTCCACCCCGAGGGAGAGCAGGTCGTTGAGGTACGCGGCCAGCCGCGAGCGGACGTAGTCCGAGCCGGTCTTCAGGTCGGCGAGGTTGACCAGCTCGCAGTTCTGCACCTCGTACCGGTCGTTGTAGTTGACGATGTCGTTGTTGCCGTTGCGGCCGCAGTAGTTGAAGTCCTGCGCCTGATAGATCCCGGGGTAGACGTGGTGCTGGTACGACGATCCGGCCCAGCCGGTGCCGCCGCCCGACTGCCCGGACATGTGGTTGATGACGGCGTCGACGATCACCTTGACGCCGGCCGACTGACAGGTGGCGACCATGGACCGGAACTGGTCGCGGGTGCCCTTGCGGGACTCGATCCGGTAGCTGACCGGCTGGTACGCCACCCACCACTGGTTGCCGCGGACGTGCTCCTGCGGCGGCGAGACCTGGACGTAGCCGTAGCCCTTCGGGCCCAGGGTGCTGGTGCACTCGCTGGACACCGAGGGCCAGTTCCACTCGAACAGGTTGGCGATGACCTTCTTGCCGCCGGTCGGGGCGGCGACGGCCGGGGGTGCCGTCACGACGGTGGGGGAGAGCAGGGTGGCGATCGCGCCGAGGGCCACGATCGCCGTACGGAGTCGACGTCGGTGCATCGGAAGCTCCTGGGGGAGTGGGCGGTTGCCTGAATCTTGCATCGATGCTGAAAAATTTCAGCAAGGTTACAAGTTGATTTCACAGGCTGTCAACGCATGGACATGCGTCAGTGTTCGAGCGGGGTCTACACGCGCCAGGAGTGGGGGTGGTTCGACAAGTCGTGGAGATTTTTTCGGCGCGGGCTGATCCGTCCGGCATCCGACTGCGTACTGGAGTGGGGAACAGGTCGGCCGGTGGTACGCCGCCGCGAGACGATCGAGGAGCACATGGCCCGGGCTATGCAGAACGAGACGCCGCCTGCCGTCCGAACCAGCAGCAGCAGTAGAGGGGTCCAGGTGGCCTCCCGCGGCCAGATCCTGGCGCTGTCCGCGTCCGGGCTGGCCGCGGTGTGGGCGCTGGTCATGCTCACCGGCGCCGGCCAGCAGGCGTACGCGATGGGGTTCTTCTTCACGGAGTTCTTCGCCGGGGTGATCGCCCTGGTCGCGCTGAGCCTCACGGTGATGATGGGTCTGCTCTCCACCGACCGGCTGGTGCTGCTCATCCGGCACCGGGTCCTGTTGCAGTCCGCGCACCGGGCCACCGGCATCCTCGGGGTGGCGGGCCTGGGCTTCCACGTCATCACCAAGATCACCACTGGTCGGGCCGGGATGACGGACGCGGCCGTGCCCTTCGTCGGTGGGCGGGGCCTCTACGTCGGGCTGGGCACCATCGCCGCGCTGCTCATGGTGAGCGTGCTGTGGACCGGGATCATCCGGGCCCGGTTCGCCGACATCGGCCCCAAGTGGGTGTGGCGGGCGCTGCACTCCCTGGCGTACCTGTCCTGGCCGTTCGGCATCTTCCACGGCCTCGGTGCCGGCCGCCCGCCGGCCACCTGGGTCAGCCTGAGCTACGGGCTCTGCGTGGTGCTGGTGGTGATGGCGCTGTTGGTCCGTCTCTCGGTCACCCTTCAGCGGCGCAGCCGGGAGCGGCACCAGGCCGCCGCCCTGAACGAGGCGATGACCGGCAAGGGCAGTGACGAGACCCGACCGAAGACCCTGCTCGGCAACCTGACCAAACGCGCCGGTGAGGGGGAGCGGAGCCGCCGCGACACGAGCTGGGCGGAGAGCACCTCCGGTACCTGGGCCAGCCCCACCATCCGGCGCAACGACCCGGAGCGGTTCACCGTGCCGGTGGTGCCGCAGCCGGGCACCCTGCGCGAACCGGTCCGCCCCGGCCGGGAGCGCCGGGACGAGGAGTTCGAGCCGGCCGCCCGGCGTACCTCCTGGCGCGAGGAGGAGGACGTGGAGCGCGCGGTACGCCGGGAGACCGAGTTGCTCGAACCGGTGGCCCGTCGGCGCCGTGACGAGGAGCCGGTCGGCCGGCGTGGTTCCCGCCGCGAGGAGGAACTGGAGCCGGCACCGCGCCGTTCCCGGATCGACGACGACGTGGAACCGCGTCGTTCCCGACGGGACGAGGAATCGAGTCGGCGTCGCGTCGACCGGCGGGACGAGGACTACGAGCCGGTCGCACGCCGCACCACCCGACGCCGCGACGAGGAACCGGTGGCCGACGTCGACCGTGAGCCCGGCGGCCGGCGCTACCGCGACGACGCGGCGTACGGCCGGTCGCGGCGGTCCCGGTCCGACCTGGACGCCGGCACCCGTTACTCGGCACCCCCGCAGGGCATCGTCGAGGAGCCGGAGGAGCCCTGGGACAGCCCGCGCCGCTGGGAGTCCACCGCGCCCATCTCCGGCTCGCCGATCTCGGGCTCGCCCATTTCGGGTTCACCGATCTCGGGCTCGCCCATCTCCGGGTCGCCGATCTCGGCCGCACCGCGTAGTGGTGGCGGTCGGCACAGCGCCGACGACGACGGCCCGGAGGCGGAGACCGACTACTGGCGGCCCCCGGCCCGGTACGCCCCGGACGACGTCGCCGACGACGACACCCCGACCCTTGTCGACCTGGCCGCCCGACGGGCTCAGCGGGCGGCCGCGGACAGCCGGCGTCGCCGCCGGGCCGATCCGGACTCGGTCGATGGGGCCTACTGGGCCGGCCTGCGAGGGGAGGCCAAGTGACGATGCGCACCACCGTGCCACCTGTCGCCTGCGTGGGCGAGCCACGGATCACCGCCGGGTTCGCCGAGTTCGGTCGCCTGGACCTGCGGGCACACGAGATGGTGCACGGCCCGATCAGCCCGATGGAACCGTCAAGCCTGCTGCGACTGGCCGAGGGCATCCAGCTCAAGGGCAAGGGCGGTGCCGGGTTCCCGTTCGCCCGGAAGCTGCGCGCGGTGCTGGAGTCCTGCGAACGCCAGGACCTGCCCCCGGTGGTGGTGGTCAACGCCACCGAGGGTGAGCCGGCCAGCTGGAAGGACAAGGTCATCCTCACCCGGGCGCCGCACCTGATCCTCGACGGTGCCGCCCTGGCCGCGTTCGCCCTGGACGCCGAGGAGATCGTGCTCTGCGTGGCCGACGACCTGATCGGCCGGGACTCCCTGATGGAGGCGCTGGAGGAGCGCCGGATGCCGGTACCCACCAGTGTGGTCACCGTGCCGCACCGCTTCATCAGCGGCGAGGGTGGTGCACTGGTCAACGGGATCAACGGCCTGCCGCACATCCCGCCCGGTACGAAGAAGCGGTCCAGCGACTCCGGCGTCAACAACCTGCCCACCCTGCTGTCCAACGCCGAGACGTACTCCCAGTTGGCGATCGCCGCCCGGCTGGGCCCGTACGAGTACGCGGCCCTCGGCACCGACGACGAGCCCGGCACCGTGCTGCTGAGCATCACCGGCGCGGCCAAACGCCACGCGGTGGTGGAGTGCGCCGCCGGCACCCCGCTGCGGGAGATCCTCGAACTCTGCGAGGTCCCCGAGGGGCCCGGCATCCTGATGGGCGGCTACCACGGCAAGTGGATCACCTGGGAGGCCGCGAACAGGGCCGAGGTCTCCCGCAAGGGACTGGCCGCGGTCGGGGGCACCCTCGGCGCCGGCATCATCGTCCCGCTGGCCAACGACACCTGCCCGCTGGGTGAGGCCGCCCAGGTGGTGCGGTATCTGGCCGGGGAGTCCGCCGGGCAGTGCGGCCCCTGCAAGCGCGGGCTGCCGGACCTGGCCCGCGCGGTCGATCTGGCGGTCTCCGGCAGCGCCCCGGTGGAGGTCGTTCGCGCCGCCGCCGGGGACGTCAAGGGACGCGGTGCGTGCAGCCACCCGGACGGTACCTCCCGGTTCGCGCTGTCGGCGATGGAGGTCTTCGCCGAGGACCTGAAGAAGCACACCACCGGAGAAGGCTGCGGGCGACGGGTCAAGGGCGTGATGGGCCTGCCCGGTGCCCCCGACCCGGATCCCCAGAAGCTGGTCCTGGACTGGTCCCGATGCGACGGTCACGGCCTCTGCGCCCACGTCGTACCGGACTTCATCCGGCTGGACCAGAACGGATACCCGGCTTTCCCACCCACCCCGGTGCCCACCTGGCTGCGGGAGGGCGCCTCGAAGGCGGTGAAGGTCTGTCCGGAGCTGGCCCTGCGACTGGCCAAGGCCTGAAAGCCGCCCGGCAGCCCCGACCACCCGGCAGTCTCTGGCCGACCGGCGGGGACGCCCGGCCGACCGGCAACGCCCGGCAAGCGGCCCGGCACCTGACCCGACGAAGGAGACGCCGATGGGGACGGCACGAAGGACCGGACTTACCGCAGCCCTGCTGGCGGTCGTCCTGGCCGGGGCCGGCTGCGGCGCCGAGGCGGTCGCGCCGGCCGATGCCCGGCCCGACTCGCCCTCGGCCGACGCTCCGCCCGGCTCCACCCCGGCCGACGACGCGGCGACTCCGGCCGGCGGCGCCGTGTCCCCGGGGGCCGCGCCCACCGGGCCGGTGACCGTGCCGGACACCCTCCGGTTCACCGGCAGAACCCTCGACGGTACGGCGTTCGAGGCCGCCGGACTGGCCGGTCGGCCGGTCGTCCTCTGGTTCTGGGCGCCGTGGTGTGCCGCCTGCGCCAGCCAGGCCTGGACGGTGGCCGAGATCGCCCCGGGGTTCCGGGACACCGTGCCGATCGTCGGGGTGGCCGGGCTGGGCGAACACCGGGCGATGACCGACTTCGTCACCGAGTTCGAGTTGGCGCCGGTGCCGCAGCTCGATGATCGGGAGGGTGTGCTCTGGCGGCGCTTCGCCGTCACCGAACAGAGCACCTTCGTGATCATCGACCGGGAGGGCCGGGTGATCCACAAGGGTTGGCTGGACGGGGAGGACCTCACCCGCCGGGTCACCGCCCTGGCCGCCTGATGCCGAGGCCGTACCGGCACCGGAGACCCCGCTGATGGAGGCCACCCTGCTGCTGGCGTTGACCGCCGGGATGCTCGGCGCGGTCAACCCGTGCGGCTTCGCGATGCTGCCGGCGTACCTGTCGCTGCTGGTGGCCGGAGCCACCGACACCGGTGGCGCGGTACGACGGGCGCTCACCGCCGCCGCCGCGCTGACCCTCGGGTACGTCGTCGTGTTCGGTGCCTTCGGCCTGGCCCTGGCCCCCCTCGCTGGTTGGCTGCGCCCTCGGCTGCCCTGGTTCACCGTCGGGTTGGGGCTGCTGCTGGTGCTGCTCGGCTGCTGGCTGCTCGCCGGCCGACGGCTGCCCACCCTGCGCCCGCTGGCCCGGGCACCCCAACTGACCCGTTCGCTGCCGTCGATGGTGCTGTTCGGCATGGCGTACGCGGTCGCCTCGTTGGGCTGCGCCATCGCACCGTTCCTGGCCATCGTGGTGACCAGCCTGCGGGCCGGTACCTTGCCGCGCGGGCTGGCCCTGTTCGGCGCGTACGCCCTGGGGATGGGGTTGGTGGTGGCGGTGGCCGCCCTGGGGGTGGCACTGGTACGCGGCGAGGTGGTGGCCCGGCTGCGTGGCGCCGGTGCCTGGGTGCCCCGGCTCAGTGGCCTGGTGCTGCTGCTCGCCGGCGGCTATGTCGCCTGGTACGGCTGGTACGAGGCCCGCCTGTTCGCCGGCCACCGAGACGCCCTGACCGACCCGGTGATCGTCGGGGCAGCGCAGGTCCAACGCTGGCTGGCCGCAACCCTAGACACCGTCGGCCCCACCACCCTGGCCCTCCTCCTGGCCACCCTCACCCTCCTCACCCGCCCTCGCCCCCACCCTCGCCTCCGCGATCTTGCACTTTCTGCCCCGACAAAGGAGACAGATGTGGGCGTTTCAGCGACCAAAAGTGCAAGATCGACGCAGAGGTCGACCGCCAGCGCAGAGGTCGAGGTCGACGTCAAGGCGCGCGGTGGGGGTGGGGGAGAGGGAGAGGGGTTAGCGGGGGGCCAGGCGGTCGGTGCCTAGACGGTCGCGCAGCACCTCGGGGACCAGGACTGAGCCGTCGGGCTGCTGGAACTGCTCCAGGATGGCCGGGTACAGGCGGCTGGTGGCCAGGGCCGAGCCGTTGAGGGTGTGTACGAAGCGGGTCTGCTTGCCGCCCGGCTCCCGATAGCGGATGGCCGCCCGGCGGGCCTGGTAGTCACCGCCCCAGGAGACCGAGGAGACCTCCTTGTACTTGCCGGTGCTCGGCATCCACACCTCGATGTCGAGGGTCTTGCGCATCGAGGCGCTGGAGTCCCCGGCGGCCAGCAGGCTGCGCTGGTAGTGCAGCCCCAGCCCTTCGACCAGGCTCTCCGCGTGGGTGACCATCTGCTCCAACGCGGCCTCGGCCTGCTCGGGCAGGGTGAACTGGAAGATCTCCACCTTGTTGAACTGGTGGCCGCGGACCGTCCCCCGCTCGTCCGAATGCGACCCGGCGGCCTCCCGCCGGTAGCAGGGGGTGTACGCGAACACCCGCAGCGGCAGCTTCGCGGTGTCCAGGATCTCGTCCTGGTACGCCCCGAGGATCGCCGTCTCCGCGGTGGGCAGCAGGAACTGTCCACGCGGGGCGGACTGCTTGTCCAGGTGGTAGACGTCGTCGTAGAACTTGGGGAACTGGCCGGCGGCGAAACCGGCGGTGTCCAGCAGCAGGTGCGGCGGGAGCAGGAACTCGTACCCGGCCTCGATGTTGCGCTCGATCAACCAGTTGATCAGCGCCCACTCCAGCCGGGCGCCCAGCCCGGTGTACATCCAGAAGCCCGACCCGCCCAGCTTGACCCCACGCTCGTGGTCGACCAGACCCAGCATCCGGCTCAACTCGACATGGTCCCGCAGCTTCTCGATGACCGGCGGGGAACCGAAGGTCTTGACCACCCGGTTGGCTTCCTTGCCACCGGAGATCACGTCGTCGGCGGGCAGGTTGGGCAGCTCGCTCATTACGGTACGCAGCCGGGACTGCACCTCGTCGAGCTCGGCCTCCAACTCGGCTACCTGCTTACGCCCGGCCTCGTCGGTCACCTGCGGCTCGACACCGGCCCGCTTGGCCTGCGCGTACGCCCGGGCCTCGGCCTTGCGACGCTGCCGCTCCCCGTCGATCTCGGTGATCAGCCGGCGGCGTTCCCGGTCGAGGTGCTGGATCTCCTCCAGCACCTGGTCGACCTCGGCGGCATCGAGCCGCTTGGCCAGCGCGGTCGCCACCGCGTCGCGATCCTTACGGATCAACTCCATGTCGAGCATGCTGCTCCGTACCTTCAGGTCAGGCTGACCCGGTGATGCTACCGCCGGGCACCGACCGTCCTGTCTCCCGCACCCGCCCCTCCTCCATCCGGGCCCGACCGGCCCGGCACGCCAGCCCGCACCGCCGGTCCAGCGCTCACCGGCAGAGCAGGCCGCGAGGCGGATCAGGGCGCGAGGGCTCACAGGCGGATCGGCATCAGGATGGAGAAGGCGCCCTCGTCGTCCGGGCGGCGGATGGTCAGCGGGGTCAGCGGGCTGTCGAGCTCCAGGGTCAGGTGCCGCCCGCCCGCCGCGTCCAGCGCATCGAGCAGATAGTCGCCGTTGACGCCGACCCGTAGTTCGGTGCCGTCCGCGCCGACCGGGTCGCCGCCGTCGGTCAGGTCGTCCGGGCCGAGCAGGCGGAGCCGGTCCGGCGTACCCAGGCCGAGCACGGTCACCGGCCAGGACCGGCCGGCGTACTCCCGCAGGATGGTCGGTCCGCCCGCCCGCAACGCGGCGACCAGCCACTGCGCGTCGACCGGAACCCGCCGGGCGGCATCGGAGCGCGGCAGCAGTACGTGGTAGTCCGGAAACTCCTCCGGCAGGGCGGTGGCCCGCAGTTCCTGCCCGGCCACCTGCGCTACCAACGACGAGGCGGACAGGACCAACTCGATCTCACCCTGTCCCGGACCACCCGGAGCGGGGTCGAGCAGGTGGCGCAGGGCCTCTACCGCCTCCAGGGGCAGCAGGGTCCGCACCGAAGGGCCGTGCACCACCGCCTCGGCGGTCGCCACCGCCAGCCGGTGCCGGTCGGTGGCCACCAGTTCCAGGCCGGTGCCGGTCACCTCGAACAGCACCCCGGTCAACGCCGGCACCGCCGGGTCGGTGCCGACGGCGAACCGTACGGCGTCCATGGCGGCGACCAGCGCGGCACCGGTCAGGGTGAGCCGGGTCAGGGTGGCGGGCCCCTCGGCCGGCAACAGGGACCGGATCCGGGACACCTCCCGGCGAGCGTCGGCCAACCCCTGCTCCAGCCGCCGCAGGTGGGTGTCCAGGAGCCGGTGCACCACGGCCGGTTCGGCGCGTACCGCCTCGGCGATCTCGGCCACCGGCATTCCGGCCCGGCGCAGCCCGGCCACCAGCCGGGCGGGCGCCACCTGGTCGTGGGTGTAGCGGCGGTAGCCGGTCACCGGGTCGACCCGGGCGGGCACCAGCACCCCGGCGGCGTCGTAGAACCGCAGGGCGCTCACCGTCAGTCCGCTGGCCCTGGCCAACTCGCCGATGCTGCGCAGGTCACTGTCCACCCCCAGATCGTGCCCCCTCGACCTGCTTGAGGGTCAACCCGCCGAAGGTGCCTTGCCTTCGTCCAGGACCTCGAATTTCATCCCGGCGGTGGTCAGGCGGTGCAGCAGGGCGTCGCCCATCGCGGTTACCGGGGTGACCTGCCCGGCGGTGGGCGGCAGGTCGTCCAGGGCCAGGCAGAGGGCCGATTCGGCGAGCATCTTGGCGGTCTCGTCGTAGCCGGGATCGCCACCGGCCACTTCGGTGACCACCCGCCGGTCGCCGCCGCGACCGACGAACCGGACCCGGAACCACGACTTGGCCCGCTGCTCGGGGCTGGGTCCCTGCCCGGAGGCGAGTCGGCCGAGCAGCCAACGCCGGGTCGGCGGCAGCTTCACCAGGGCGGTCAGCGTGCCAAGACCGGCACCGGCGGCCAGCACCGTCGGCAGTCGCCGTACCGCCGCGAAGTGCCGGTAACGGAAGTCCGGGCCGTACTCCGGGCGGGCCGCGGCGGATCGGCGGACCATCTGCGGGTCGATGGTGGGCAGGGGTACCGCCCAGACCGGCAGGTCGCGTGAGCGGGCCACCTTGCCGGGCACGGCCCGCACCTGGCGGCCGGTCGGGCGCGGCTCCACCGCGCGGCGTTCGCGGGCCGCCCGGGCGGTCTCGGCGGTACGCGAGAAGGCGGTCAACGCGGAGTGGTAGGTGCCGGCGGAGACCCGGCCACCGGCGCGTACGTAACCGTCCACGGTGATCGGCACCTCGGCGGGCAGGTGCTTGATGGTGAACCAGACCCCCAGGTCATGGGGGATGGAGTCGAAGCCGCAGGCGTGCACCAGCCGGGCGCCGGTGCGTACCGCCTCGGCGTGATGGCGCACGTACATCAGGTCGACGAACTCCGGTTCCCCGGTGATGTCCAGGTAGTCCGTGCCGGCGGCGGCGCAGGCGGCCACCAGCGGCTCCCCGTGCCGGATGTACGGCCCTACCGTGCTGGCCACCACCCGGGCGGCCTCGGCCACCGCCCGCAGCGACCCCGGGTCGGTGACCTCGGCGGTGAGCAGCGGCAGGGTGGCCAGGGCCGGGTCGATCCCGGCCAGCCGGTCACGGACCCCGGCCAACTTGTCGGGGTTGCGTCCGGCGATTGCCCACCGCAGCCCCGGTGGGGCATGTCGGGCGAGATATTCGGCGGTCAACCCGCCGGTGAAGCCGGTAGCCCCGAACAACACGATGTCGTACGCCCGCTCCGCCGTCATCCCGCGATGATGCCAGGCGGCCCCGACAACCGCTCGGTGCCGCCCTGCCCGCACTCAGTCCGCACGGCCGGGCGGCGGCAGTTCCCCGGTCTCGGCCAGCTGCTTGGCCTGCCACAACGCGTGCCGGACCGCCAGCCGGGGATCGTCTGCGACCAGATGCGCACCCAGCCCGGTGGGGTCGGCCACCGGTCGGGCGGCCAGCTCGGTGCGTCGCTCGTCGGGTGGGCCGCGCAGCTCGACCTGGATGGCCCCGTCCAGCCGGCGCAGCGGCTCCGGCCAGATTCCCGCCGGCAGCACCTCCTCGGGCGGCCGGGCGATGGCGATCACCTGCCAGGACCGGGTACCTCCGGGGGCCGCACCGGTTCGGCCGGGCAGCCGACGGCCCAGGGCGGTGCGCAGGGCTCGCAGGGTGGCCGTACCGAGGACGCCGAGTACCGCGAAGGCCGTTCCCACCCGTCCCACCGGCACCCCTTCCGTCGACCGATCTCCACCGTCACCGCGGTCGGGGTGAACCCGGCTCCCCCCGAAGGGGTGAACCGCCCGGGGGCGGGTAACCGCCGGCCGCAGGACCCCAGGGGAGGGGACACATGGCCGTGGGGGTGGACCGGATGGCGCAGGACCGCACAAACCTCCGGGCCGCCGTACCGGGCGCTCCACCCGTGCTGGCCTCCCGGCTGTCCCCGGCCGCCCTGCCCGAGCCGGTGGTGCTGCGACCCCGGCTGGCCCGGCTGCTGGACGAGGCCGTGGCCCGACCGGTCACCCTGCTGCGGGCCCCGGCAGGCTGGGGAAAGACGACGGTGCTGGCCTCGTGGCGGCAGGCGGTCACGCAGGCGGGTGGGGCAGGACCGGCCTGGGTCTCCGTCGAGGCCGGGGACGACGCGGACCGGCTCTGGGCGTACCTCGCGGCCGCCCTGCGCTCGATCATCGAGGTGGACCCGGCGGCGACCCCGATTCCTGATCGGCCGCCTGGGCCGGACGAGTTGGAGGTGTTGGCCGCCGCCCTGGCCGCCCGGGAACAGCCGGTGGTGCTGATCCTGGACGACCTGCACCGGGTCACCGATCCGGCGGCGGTGGCCGGGCTGGAGTTTCTGCTGCGGCACACCGACCAGCGGCTGCGTCTGGTGATGGCCGGGCGGTCCGGCCCGCCCCTGGCGGTGCAGCGACTGCGGCTGGCCGGTGAGTTGACCGAGATCGGCCGAGACGAACTGGCCTTCACCGGCGACGAGATCGCCGACCTGCTGACCGCGCACGGTGCGGCCGTACCGGCGGCGGCGGTGCGCCGCCTGCGGCAGCGGACCGAGGGCTGGCCGGCGGCGCTGCGCATCGCCGCCCTGGCCCTGCGCCAGCAGCCGGATCCGCAACGGTGGATCGACCAGCTCGGGGCCGACCAGCCGGAGATCACCGGCTACCTACGCGAGGAGGTGCTCGCCGGGCTGGCCCCGCAGGACCGTGAGCTGCTACGCCGGGCCGCGGTGGCGGACACCGTCTGCGTCGGGCTGGCCGGTGCGCTGACCGGGGACCCGGCCGTCGAGGAGCGGCTGAGCGGTCTTGCCGAGGACGCCGGGTTGCTGCACCACGACGGGGGCCGCCCGGTGTGGTACCGCTGCCATCCCCTCCTGGCCGACCTGCTGCACCGCGAGTTGGGTCGGCTGCCCGCCGAGGAACTGCGTGACCTGCACCTGCGTGCGCAGGGCTGGTACGCCGACAACGGTCGACCGGCCGAGGCCCTGCGGCACGCCCTCGCCGCGCAGGACTGGACCAACGCGGTCGACCTGTTCGTCACCCGATGGCCGGAACTCGTCCCGGCGGGCCGGGTCGACCGGTCCGGACCGCCGCCCCCGGCACCCCCGCCGGAGGCGGTGACCCGGGATCCGGAACTCGCCCTGGCCTGCGCCGTCGACCGGGCCCTGCACGGCGACCGGGAGGCGGCCGAGACCCAACTGCGGCTGGCCGCCGAGTCCGGCCGCCGACTGCCCCAGCCCCGCCGGACCCGGTTCGACCGGCTGGTCGTCGCCGCAGACCTGGCCCTGGCCCGGTTGACCGACAACCCTGCGGCGGTACGCGCAGCCGCCACCCGCCTGCTCGCCACCACCTCCCTGGCGGGGGGCGGCCCGCAGGGTCCGGTCGCCGGGGTGCCGCGTACCGGCGACAGTGCGGACGTGGCGGCGGTGGCCGGCACGGAGTTGGCTCGGCTGGCCCTGGAGGCCGGGGAGTTGACCGAGGCGGCGCAGGGGTTCGAGGGGGCGTTGTCGGCCGCCCGGGCGGCCGGCCGACTCCGTCCGGAGCTGGTCTGCGCCAGCCGTGGGGCGCTGCTGGCGGCGCTGGGCGGCAACCTGCGGGCGGCCGAGGAGACGGCCCGTGCCGCCCTGGCCCTGCCCCCCTGTCAGGGCTGGTCGGCACCGCTGGACTGCGGGTACGCGTACCTGGCCCTGGGGTTGGTGGCGCTGTACCGGGACCAGCCGGCGGAGGCGGCGGCGAACCTGACCCTGGCGGCGGCGGCCACCGGCGACCCCCTGGCCGGGGCGGTGGCGGCCTGGTGCCGCTCGCTGCTGTGCCGCGACGATGGGGACCTGGGGCAGGCGCACCGCCTGCTCGTAGCGGCCCGGGAGCGCTGGTCGCCGCGGACCGGCCCGTTGGCAGCCTGGCTGCTGGCCGCCGACCTGGATCTGCACGCCGCCCGGGGCGACCTGTCCACCGCCCGTGAGCTGGCGGTGGGTGCGATGGCGCAGTTCAGCACCCCCGGGCGGGACCTCTCGACGGCCGTGCTGGCGGTGGCGGCGGCCCGGGTGGAACTGCGGGCCGGTGACCCGCACGCCGCCGCCCGTCTGCTGCCGGACTGGGCGGCCGGGCCGGCAGCCGACTGGCCCCTGCCGGTACGCCTGGACGCCGCGCTGCTCGACGCGGTGCTGGCGGCCACCGACGGCGACCACCGCCGGGCGGGGCGCACCCTGGAACAGGCCCTCGACCTGGCCGCCCCCGACGATCACCGCCGGTCCTTCCTGCGGGCCGAACCGGGCCTGCGGGACCTGCTGGCCGCCCACCTGGACGCCGGTACGGCGCACTGGCCGATGGTCAGTGACCTGGTCCGGGCGGTGGACACCCCGGCGGAACCGACCACCTCGGGCACCTCCGTGGCGGCGCTGGACGAGCCCCTGACCGAGCGGGAGCTGACCATCCTGCGCTACCTGCAGAGCATCCTGTCCAATGTGGAGATAGCGGCCGAGCTGTCGGTGTCGGTGAACACCGTCAAGACCCACGTTCGCAACATCTACCGCAAACTCGACGCCACCCGCCGCCGCGACGCAGTCCGCCGCGCCCGCGAACTGCACCTGATCTGAAAGCCCGGTGCGGGTTCGCGGGCGCACGACGGCCGGTCAGTCGTCGGCGGCGTCGACGATGGTCAGCAGGGTGGCCAGGTCGAACTCCCCGTCGAGTCGGGTGTCGTTGACGAACAGGGTGGGGGTGGCCTCCACCCCGCTGCGGATGCCGCCGACGAAGTCGTACCGGATCCGGTCACCGCCGACCTGCCGCCCGGTCTCCGCCTCCACCTCGGCCACGGGCAGCCCGAGCTGCTCCACACCGAGCATCAGGTGTACCGGGTCCAACTCCTCCTGGTGCTCGTAGAGCCAGTCGTGCAGCTCCCAGAAGCGCCCCCGTCGCCCGGCGGCCTCGACCGCCTCGGCGGCCATCTCGGCGTACGGGTGCATGTTCGCGATGGGGAAGTGCCGGTAGACCAGGCGGACGATGTCGGACCGTTGCCGGAGCAGCTCACGCAGGTTGGCGTGCGCCTGGCCGCAGTAGGGGCACTGGTAGTCGCCGTACTCGACGATGGTCACCGGCGCGTCCATCGGCCCTCGGACGTGATCGCGTTCCGTGACGGGGGTGCGGAGCCGCGCAGTGACCTGCAATGGGGTGGTCAGCTGATCGGTCATGACTGCCAGGCTGCTACCCGGCCGGGTGAGGGCGGGTCACCCGGCCCGGGTGGTTGAGACGGTGGCGTCTCAGCGCAGCACCGGTGCCACGGCGATGTGGTTCTGCACCTCCCGGATGCCCGGCGCGGACCAGGCGACCCGCTCCACCTCGGCGCGTTCGGGCATCGAGTGCACCACGCCGCCCAGCAGCACGGTGTCGCCGTGGACCCGTACGGTCACCTGCTCGGCGACGGTGGCCCGATTACGGGCCAGGGCGTCGACGATCCGGTCGGCCAGGGTGACCCCGTCGGGACGGACCGCCGGGCGCACCATGATGCCGTTACTGACCCCCCGTACGCCGTGGAGCCGTTCGACCGACTCCTGCGCGGCCCGCCGCTGGTACTCCCATTCGACCTCGCCGTGCAGGGTGACCCAGCCCTGCGAGACCGTCAGATCCAGCTGCTCGATCGGTACGAAAGCGTGCCACTGCAAGGCGTGCTGGACCGCCCTGGCGATCTCCGAATCGGCGGGTTCCGCCCCGCTGGCCAGCCGTACGGCCACGTCGTTGGCGACCGCCCGCACCTGGGTGACCCGGTGGGCCGCACGTTCCGCCGCCCACTTCTTGGCGTAGCTGTCCACTTGGCCGGTCAGGGTCACCACCCCCTCGGCCACGCTCACCCCGATCTCATGCGGCTGCACCCGAGGCTCCCAGCCCAGCTCGTCGAGCACCGCAGCTCGAATGTCCTGATCCCTGCGCTGAATCATCGAAACACTCACCATCACCCAACTCCTTCCTACCGACCCTGCACGAGTCCTCCCGCCGCCCCCCTTTCTCCCGGTGATCAAGAGGTTTGCGTCTAAAACGCCTCGATTCCTGACGCAAACTTCTTGATCAACCCAGGCCAGCCCGGGTGGCCCGGGCAACGCGCATAGTCCGGGCCTGGGTCTGGTGGGTGAGGGGTGGGGCGGGTTCGGGGATCAGCCTGGTGGTGGGGTGGGTGAGGTGGGCTCACCCGGGTGGGAGGAAATGCGTGGGAGCGCTTCCATTGATCTCGATGGCCGGTTAGGCTGAGGCTATTCCTCGGGTGCGGGAGCCATCGCGCCGGTGCCGGAGCCAGGGCAGCTCCGACGGGTTTTCCCTGTGCGTCCAGCCTGCCCCGACACGGGTGTGGGGTGTCCCCCGAGAGGAACCCAGATGCGGAGAAGTTTCGTCAGTGCGGTGGTGGCCGCCCTGGTCGCCGTCACGGCGGTGGTGGCGTTGCCGCTTACCGCCTCCTCGGCACCGGCCGGAAAGGCCGCCACGGAGGCGTACGACTGGCGCAACGTCCGGATCGACGGCGGCGGCTTCGTACCCGGAATTATCTTCAACCCCACCGAGCGGAACCTGATCTACGCCCGGACGGACATCGGCGGGGCGTACCGTTGGAACCAGTCCACCCGGTCCTGGATCCCGTTGCTGGACTGGGTGGGCGAGGACCGCTGGGGCTGGAACGGGGTGGTCAGCCTGGCCACCGACCCGGTGCAGACCAACCGGGTGTACGCCGCCGTGGGCATGTACACCAACGACTGGGACCCGAACAACGGCGCGATCCTGCGCTCCACGGACAAGGGCGACACCTGGCAGGCGTTCGAGCTGCCGTTCAAGAACGGTGGCAACATGCCCGGCCGGGGCATGGGGGAGCGGCTGGCCGTGGACCCCAACCGCAACAGTGTCGTCTACTACGCCGCCGAGGGCGGCAACGGCCTGTGGCGCAGCACCGACCACGGCACCACCTTCGCCAAGGTGACCAGCTTCCCCAATGTCGGCAACTATGTGGCCGATCCGAACGACAGCAGCGGCTACCAGTCCCAGAACCAGGGCCTGACCTGGGTCAGCTTCGACAACTCCACCGGTACGCCGGGCTCGGTCACGCAGACCATCTACGTCGGGGTGGCCGACAAGCAGAACCCGGTCTACCGCAGCACGGACGGTGGCGGCACCTGGGAGCGGATCCCGGGGCAGCCCACCGGGTACCTCGCCCACAAGGGGGTGGTCGATCACGTCGGCGGCCACCTCTACATCGCCACCAGCGACACCGGCGGGCCGTACGACGGCGGCAAGGGTGACGTCTGGAAGTTCACCCGGTCCACCGGCACCTGGACGCAGATCAGTCCGGTGCCGTCGAGCAGCGCCGACGCCTACTTCGGCTACAGCGGCCTGACCATCGACCGGCAGAACCCGAACACCCTGATGGTGGCCACCCAGATCTCCTGGTGGCCGGACGCGATCTTCTGGCGCAGCATCGACGGGGGCGCCGCCTGGAGCCGGATCTGGGACTGGGGCAGCTATCCGCAGCGCGTCAAGAAGTACACCATGGACATCAGTTCCGTGCCGTGGCTGACCTTCGGGGCCAACCCCCAGCCGCCGGAGGAGACACCGAAGCTGGGCTGGATGAACGAGTCGGTGGAGATCGACCCGCACGACTCGGACCGGTTCATGTACGGCACCGGGGCGACCATCTACGGCAGCACCGACCTGACCCGGTGGGACACCGGCGGCACCATCACCGTCCGGCCGATGGTCGAGGGCCTGGAGGAGACCGCGGTGCTCGACCTGATCAGTCCGCCCTCGGGCGCACCCCTGGTCAGCGCGCTCGGCGACATCGGCGGCTTCCGGCACACCGACCTCGACGCCGTCCCGGCGATGATGTTCACCCAGCCGGTCTTCACCAGCACCACCAGCCTCGACTACGCCGAAGCCAACCCCTCGGTGATGGTCCGCGCCGGCGACTTCACCGACGCCGACCGGCCCAACGACAGTCATGTCGCCTTCTCCACCGACGGCGGAGCGAACTGGTTCCAGGGCAGCGAACCCGCCGGGGTCAACCGGGGTGGCACGGTCGCCGCCTCGGCCGACGGCAGCCGTTTCGTCTGGGCCCCCGGCGACGAGGGGCAGCGGGTCGTCCACTCGGTGGGCTTCGGCAACTCGTGGACCGCGTCCACCGGCATCCCGGCCAACGCCATCGTCGAATCCGACCGGGTCAACCCGAGCAGGTTCTACGGCTTCAGCGCCGGCCGGTTCTATGTGAGCACCAACGGTGGGATCAGCTTCACCGCGTCCGCCGCGACCGGGCTGCCCACCACCGGAAACGTACGGTTCAAGGCCCTGCCCGGTAAGGAGGGCGAACTGTGGCTGGCTGGGCAGGGTGGACTGTGGCGGTCCACCGATTCCGGAGCAACCTTCACCAGATCGGCCGGCGTCGGCAGCGCGGGCAACATCGGCTTCGGTCGGGCGGCCCCCGGGCAGACCTACCCTGCCCTCTACCTGTTCGGCACGGTCGACGGCCGGCACGGGGTGTACCGCTCCGACGACATCGGCGCCACCTGGGTACGCATCAACGACGACCAGCACCAGTACGGCAACGCCGGTGACGCCCTCACCGGCGACCCTCGGGTCTACGGGCGGGTCTACCTCGGCACCAACGGGCGGGGAATCCTGGTCGCGGACCGGGTCGGTGGTGATCCCACCCCGACCCCGACGAGCCCTTCCCCGGGCCCGACCAGCCCGACGCCGTCGCCTACCGGTTCGTCCCCGTCCCCGACGCCCACCAGCCCGGCCCCGTCCCCGACCACCCCGCCGCCGACGGGCGGCTGCTCGGCCACCTACCACCTGGTCGGGCAGTGGCCGGGGGGTTTCCAGGGCGAGTTGGTGGTGCGCAATGCCGGCCCGGCGCCGATCAGCGGCTGGACCCTGAGCTGGACCTTCCCGAGTGGGCAGCGGATCAGCCAGGTCTGGGGTGGCAGCCACACCCAGACCGGGGCGACCGTGTCGCTGCGTGACGCCGGTTACAACGGCGCGCTGGCCCCCGGCGCCACCGCCACCGCCGGTTTCCTGGCCGGCACCACCGGGACCAACGATCCACCGATGACCATCACCTGCACCACTCGCTGACCGTCCACACCCGGTCAGCGCAGCGGGCCCCGTCCGACCGAATCGGTCGGACGGGGCCCGTCACCATGACGCGGGCTGGAGGTGCGGCCCCGGTCAGCGGTCGGTGGTGGCGGGGGAGTCCGGGCGCTCGACATCGACGAACTCGATGTCGTCGACGGATCGGTCCTGGCTGCCGGCGGCCCGGGCGGCGGTCCCGGCGGCCCAGCCGAGGGCCGCGCCGACCAGGGCCGCGCCGATCAGCAAGGTCCACGGCAGGGCGGGGCTGCGACCGGCCAGGGCGTCGAAGGCCCGGGTGGCCCGACGGCGGGCCTCATCGGCGGCCGAACCCACCAGGTCCCCGGCGTCGTCGGCCAGTCCAAGCGAGGTGTGCCGGGCGGAGCGGGTGGTGTCGCGGATCGTGTCACCCGCGGTGTTCATCGCCGACACGAGGTGGTGCCACGCGTCATCCGCGATCCGCTCCGGCTTGCTGCGGCGGTCCAGCAGGTTGGTTCCGAACATGTGGTTTCCTCCTCGACGGTGCCGAGGAGAGTGCCCGCATGAGACCTCCTCGGCGGCTTGCCCGGCGTGCGGCGGGGTGCGCCTTCGGAGGCTGTGCCCCATCCGCTATCGGCGCAAACCACGACGAGACGATCCTCAGGTCTCCCTACCTCCCGGACCCCGCCGAGGGACGCCGAAACGGTCAATCGTGATGCTAGGCACATCGAGCCCCTGGTCGCAGGCCTGCTACCAGGGGTGTCGGCCCTCGGGGCGGCGCCTCGGCGCGCCGGATATCGAAACCGCTGGCGTCGGCCCGCTACGCTGGTTCGGCGGCGTGGGCTGGCGCGCGAAGCGGACTGGCGGCCAGCGCGTCGAGTGATAGGACATGAAAATTCCGGACAAGGGGGACGCTAAGTGCTCCTGTCCGCGAATTGCTCATCCCGAGGGGTGGCGACCGAGGCCGTTGGAGGAATACTCTCGGTCGCGGCCCGCGTACTGATGAGGCGCCCGTCGTACGGGCGAGTGGAGGTGCTCGCGTGAGCCTGTCGATCCTTCAGACGGTTCGGCCCGGTGGTGTCATCGAGATCGCCCCCCGAGGGGAGATCGACGTCGACACCGCGTACGAGGTGAAAGAGGCCATTGCCGAGGTGCTGGCCAAGGGGCGGCCGGCCCGGATCGAGCTCAACATGCGGCTGGTCACCTTCATCGACTCGGTGGGCATCAGTGCGATGGTCGCCGGATTCCAGACCGCCGAGGTCAGCGGTGTGAAGTTGGTCGTCACCGAGCCGAGCCGGTTCGTGCACCGGCAACTCTGGGTGACCGGCCTGCTCGGCCTGTTCGGTGCCCCCGAGCCGTACTACGCGGGGGCCGCCGCGACACCCGAGGTTCTACCGGGGGCCTGAGGCCCTCAGTCGGGGTCCAGGCCGGACAGATCAATATCGGTCGCCTCGGTGAGGGCCCGGATGGCCGTCACCGAGGCGTAACCCTCGGCGAGCAGGGCCAGGTCGGTACCGGGCTGCACCGCCTGACCGGGCTGCTCCAGCGAGGTACGCACGAATCCCTGACCGGATTCGGCGACCGTCATCTGCACCTGACCGAAGGTGGCCAGGGTGCCCCGGCGTATCCCCCGGAGCCGCCCGAAGGGCAGATCCGGCGCGTTGACATTGAGCACGCTCGCCACCGGCCCGGTGAGCAGCCGAGGCAGCAGGTCCAGGGCTACCCGGGCGGCCGTGTCCCAGTGCCGGTCGGCATCGCGTACCCGGGCGGCTGCGGCCACCGCCGCACCGCCGCTGGCTGCGGTCGCCTCACCGGCGGACAGCACGTCCAGTGACACCGCCATCGCCGGGCAGCCGTTGGCCACCGCGGTGAAGGCCGCTCCCACCGTGCCCGAGTGCAGCACCGCCCGGCCGGCGTTGGCGCCCCGATTGATTCCGGACAGCAGCACCTGCGGGGGCGGCCCGAAGGCACCGTGCACGGCGATCAGGGCGATGAACCCGGGAGAACCTCCCACCGCGAACGCCGGGGTGGTGTCCAACTCCGGCAGGGGGTGTTCATGGACCACCACCCTGCCCTCCTCCTCCACCGCCCTCATCGCGGCGCTGGTGCCGCTGGCCTCCTCGAAGGGCGCGGCCACCACCACCTCCAAGCCCCGGGCGACCGCTGCTCGGGCCAGCGAGTGGAGGCCGGGGGCGGCGATCCCGTCGTCATTGGTAATCAGTACCCGCAGGGTCATCGGCCGCCCGCCCGGTGGGCCCACTCGTCCGGGGTGGTGCGGAACTGCGGCCGGTTGCCCGCTGGCACCAACTCGACCCGGTCGACCAGGCCGGTGATCGAATCCAGTCGTCCGGTGCCCAGCCCGTGCCGGGTGACGTTCAGCGCGCCGGCCGCCGCCCCGGTGCGGATCGCGGTTCGGATGTCGCCGCCCCGGGCCACCACGGCCGCCACTCCGGCGGTCATCGAGTCCCCCGCGCCACGGGGGTCGGCCGCCTCCAACCGGGGCATCCGCACCTCGAACACCTCGCCGTCGAGCAGGGTCAGGGCCGGTTTGTCGGCCCGGCTGACCAGCACGTTCTCCGCCCCGGCGGTGTGCAGGTCGTACAGGGCGGTGACGAGCTGATCCTGATCGTCACCGGCGGCCCGCCCGTCCGCGATCAGCTCCTCGTGGCTGACCTTGAGGAAGAACACCCCGCTGTCCAGGACGGCCGTCAGGTGTTCACCGCTGAGGTCGACCACCACCGGGCTGCCGTTGGCGCACAGATCGGCGGCGAAGCGGCGGTACAGGTCGGGGGGTACCAGGCTGGGGTGGTTGGGGCCGCTCAACACGCACACCGCCGCCCGCAGTCCCTCGCTGAGGGCCAGGTTGTACAGCTCGTCCAACTCGTGGCGGCTCAACGGCTGACCGGGCACGTCGATGATCTCCCGCCGGCTGCCCTCCCGGCGGTCGTGCACGTACGCCCCGCTGCCGCCGGAGTCGCGGGCCACGACCTTGAGGTTCACTCCCTCGCTGACCAGCAAGGGCTCCAGCACCTGCCCGATCTCGCCGCCCAGGGTGGTGCAGAGCACCACCTCGACCCCGAGGGACAGCACCATCCGGGCCTGCCAGACCCCCTGCCCGCCGGGGTGCAGATGCAGCTCCGGGGTGCCGTTGGGCTGGTCGACGGTGACGGTCAGCAGCGGCGTGGGCGCGAAGACCATGACGTGCCCGGTCACCGGAGCCACCCGCAGTTGCCGGGCCGGG
The DNA here is from genome assembly GCF_049844505.1 of Micromonospora sp. DT229. Classification (NCBI taxonomy): domain Bacteria; kingdom Bacillati; phylum Actinomycetota; class Actinomycetes; order Micromonosporales; family Micromonosporaceae; genus Micromonospora; species Micromonospora sp. DT229. The sequence goes on along the minus strand of NZ_JBNCLD010000013.1, from coordinate 98,763 downwards.
TGAACCGGATGGTGGATTGCCTCATGCGCTGCCCCCTCGTGGCGAAATGTCCACTTCACCCCCGACGGTAACCATGGTGACGGATTCCCGCGCGGCGACGGGCGGGGGACAGGGATCTTCGAGCGGCCAGGGCGGACACGACGACGCCGGGTGGGGATGCCCACCCGGCGTCGTGGCGAGGATCGGTCAGTACACCGACAGGTGTACGTGGTTGGTGTGGTCGCTGGACGGATCGCCCCGCGCGCCGCTGTAGGTCTTCCAGCCGCTGCTGGGCAGCCAGATCTGCTTGTACCAGATCACGTAGAGCACGGCGAGCCGGTCGGCGTTGTTGACGAAGTAGGCCGCCAGGTTGTTGCCGTAGGTCCGGTCGCCGCCGGTGGCGGCCCCACCGAAGCCGTTCTTCTGCGCCGCGAAGTCGCAGGCCCGGCCCTTGGGGTGCTCGCCGGAGCCACCCGAGCGGTAGCAGGAGACGTACCGGGTGAACCCGGCCGACTTGGCCTGCTTGAGGGCGTGCAGCGTACGCGGGGTGATGCAGCCGTTGGCCGGGGTGGGGTCGTTGACACTGCACGACTCCGCCGGCCACGAGCCGTTCGCGTTGCGGGGTGCGGGGGCGGCCCTGGGGCTGGATCCGCCGGCCCGGGTCGGGGCCCGCTCGGCCCGCTGGGCGGCCTCGGCCCGTTCGTTGGCCACGGTCAGGGCCTGCTCGGCCTGATCCTTGCGCTTGGCCATCACCGCGACCTGCTTGCGCTGCTCCTGGACCTCCCGGTCCAGCGCCTGCTTGGTCCGGCTGACCTCGTCGCGGGTGGCCCGCAGCTCACCCAGGGCGCGTTCCTCGTTGGCGGCCACCGCGTCCAGCGCCGCCGCCCGGTCCATGAAGCCGGCCGGGGAGGCGCTGTTGAGCAGGGCCGACGCCGCGCTGAGCCGACCGGATCGGTACGCCTGGGCGGCGATCTCGGCTACCTTGCTGCCGCGTTCGGCGAGCTGGCTCTCGGTGGTGGTGAGCTGGCCGGCCAGCTGCTTCTGGCGCTTGACCGAACGGTCCAGGGCGGCCTTGGCGTCGAGGTACCCCTTGCTGGCCGCCTCCAACTGGGCCCGCAGCGCCGGGGTGCCGCCTTCGTCACCGACATCGCCGGGTGCCGCCGCGGCGGGAGCGGGAACCAGCGCTGCACCCACAGCGAGGGCGAGCGCCGCGCAGATCAGGGCCGCCGTGCGGGCGGCCGGTCTCACGGTTGCCACTGTTGGCATGCACATGTCCTTCCGTCAGCCGCCGACCGGGTTAGCTGACGGGTTCGGGACGGAAGATCCCTACCGCGCGTGCGCGGATGCACCCCAGGAACATGGTTCCCCGGCTCGCCCTGGCGGGCGATTGAGCGGCGGCCGCCGCCGGCACCGGTGGGTGCCGCCTGGCGGAGGCCGGAGCCGAGCCTACCGGGACTGCCGTGACCCGTGCAGCCGGTGTGACTCGTGGTGTTCGTCTGCTCACCATAGAATCAGACATAAGTGTTGAGTACGCCGTTTTGGTGACACCAGTCACCGCGGTATCCGTACCGAGCGTGTCCGGGCAGGTTCAACCGATGTCGACGGTGGTCAGCCGTTGGGTGGCTCGGGACAGCGCGACGTAGAGCGTACGGACCCCGGAGTCCGGCACCGCCCGGACCTCGCTCGGGGCGACCAGCACCACCCCGTCGTACTCCATGCCCTTGGCCTCCAGGCTCGTCACCACCTGGAGACGATCGCCGCCCAGGCCGCCGAGCCAGCCCGCCACCTCCTCCCGCCGGGGCACCGGAGTGATCACCCCGACGGTGCCCTCGACCTCGTCCAGCAGGGTGCGCGCGGCCGAGACCACCCGGCTGGCCAGCTCGGCCGCCGGAACCAGCAGTCGAATCGGCTCCACCCCGGTGGAGCGGACCGCCGTGGGCAGCGGAAGGTCCGGGTACACCCGGCGGATCTCCTCGGCCGCCACCGCGAAGATCTCCGCCGAGTTGCGGTAGTTCGTGGTCAGGGTGAACAGGTGGCGCGGGCGCCGTCCCAGGGCCTTGTCCCGGGCGCGGGTCAACTCCTGGGGATCTCCCGTCCACGCGGTCTGCGCCGGATCGCCCACCACCGTCCAGGAGGCCAGCCGACCCCGCCGGCCGATCATCCGCCACTGCATCGGCGAGACGTCCTGCGCCTCGTCGACCACCACATGGGCGTAGTCCCGGTAGTCCTCCGGGCGCTCGCGGGCGGCCTGCCGGGCGGCTCGCTGCCGATCGGCGAGGGTGCTCAACTCCCGGACCCCGCCGGCCAACTGGAAGGGGTCCCGCTTGGCCCGGGCCGGGCGCATCGGCTTACCGAGCAGGGTGTCGAGCTCGTCCAGCAGGGCGGCGTCGGCGACCGTCGGACCCTCGGTGGCCAGCCCCTGGTACGCCTCGGCCAGCAGCCGGATCTCGGTGCCGGACAGGATGCCCCCGGCGTACCGACGCAGCCGCTCGTGGTCGGCCAGCCAGCCGAGTACGTGCCGGGGATGCAGCCGGGGCCACCAGGCCTTGAGGAACTCCCGGAAGTCGGCGCGGTCGATCAGTTCGTCCTCGAAGGCGCGCTGCTCGGGCAGCCCGCCGATGCCCAGTCGACGGGCCTGCGCCCAGAGCGCGGCCAGTACCCCGTCGAAGCCGGCCCGGCGGACCTCGTTGCGTCGGGCGCCGCGCGGCAACGCCCGGTTCCAGATCGCGTTCAGCTCCGCCCGGTCCAGTTGCAGCAACTGTCCCCGGTACAGCAGTCGCAACTGGGTGGGGGTGCCCGGAGCGGGGTCCCGGACGGCCCGTTCCAGGACCCGCCGCATCCGCAACGATCCCTTGATCGTGGCCACCCGGGGCGGGTCGGTGCGGGTGGCGGTCACCCCGGGGAAGAGACTGCCCAGGGAGTGCAGGGTGGCCGCGTCCTCGCCCAACGACGGCAGCACCGAGGCGATGTAGGAGACGAAGACCGAGGAGGGGCCGAGGACCAGGATGCCGCCCCCGGCGTACCGGCTGCGGTCGGCGTAGAGCAGGTACGCGGCACGGTGCAGGGCCACCGCGGTCTTGCCGGTACCCGGGCCACCGGAGACCAGGGTGATCCCGGAAGCGGGGGAGCGGATCGCCTCGTCCTGCTCCCGTTGGATGGTCGCGACGATGTCGCGCATCCCTCGACCGGTGGTACGGGACAGGGTGGCCAGCAGGGCCCCGTCGCCCACCACCGGCATCTCCGCCGGGGCGGCGTCCGGGTCGAGCAGATCGTCCTCGATCCGGGTGACCCGTTCCCCGCTGGATTGGATGGTCCGACGCCGCACCACCCCGAGGGGTTCGGCCGGTGTCGCCTGGTAGAAGGCGGCGGCGGCCGGGGCGCGCCAGTCGACCACCAGGGTGCTGGCGTCCTCGTCGCGGATGCCGAGCCGCCCGACGTAGAGCACCTGCCCGTCCCGCAGGTCCAGCCGACCGAAGACCAGCCCCTCGTACTCCGCGTCGAGCAGGTGACGTCGCTGCGCGGCGTGGAAGACCATCGCGTCGCGTTCCACCAGGGCACCGAAGTTGCCGACCCGGGCCAGCCGGTAGCCGTCCCGCTCCGCGATGACGGCCGCGCGTCGCAGCTCGGCCAGTCGTGCGTACACCCGGTCGAGATGCCGTTGCTCGACGGCGATCTCCTGATCCAGGGTGCTCTGATCCACCGCTCGTGCTCCTCGTCCCGCCGCCCGGCCAACCGCACGAGATTACGCCCCACCCTCGACGGGCAGGGAAGGCACCTTCTCGGGCAGGGGACCTTTGTCAACAATCCGGGACGGAACTGGCGTCCAGGACCCGACGCAGTACGCCGGACAGGGCGTCGTTCACCTCCTTGGGGCGTTCCATCATCAGCATGTGGCCGGCTCCCGGGCACACCACCAGTTCGGTGGCCGACAGGGCCTCGGCGATCGACTCCGCGCAGGGCGGTGGGGTCAGCCGGTCCTTGTCCCCGACCAGGGCGGCGGCCGGCAGGTGCGTCAACGCGGCCAGGGTCTCCAGCCGGTGCTGGTCACCGATCGAGGCCCGGAACCCGCCGATCGAGCGCAGCGAGGCACGGGCCACCGCCGAGGTGACCAGGCGGATGTCCGACGGATCACAGCGCTCCCCGAAGAGCATCCAGCGGATGCTGGGCTGCAGGGCACGCAGCAGTGGGCGGGGCGGACGCCAGGAGCCGCAGCGGGCCAACACCCCCGCCCCGGCGGTCTCCGCCAACCGGATGATCCGGGTGATCCGGGGCGACAGGCCGTAGACGGTGTGGGTGTGCCCCTCGGCGGTGGTGGAGACGAAGACCAGACCGGCGATCTGTCCCGCGAAGTGCTCGGGATGCCGGTGGGCGTACTCCATGATCGTCATGCCGCCCATCGAGTGGCCGACGAGCATCACCGGACCGGTGGGTGCCACCGTGTCCAGCACCGCCGCCAGGTCGTCGCCGAGCTGGGCCAGGGTGGCCGTGGGCAGGGCCATGCAACTGGACCTGCCGTGCCCGCGGGCGTCATAGGTGACCACCCGCACCGAGGGGTACGTCTCCCGCAGGGCCGCCACCTGTCGGTGCCAGCTCCGCCCGTCCAGGGTCCAGCCGTGCACCAGCACCACGGTGACCTCGGCCTCCGCCGGTCCGCTGACTTCCACGTGCAGGCGTACGTCGTCGGTAGTTCGTACCTCGACCCGTTCTGGCATCGCCACCTCCCCCAAGGCGCCGCGTGGCTGCGTGACACCGGGGATACCCGGTGGTAACACCGGCTACCCGCCATGACACCACGCCAACCACGATGCTGAGAAGGTTCCGATCGGTCGAGGGCTCGGCGACCTGGACCCCGGAGACGACGAAACGCCCGCCGGCGGACCGGACGGGCGTTTCGTGGTGGTACGGGAGAGGGCTCAGCCCTCGAAGACACCGGCCTCGACCAGGCGCTTCTCGGCGGCGTCCCAGCCGTCACCCGGGTGGGTGGCGTTGAGGCTGTTGATCTCCGCCCGGATCTTGGCGGCGTGCCCGGCGGCGGCCAGCACCCGGATCTCCTCGACGAAGGCCTCGGAGTCGGTGCGCAGGTGCACGGTCTTGCCGTTGGTCAGGTTCCGCACGTAGGCGTGCTTGCCGCCGTTGAGCGGGATCAGGTACTTGAACTCGCCCAGCACGCTGAGGGCGCCACCCTGGCCAGCCTGGCCGGCCCGGACTGACGCGCGCGCGGTCTTAGAGGTGTTGCTCGCCACGGAGGTACTCCTTGCAAGACGTACGGAGGACGGAACGTCCGGGGGCTGTTGCGGGGGGCACCGATGGGTGACCCACGAGAGGCTTACGCGGCACAGGCCGCCGATGGAACTGTACACGACCCGCGATCCCGGCTGGTCATCGCGGCTTCACGAGATGGAACGACTGGCCCCGGTTCGAGTATTCCGACCGGCGGATTTGCCGATTCCCTGGCGCACCATCCGTCACACCAGTCATCATGTGTGCAACAAGCACCCGGATTCGGGCGAGGTCGTAGGGGAAGACGCACCTCGCTCTCCGGGAGGTCACCGTGCCAACGCGTGGCGTCGTATACGTCCATTCGACCCCGCTCGCCGTGTGCTCACACGTCGAGTGGGCGATCGCGCGCGTCCTTGCCGCGCCGGTCAACCTGCAATGGACGGCCCAGCCCGTCGACCCCGGCGCCCGCCGAGCCGAATGCGGCTGGTCCGGTCGCCCCGGAACGGGCGCCGAGCTGGCTGCTGCCCTCCGGCAGTGGCCCATGATCCGTTTCGAGGTCACCGAGGAACCCAGTCCGGGTGCCGACGGTGAACGCTTCATGCACGTCCCCGGTCGGGGCCTGTTCCGGGCCACCGTGGGCGCGGCCGGTGACATTCAACTCGGCGAGGACCGGCTGCGCAGCATCATGGCCTCCGCCCGGGGACCCGAGGCCCTGGCGCACGCCCTGGACCGAGCGCTCGGCACCGCCTGGGACGCCGAACTGGAGCCGTATCGCTACGCGGGAGACGGTGCCCCGGTGACCCTGCTCACCCGGGTCGGCTGAGCCTGGCCCCGACCGCCGACGGTGCTGGAGTCCGCCGGCGGTCGGTCCTGGCCAGGCCGAGTTGCCCGGTCCCCGGTCACCTGGTGGGATGGGCCGCGTGTCGACTACCCCTCGGCGTGTCGTCGCCGTGCTCCTCGCGGTGACCATGCTGTTCGCCGCCGGCTGCTCGAACCCCGGGCAGGGCCCCGGCACGGCCGCCCCCACCGACTCGACCGAACCGGCGCCCTCGTCCGCGTCGAGCGGGCCGGCGCCGTCGGCGAGCCCGGCCCCGGGGGACCCGGCGGGCCGGGCCGCCGCCCTGGTAGCCGAACTCACCGACGAGGACCTGGTCGGTCAGGTGCTCATGCCCTACGCGTACGGCGATCGGGCCACCAAGGTGTCGGCCGGATCGGCGGCCGGCAACCGGGCTCTGGCCGGGGTGGACACCCCGGCCGAGATGATCGAGAAGTACCGGCTGGGCGGGCTGATCCTGGTCGGCTTCAGCGCGGACGATCCCACCCAGGGCAACCAGCCGACCACCAACGTCGACAATCCCGAGCAGGTCCGGGAGTTGACCACCGGGCTGCGCGAGGCCGCCGGCAGGCTGGCCGCCGCCCCGGCACCCCTGCTGATCGGCACCGACCAGGAGTACGGGGTGGTCACCCGGGTCACCGAGGGGGTGACCATGCTGCCCAGCGCCCTGGCCGCCGGGGCCGCCGGTGATCCCGCCCTGACCGAGGCGGCCTGGCGGGCCGCCGGCACCGAACTGGCGGCGATGGGGATCAATGTCGACTTCGCGCCGGTCGCCGACGTGCTGGTCACCCGCAGCGCGGTGATCGGATCCCGGTCCTTCGGCGCGGACCCGCAACGGGCGGCGGCGCAGGTCGGCGGGGCGGTACGCGGACTACAGGCGGCCGGGGTGGCGGCCACCGTCAAGCACTTCCCGGGGCACGGGCACAGCGCCGAGGACTCCCACCGGGACCTGCCCGTCCTGAGCCAGTCCCGGAAGAAGTTGGCGGCGCAGGCGTGGCCCCCCTTCACCGCCGGCATCGAGGCCGGCGCGTTGGCCGTGATGTCCGCCCACCTCGACGTCCGCTCCGTGGACCCCGGGGTGCCGGCCACCTTCTCGTACAAGCTGCTCACCGAGGTGCTGCGCGGGGAACTCGGCTTCCAGGGGGTGGTGATCACCGACGGCATGAACATGCCCCCGGCGCGCCGCTGGGGGCCGGGGGAGGCCGCGGTACGCGCCCTGAAGGCCGGCAACGACCTGATCCTCATGCCACCGAATGTGAGCCAGGCCTACGAGGGGCTGCTGGCGGCCCTGCGGGACGGCTCGCTGCCCCGGGCCCGACTGGTCGAGGCCGTCACCCGGGTGTTGACCATGAAGTTCACCCTGTCCGGTGCGCCGGCACCGGAGCTGTCCGCCCTGGCCACCCCGGAGCACCGGGCGGCGGCACGGGCCTTGGCCGCCGCCGCGGTGACCGTACTGCGCGGCCGGTGCGACCAGGCCGCGATACCCGGACCGGTCACGGTGACCTCCTCCGACGGCCGGGCGCACACCCGGGCCACCCTGACCAAGGCGTTGACGGAGGCCGGAGTGCCGGTGGTGCCCAGCGGCGGCACCGTCGTCCACCTGGTCGGGTACGGCGACCGAGCCGGGGATCTGCGGGCCGACGCGGCGGTCACGGTCGCCATGGACACCCCGTACGTGCTCGGTCAGGCGAAGTCACCGACCCTGCTGGCCACCTACTCGTCGAGCCGGGCCGCGATGGAGGCCCTGGCCGAGGTGCTCGCCGGCAAGGCCCGACCCCAGGGGCGATCCCCGGTCAAGGTCTCCGGACTGCCCGCCACCACCTGCGCCAGTTGACGCCACCGTCAGGTCGGGCGCTGCGGTCAGGGCGTTGCGGTCAGCGTGCCGCGGGCCAGCCGGTACGCGGGCAGCAGGTCGAGCGGGTCACCGAAGCTGGTGCTGCTGGCCTCCAGCAGCACCGTCGCCTCGCCGACCCGGACCGCCAGCGCCCACTCCCGGATGTCCTCGTCGAGCAACTCCCGATGGCTCAACCAACTCGCCTCGACCACGTCGAGGTCGCCGACGCGGGTCTGGCGGTACTGCGGATCGGTCGCCTTCCCCTCGGCGGCGACGAACGCCTCCAGCGTCTGCCGGGCCGGGGCGTCCGCGTCGTCGGCCGTCCACACCCGCAGGAAGCCCGACGCGACAGCGCGGCCGTCCACCTCGCAGCGCGCGGTCGTGCCGCCGCGTCGGGTCAACGCCTCGGCCACGGCGGCGGCCACCTCGTCGTCGGGGTCGGCGGTCTTGATCTCTTCTGCCCGCCACCCGTCGGCCAGCTCGAACGTCACCGGCAGCGGACAGGGCGCACCGGCGCCGACCGTCCCGTTCGCCGTGGCTGAGGTCACCTCGTCATGCCATGGCGCACCCGTCGCGCCGCCGCCGGGCTGCTCGCCGGTGTCGGGCTGCTCGCCGCCGCAGCCGGCGAGCAGCCCGATGGCCAACGCCGCCAACGCGAACCGGGATCGTCCCACGATGCCCACTCCTCGCTGTTGATCTATCGAAGCGCTCAGCAAAGCGAAAGCGCCGATCGCCGTCAAATCCGCCAGCGCCTGCGACCGCCGGGGTGGGCCAACACGAAACCCCTGCCGTCGCCATGACAGCGACGGCAGGGGTGACGGTCGGAGGGTCAGACGCGGGTGAAGATCAGCGCCACGTTGTGACCGCCGAAGCCGAACGAGTTGTTCAGCGCCGCTTCGATCGACATCTCGCGGGCCTTGTTGGTGACCACGTCGAGGTCCAGACCGTCGTCCGGGTCGTCCAGGTTGATCGTCGGGGGCACCAGGCCGTCCCGGATCGCCAGGACCGTGGCGATCGACTCCAGGGCGCCGGCGGCACCGAGCAGGTGCCCGGACATGGACTTGGTCGCGGTCAGCACCGGGTGGTCGCCCAGCGCCTGGTGCAGTGCCTTGATCTCGGCCAGGTCGCCCACCGGGGTCGAGGTGGCGTGCGCGTTGACGTGCCTGATGTCCGACTTGGCGACGTCCGCGTCGATGATCGCCTTCTCGATGGCCCGGATCGCTCCGGCACCCTCGGGGTGCGGCTGCACGATGTCGTAACCGTCCGAGGTGATGCCGGAACCGGCCAGCCGGGCGTACACCCGGGCACCCCGGGCGGCGGCATGTTCGGCGCGTTCCAGCACCACGATGCCGGCGCCCTCACCGAGGACGAACCCGTCCCGACCCTTGTCCCACGGCCGGGAGGCCCGCTGCGGCTCGTCGTTGCGGGTGGACATGGCCCGCATCGAGGCGAAACCGGCGATCGGCAGGGGGTGGATCACCGCCTCGGTGCCACCGGCCACCACCACGTCGGCGCGGCCGGCCCGGATCATGTCCAGACCCAGCGCGATCGCCTCCGCGCCGGTGGCACAGGCACTGGCCACCGAGTGCACCCCCGCCTGGGCCCCGAGCTCCAGCCCCACCCAGGCGGCCGGGCCGTTGGGCATCAGCATGGGCACGGTGTGCGGGGAGACCTTGCGCGGGCCGGAGGCCTCCAGGATGTCGTCCTGGGCCAGCAGGGTGACCGCCCCACCGATGCCGGAGCCGATGCTGACCCCCACCCGTTCCGGGTCGGGCGCGGCGTCGGCCAGGCCGGCGTCGGCCCAGGCCTGATGGGCGGCGATCAGGGCGATCGCCTCGGAACGGTCCAGCCGACGCAGTTTCACCCGGTCCAGCACGGTGGCCGGATCGACCGCCAGTTGGGCGGCGATCCGGACCGGCAACTGCTCGGCCCACTCCTGGGTGAGGGCACTCACCCCGGAGTGGCCGTTGAGCATGGCGTCCCAGGTCGACGCGACGTCCCCGCCCAGCGGGGTGGTCGCGCCTAGCCCGGTGACGACGACGTCGGAACGACTCATGATCAGGACTGCGCCTCGATGTAGCTGACGGCGTCCCCGACCGTCTTGAGGTTCTGCACCTCGTTGTCCGGAATCTTGACGCCGAACTTCTCCTCGGCGGCGACCACGACCTCCACCATGGAGAGCGAGTCGACGTCGAGGTCGTCAGTGAAGGACTTCCCCTCGGCCACGTCGTCCGGGCTCACCCCGGCAACCTCTTCGAGGATCTCGGCGAGGCCGGCGGTGATCTCGTCACGGGTCATTGCGGTGGGTTCCTCTCATCGGGTTCTGTCGGCGGCGACGCCGCCTAGCTCCTCGGCGACGACGCGCCGAGGTGGTATCAGGGGCAGCGGACGACCTGACCGGCGTAGGTCAGACCGCCGCCGAAGCCGAACAACAGCACCGGCGCGCCGGAGGGCACCTCACGGCGCTCGACCAGCTTGGACAGGGCCAGCGGGATGCTGGCCGCCGAGGTGTTGCCGGACTCGACGAGATCCTTGGCGATGATCGCCTGCGGGATGTTCAACCGCTTGGCGATGCCGTCGATGATCCGGGTGTTGGCCTGGTGGGGCACGAAAGCGGCCAGCTCCGAGGGGTCGACCCCGGCCCGCTCGCAGGCCTGTAGGGCCAGCGGAGCCAACGCCGTGGTGGCCCAGCGGAACACCATCTGGCCCTCCTGGGCGACGTACGGGCGCCAGCCCTCGATGCGTACCGCCTCACCGCGCTCGGGCACCGAACCCCAGACCACCGGGCCCACTCCCGGTGCCTCGCCCTCCGCGGTGGCGGTGACCACGGCGGCGCCCGCACCGTCACCGAAGATGATGCAGGTGGAACGGTCCGTCCAGTCGGTGAACTCGGAGAGCTTCTCGGCGCCGATCACGATGGCGTTGCGGCTGGCACCGGCCCGGATCGCATGATCGACCGTGCCGAGGGCGTACGCGAAACCGGAGCAGGCGGTGTTGACGTCGAAGGCCCCTGGGGCCTGGATGCCCAGCTTGGCGGCGACCCGGCAGGCCACGTTCGGGCTGCGGTCGACCGAGGTGCAGGTGGCGACCACGACCAGATCGATGTCGGCGGCGGTCAGGCCGGAGTTCGCCAGGGCCTTGCCGGCGGCGGCGGCGGCCATGTCGGCGACCGTCTCGTCACCGGCGATGCGCCGACTGACGATGCCGACCCGGTCGCGGATCCACTCGTCGTTGGTCTCCACCAGTTGGGCGATGTCGTGGTTGGTCACCACCTGGGACGGCTGGTAGTGGCCCAGTGAGATGATCCTGCTGCCGCTCATGCCGAGACCTCCCTGTGGTCGGTCTCGTCGCGAGACCCGTTCTGGCTGGCGGTCGTGCCGTGCCGGGCGATCAGGTCCCGGGCGGCGGGCAGGTCGTCCGGGGTGTTCAGGGTGACGATCTCCGGGACGCCGGTGCCCTTGAGTTCCCGCTTCACCATGCCGGCGAGGGTGCCGGCGGGGGGCAGCTCGATCACCGCGGTCACCCCGAGGTCGGCGAGGGTGGCCATGCACAGGTCCCAGCGCACCGGGGCGGTGACCTGACGGACCAGCCGTTGCAGGACCTCGCGGCCGTCGCGGACCGGACCGCCGTCGAGGTTGGACAACAGGATCCGGGTCGGGTCGTTCGGGGTGATCTCCTCCGCCACCGAGGTCAGTGCGGCCTCCGCCGGTGCCATGAACGGGGTGTGGAAGGCGCCGGCCACCTTGAGCCGGATGATCCGGGCCCGGGCCGGCGGCTCGGCGGCCAGCTTGTCCAATCCGGCGACCGAACCGGCGGCCACGATCTGGCCGGCGCCGTTGCGGTTGGCGGGGTACAGGCCGTGTCCGTCGATCGCGGCGATCACCTCGTCCGGGTCGCCACCGACCACGGCGGCCATCCCGGTCGGCTCCAGCGCGCAGGCCGCGGCCATCTCCCGGCCGCGTACCCCCGCCAGGGTGATCGCCGCCTGGGTCGGCAGGGTGCCGGCCAACGCGGCGGCGGCGAGTTCCCCGACGCTGTGCCCGGCGGTCAGGGCCACCTCCGACAGCGGCAGGTGCTCGGCGGCCAGCAGCGCGGCGGCCACCAGCAGCGGCTGGGTGCGGGCGGTGTCGAGGATCTCGTCGGCATCGGCCTCGGTGCCCAGCCGAACCAGATCCACCCCGGCCAGTGTCGACCACTCCCGCAGCCGGGCCTCGGCGCCGGGCAGGTCGATCCAGGGGGTGAGGAAGCCGGGTTTCTGAGAACCCTGGCCGGGGCAGAGTACGGCTAGCACGTGTATGACTCTCCCGGATCGCCACTCGTTACGCTGTGTCGACTGACACCAAACCGCACTAGGACCTTTGGAGGAATCCTACAAAGGCTGGTGGTTGTCGTCGCTAGCCTGTGATCTTTTACCGGCGGCCGGGGGCATTGTCTGGGTAGGTACCACCGGGTCCAGCCGACCCACCGTCAGCGCCACCCGCAGGGCGAAGGCGTCCCGGGAGATCAGCGGGCTGAACCCGGTGACATCGGAGATCCGCCGCAGCCGGTAGCGCACCGTGTTCGGATGCACGTACAGCGCCCGGGCGGCGCTCTCCAAGGTGCCGCCCGCCGCGAAGAAGGCGTCCAGGGTTTCCAGCAGCTCACCGCCGGCCCGCACCAGGGTCGCGTACACGTCGTGACGCAGCCGCCGACGGGCCTCCGCGTCACCGGCCAGAGCCCGCTCCGGCAGCAGGTCACCGGCGTGCACCGGGCGGGGGGCGGTCGGCCAGGCCGGGGCCGCGCGGTAACCGGCCAGGGCCGCCCGCGCGGACTCGGTGGCCTCGTCCAGGCTCGGCACCGCCGGACCCACCACCACCGGCCCCGGACCGAAGGCGGTCAGCAGCTTGGCGGTGGCCGCCACCGGTTCGGCCGCGCCGCCGAGCACGATCACCAGCCGGTCGCCGTGCACCCCGCCGATCACCTCCACCCCGATGCGCCGCGCCTGGCGGTAGACGGTGTGCAGCACGGCGGCCACCTCTCCGCCGGGTGAGGTGCCGACCGCCACCGCCACCGGTGGCGCGTCCGTCCAGCCGAGGGCCGCGGCACGACTGGCCAGTACGTCCGGGGAGTCACCACGCAACAGGGCATCCACCAGCAGGGCCTGCAACCGGGCGTCCCAGGAGCCGCGGGATTCCGCCGCCCGCGCGTACACCCGGGCGGCGGCGAAGGCGATCTCCCGGGAGAAGCGCAGCACCGCCTCCCGCAGCTGCGGCTCCTCACCCGGGGCGGCGAGATCGCTTACCTGCTCCTCGACCACGTCGATGGTGACCTTGATCAGGGCGACGGTCTGCTGAAGGGTGATCGAGCGGGCCAGCGCCTGCGGGGCGGTGGCGAACACCTCGTCGGAGACCTCCTGGCTGCCCTCCCCGGCGCCGCCGCCCGAGCAGAGCCACTGCACCAGGGAGCGGACGCCGGCCTGGGCCACCAACATCACCCAGGAGCGTTGGTCGGCCGGCAACGCCCGGAACCAGGGCAGGGTCTCATCCATCCGGGCCACGCTGGCGGTGGCCAGGGAGCCGGCCGCCCGCTCGATCCGGCGCAGTGTGGCCGACAGCTCCATCCCGCCCGATTCGCTCACCCGCCTAGCCTGACATGTCCTGAACTGGCCCTTCACGGCAGCCGTCGGCAGGCGGCCCGGCCGGTTCACCCGGTACGCGGTGCGTGGGCGGTCGGTACCGGCCAGTACGGTGTCAGGACACGTCGGGTGGGCACCGGCGTGCGGGCGAGAGGTGAGGAGAAGCCGATGGCGCAGGGGGACGCCGAACACGGCTGCGCTCAGGAGGAGCCGAGTCGACCGGGCACTCACGAACAGCCGATGACCGGCAAGCATCACCATCACCGCCGACCGACCGGCCTCACCCCGGCGGCCGAGGCGCACGCCGGCTGGACCCCGGAGCGCGGTGACGAGGAGCCGGGTGCCGTACGACCCGGCCCGGCCGAGCCGGTGGTGCCCCGGCAACGGGCCGCCGAACCGCCGGTCGAGCCGGTCGAGTCGACCGCCCCCGGGTGCCTCAGCGAGCGGCCGGGCTGGGCCGGTGCCCACCGGCACGCTCCGGTACGCCCGGCCCGCCGTACCACCCGACGGGAACGTCCGCCCCGACGCTGGTGCTGATCACCTGGACGGTCAGGCCGATGAGGCTGGGTTGGCGGTCAGCGGGTGCGGCGGCGGACCAGCAGGGCGATGCCGGCCAGCCCCAGGGTGATCACGAGCACCACGGCGACGTTGAGCAGCAGGAGGCGGCGCAGATCGCCGAAGGCCTCGTTGAGGTCCTGCGCCGGGTTCAGGGCCTCCTCCGGGATGATCCGTTCACCCCCGCCGATGCCCCCGCTGACCGACTCGTACGTGCGCTCCAGCGGCACCCCGGCGGTGCGCAGGGTCTCGGACATGCTGACCCGTCCGAGGAACCAGGCCGCGGTGGTCTTGCGGGAGTCCGGCTGCTTGGCCGGTCGGAAGACCCGGGGCCCGCCCACCGCCTTCGGGTAGAGGTCGTAGGTCTGTTTGGGTACGTCACCGGCCAGCACCACGACGGTGTACTTCGGACCGAGGGCGGCCTTCTTCGGGCTGCCCGACTGGCGTACCAGCGCTCGGGCGCTGACCTGGTCGACGATGGCCTTGACATGGTCGGGATGGTGCTCGGCGCGCAGTCGCAACGGTTCGGCGAGACCGTCCCCGGTGATGTCCACCCCGGCCGGTGGCGACTTCGGTGCCGCCGGAGCCGGCTGTGCGACCGTGAGGGACAGCAGGAGCGCCGCCAACCCACCCACCGTCAGTACGGCCAGTCGCCTCATCCGTCGGACCATGCCGCCTCCTCGCCCCGTTCGATGGGTGGCTCCGCTGCAGGGGTCACGCGCCGGAAGCTGACGGCGGTGACCGTGCCCGCAGGACGGGTACCCACCTAAAGACTCCGCCGAACGTCGATCGGTTGCAGCCGGTGGAACACTAATTGGAACTATCTGCGATCTCGACTCGGCATGGTAGCGGCCGTGGAGCAGTGGGCGGATTTACCGGTGCCGTGGCCGGTGATGCAGGCAGGATAACGCGTCCCGGCAACCTCGGGGTGCCGGTGCCGGCTAGACCAGGCGCAACCGGGCGGCCCGCAACCGGGTCAGGGTGCGCTCGGAGCCCAGCACCTCAAGGGACTCGAACAGCGGCAGACCGACCGTGCGGCCGGTGACGGCGACCCGTACCGGCGCCTGGGCTTTGCCCAGCTTGAGACCACGTTCCGCGCCGACCGCCTCCAGGGTGGCCTTGAGGGTCTCCGCGTCCCAGGAGTCGACCGCCTCGAAGGCCGCGATGCTCGCCTCCAGCAGCTCCGCGGAACCCTCCTTCATGGCCTTCGTCCAGGACGCCTCGTCGACCATCGGGGTGGCCAGGAACAGGAAGTCGACATTCGGCACGATCTCGCTGAGCACCGCGATCCGGGTCTGGGCCAGGGGTGCCACCGCGGCGAAGACGGCCGGGTCGAACTCCTCGGGCTGCCACGGGGGCGGCGCGATCGTGCCGGTGCCGGTCAGCCAGGGCCGGCAGGCCTCGATGAACTCCTCGACCGGCAGCGCCCGGATGTACTCGCCGTTGAAGGCGCGCAGCTTCTTCTCGTCGAAGAAGGCCGGTGAGGGGTTCACCTCCGACAGGCGGAACTCCTCCTCGATCACCGACCAGGGCACGATCTCCCGGTCGCCCGACGGCGCCCAGCCGAGCAGCATCAGGTAGTTGCGCATCGCGGCGGCGAGGTAGCCCTCGTCCCGGTACGCCTCCAGGGCCACCTTGTCGCGGCGCTTGGACAGCTTCTGCCGCTTCTCGTTGACCACCACCGGCACGTGCGCCCAGATCGGCGGCTTGACCCCGAGGGCATCCCAGAGCAGCTGCTGCTTGGGGGTGTTGGGCAGGTGCTCCTCGGCCCGGATCACATGGGTGATCCCCATGGTCATGTCGTCGACGACATTGGCCAGCAGGAAGACCGGTGAGCCGTCACCACGGGCGATGACGAAGTCCTCGATGAGCTTGTTCTCGAAGGTCGGCTCGCCCCGGATCAGGTCGACCACCACGGTCGAGCCCTCGTCCGGGGTGCGGAACCGCAGGGCCCGGCCCTCACCCGGCCCCAGGTCCCGGTCGCGGCAGTAGCCGTCGTAGCCGGTGTACTGGTTGCCGGTGCGGGCCTGCACCGCGTCCCGGGTGCAGTCGCAGTAGTACGCCCGGCCGGACTCGTACAGCCGGGCGGCGGCGGCGCGGTGCTCCTGGGCGTACGCGGACTGGAAGTAGGGGCCCTCGTAGCTGTCCCGGGAGATGCCGATCCAGTCCAGGGCCGACAGGATGCCCTCGGTCCACTCGGGCTTGTTGCGCGCCGCGTCGGTGTCCTCGATGCGCAGCACGAACACCCCGCCCTGCTGCTTGGCGTAGATCCAGTTCTGCAGTGCCGAGCGGGCACCGCCGACGTGGAACATACCGGTCGGGGATGGGGCGAAGCGCACACGTACCGTCACGACGACAGCCTACCGTCAGGGTACGGAGCGGATCTTCAGCACCAGCGCGCTGCCGAGAACGGTCACCGCGGCCGTGATCGCGTACAGGGTCGGGTAGCCGCCCAGATGCACCACGATCGGGGCGGAGACGGCCGGTCCGAGCACCTGGGGTGCGGAGTTGGCGATGTTGACCACCCCCAGGTCCTTGGCCCGGTCGGCGGCCTTCGGCAGCACCTGGGTGATCAGGGCGGCGTCGACCGACAGGTAGACGCCGTATCCGGCACCGAGCAGGGGAGCGGCGGCCAGGGCCATCGGCCAGGTGGGCACGGCGGCCAGCAGCAGTGCCGCCACCGCCATCACCATCCCGGCGGCGATCACGAAGATCTTCCGTCTGCCGGAGCGGTCCGACAGCCGCCCGGCGATCACCGTGGTGGCCATCAGCCCGGCGGTGTAGAGCAGGATCAGGATCAGCAGGCCGCCGTCGGGATCGGCCATCTCCACCTTGTCGGTGAGGAAGTACAGCAGGTAGAGGGTGCCCAGGGCGTTGCCGAGCTGCACCAGGAACCGGGTGATCCAGGCCCAACCGAAGTCGGGATGCTGTCGCGGTGAGACCCACATGCCGGCCAGCAGCCCTCGCAACGTCGGCCGGTGGGTACGCGGGAGGGGATCGTCCGTGGTGCGCAGGGTGAACGGCACCGCGAGCAGCACCACGGCGGCGGCGATCGCGAGATAGCCGGCGGCGTTGCCGGTGAACACCACGGTCACCAGCACCACCCCGAGCACCAACCCGAGGGCCTGGGGGATGCCGACCCAGCCGGAGATCCCGCCACGCTGCAACACCGGCACCCGATCCGGTACGGCGGCGGTCAGGCTGGCCAGCATCGCGTTGAGGCACACCTGCGCGGCGATCCAGCCGACCGCCACCGCGGCGACGGTCCGGGCCTGGGCCAGCAGCACCAGGGCCAGGGCCCCGACCAGGGCCCCGCCGAGGGTCCAGACGTGTCGGCGACCGAACTCCCGGCGGCCGATCCGCAGGCAGGTCCGGTCCGACAGGGCTCCGGCCAGCGGGTTGGCCAGCACCGCGGCCAGCGCACCCAGGCCGGTGACCACCGCCAGCATGGTCTCCTTGTCGGCGGGTGCGATCTGCTCGATCTGCTGGGGCAGCAACACCTGGATGGGGGTGAAGAAGGCCATCCAGACGCCGAGGTTCGCGGCGAACAGCAGGGCGGTCCAGCCCCGCCGTACCGGCACGGTCGGCTCGGTCAGGGCGGCCGGCAGCGAGGCCGGGGTGGGGTCGATGGTGGTCACCGGGCGGGTTCCCGCCGGGCGGTCGCGATCACCTCACGCAGCCAGGCGTACGAGGACTTCGGGGTGCGCCGCTGCGTGGGGTAGTCGACATGCACCAGGCCGAAGCGTTTGGTGAAACCCTCGGCCCACTCCCAGTTGTCCAGCAGGGACCAGACGAAGTAGCCGGTCACCTCGACCCCGTCGTCGATCGCGGCGCGTACCGCCCGCAGGTGGGAGTCCAGGTAGGCGATCCGGTCCGGGTCGTGCACCCGCCCGTCGGCGTCGGGTACGTCGTCGTAGGCGCAGCCGTTCTCGGTGATCTGGATCGGTGGCAGGTCGGCGCCGTAGCGACCGTGCAGCCAGCCGAGCAGTTCGCGTAGCCCTTCGGGGGCCACCGGCCAGTCGAAGGCGGTACGCGGGTAGCCCTGAAGTGGCACCAGCTCGAAGGGCAGGGGCGATCCCGGCTCGGCTGCCCGTACCGCCGTGGGGTTGTAGTAGTTGACGCCCAGCACGTCCAGGGGCGCGGCGATCACCGCCAGGTCCCCGTCGCGGACCGCGCTCTGGTCGAAGCCCAGTTCGGTCGGGTAACCGCGGCCGAGCAGGGGGTCGGTGAACAGCCGGTTGTGCAGGGCCTCGTAGCCGGCCACGGCGGCCAGGTCGGCCGGGGTGTCACCGGCGGGGCGTACGGGGGAGTAGTTGTTGGCGATGGCGACCGGGGCGGCCGTCCGGGCGCGCAGGGCGGCGACCGCCAGACCGTGGCCGAGCAGTTGGTGGTGGGCGACCGGGAAGGCGTCGAAGAGCAGCGCCCGGCCGGGCGCGTGTCCTCCCGTGCCGTGACCCAGGCTCATGTGGATGAAGGGCTCGTTCAGGGTGATCCAGAGCGCCACCCGGTCGCCCAGGCGCTCGGCCACCAGGTCGGCGTACTCGGCGAAGCGGTGGGCGGTGTCCCGGTTCAGCCATCCGCCGGTGTCCTCGATCGGCTGGGGCAGGTCCCAGTGGAACAGGGTGGCTACCGGTTCGATGCCCCGGTCGAGCAGCCCGTCGACCAGCCGCTCGTAGAAGTCCAGCCCAGCGGGGTTGACCGCGCCGCTGCCGGTGGGCCGCACCCGGGGCCAGGCCACCGAGAACCGGTACGCGCTCACCCCCAGCTCGGCCATCAGGGCGATGTCCTCGGGGTACCGGTGGTAGTGGTCGCAGGCGACCTGGCCGCTGCTGCCGTCGGCGATCCGTCCGGGGGTGTGCGCGAAGGTGTCCCAGATGGAGGGTCCGCGTCCGTCCGTGTCGGCCGCGCCCTCGATCTGGTACGCCGATGTGGAGACCCCCCAACGGAAGCCGGTGGGGAAGCTGGGCATAGCTGCGGTCGACATGCGCCCTCCCGGAGAAACGCGAAACGTGTTCGGCACTCTAGGGCTCGGCGGGGCGCGGGTCTATAGGTCGATGTGCATGGAAAAGCAATACCTTTCGGCGTGTCTTTTGCGAACACGTCCACATACGTCCGTTTTGCCGCATAGAGTGCCGATATCGTGGGATGTCCTCACTGGAGGAAGACGGATAATGATCCTCGTGGAACGCAGCGCGCACGTGGCGGCGCCGGTCGAAGCGGTCTGGGATGTGGTGCAGCGGGCCGAGCAGTTGCCCGCCTGGTTGGCCGGGGTCCGGGCGGCCGAGGTCCTCTCGGGAGAGGGCTTCGGGCGGCGGCAGTTGGTCCAGGCCGGCCGGGGTGCCGCGCATGAGGCCGAGGTGATCGCCTACCAGGAACCGACCCTGATCGGCTGGCGAGAACGCGCGAAGGGCGCCGGTGCCCGAGCGGAGGCGCGCACCGAGATATACGTCCAGCTCACCGCAGACGAGGAGGCGGGCGGCACGATCGTACGGCTGATCGTCGTACGGTGGCCGGCCGGTCCGGTCAAGGCCGCCCTGCTGCGCCTCGGCCTGCGTCGGGTCGGCGCCGACCTGGAGGACTCGCTGGCCCGGCTGACCGACCTGGCCGCCGTCGGCTGACCGGCCACGTCCTGGCGTCACCCGCGACGGTGGCGGCCCCGGTGTCCCTGCCAGGTTCACCCGGGCCGCCACCGCTTTGCGACCGGTACTCACACGACCACGGTGAACGCGGCTACCCGCACCTCGTCGAGATGTCGGAACTCGAAGAACAGCCGGTAGGTGCCCGCCGAGGGCACGGTGATCCCGAACGCCACCACCGAACTGGGTTGGCTGGCCGCCGCCGGATGCACATGCAGGTACGCCAGGTCCCCCTGGCGCAGCGCCACCAGATGCCCGTACGCCCCCAGGTGCAGTTGCAGGTCGTTGACCGGCTGGCCGTCACGGCCCAACCAGACCAGCACCTGGTTGGACTCGCCGGCCCGCAGGCCCCCGTCCAGGGTGATGGTGTAGCCGTCCACCAGCACGGTCTCCTCGGGCGGAGCAAGCTCCTCGGCCGCGTACCGACCGGGAACCGGCAGGTCGATGCCGAGTGTGGTGCCCGCCGCCGCCCCCGCCGGCCAGAAGTCGGCGATCGCCCGTAACGGGCCGGGGGCGGCCGGAGTGACCGTGACCCGCCAGGTGCCGTCCGGTGACATCTCCGGATGTACGTGCTGATATCCGCCGAGGTCCCGGCCGACCAGGATCAGGTGCAGCGGCCGGTCGTGGACCACCTGGAAGTCGGTGAGGGCGCCACCTGCCGCATCGGTGATCCGGAAGACCAGCTCACCCGGCTTGCCGGCGCGCAGCTTCGCCTGGTCCACGGTCAGGGTCCAGCCGTCCCGGGAGACCTCCAACCCGCCGGGCCCATGATTGGCGTGGGTCAGCGCGCCGGCCGTCGCCGGTCGGGCCGGCCCGGTCGTACCGCCGGCCCGCCCCGCGAAGAAGCCGACGGCCAGGGTCAGGCCCAGCACCAGGACGGCGGCGGCGTACCGGCCGACCCGGCCCGCCGGTGCGTCCCCGAGACCGGGGCGCCCCGGCTGGGGCGCCCCGTCCACGATCTCGGCGAGGGTCGCCGACCGCTGATCGGTCGTGGTCACGACAACCGGGGCTGCAACACGAACAGCCCCTGCTCGATGCCGCTGACCACCACGATGCCGCTGGGGAAGTAGGGGTACACGCTCCACGCCCCGTTCATCGACGCGCTGTTGCTCGACGGGTAGATGTCGAAGTAACCCGCCTCGGTGGCCCGGCCGCTGGACACGTTCGTCAGGTCCAGGATGCGCAACCCGGCCCGGTAGTTGGCCTGGTAGCTGTACCTGCCCTTGACGTACTGGTTGTGGTCGGTGGCGGAGACCCCGCTGGGCGCGCTGTACGTGCCGATGTGCCGGGGGGCGTCCAGGTCGGCCAGGTCCCAGATGTAGGTCTGGGTGGTCACCCCGCGCCGGGACTCGTCCAACTCGTCGTCGAGCAGGAAGTACCGCTGGTCCTCGGTGAACCAGCCCTGATGGGTGTACGCCCGACCGGTGTAGCCGATGCGGGCCAGCTGCCGTGGAGCGGACTTGCTGGTCACGTCGACGACGGTCACCGTGTCCTCGTTGGAGCTGACACAGATCTCCCGACCGGTGTACGCGGTGTCCGGCCCCCGGTAGACGACACACTGGGTGTCGTGGGTGTAGCCGTCGTTGCTGACGCAGCCCGCCGAGACCGGGGACTTCGGGGTCCGGATGTCGACCATGTGCAGGCCGCCGCTGCAGGTGTTGGTGCCCACCGCGTACGCGTATCCGGTCTGCTCGTTGATCGCGATGTTGTGGGAGTTGCCGAAGCGGCTGTAGTGGACATCCGCCGTCCAGGTCTGCGGGCTCGTCACGCCCCGGAGCCGGGTGAGGTCGAAGACCTGCATGCCGTGCCCGGAGACGTCCGCCACCACGTACGCGTGGTCGCGGTAGACCTTGATGTCCCGCCACACCGCGGTGCGATTCTGGTACGCGGGCAGGTTGCCCAGGTAGACCGGGGCGCTCGGGTTGGACACGTCCACGAAGGAGGTGCCGTTGCGCCGGCCGACCAGCGCGTACTCCTTGCGGGTCTGTGGGTCGGTCCAGCCCCAGATGTCGTTCGCCTGGCTGCCGCCGATGTTGGCCAGCGGCATGAACGACAGCAGGTCCACGTTGCGGCAGGGGTAGCCCGCCGCCTGACCGTTGGTGCAGGCGGTCGCCGCGGCGGCGGCCGTCTGCTGGGTGGGTTCACGCTGGGCCATGAACTCCTGGGCCGAGGCCCGCCCGGCGGGGGTAGCGGGGTCATGGGCCACCGAGGGTGAGCCCGGCCCCACCATCGACACCACCAGGGCGCCGACGGCCAGGGACAGGCCGATCCGGACACTTCGCATGTGCACTCCCTCCCGTCGCGCCGCGGCGTCGGTGGCGTCCGGGCCGACGGTGAGACGGCGCGACGGAATGTCCACCAGGCCGACCCATGCCCGAGGAGAGCTAACGCCTATAGATGAGTCTGAATCACCCGTGTTACAGACAGAACCCACCTTCAATACCACCTACGTCATACCACCCCCCACTCCGCGCGTTCCCCCTCCGCGCGTTCCCCCTCCGCGCGTTCCCCCTTCACCCACCGCGTTGATCATGAGGTTGGCGGCATCTTGAAGATCAACAACTGCCGTCAACCTCATGATCAACGGGGCGAGGGTGGGGGTGGGGGTGGGGGTGGGGGTGGGGGTGGGGGTGGGGGTGGGGGAAAGGGGCCGGGCCCGGCGCGGGGGCGCCGGGCCCGGGTGGAGCGGGTTTGGGGTGGGTCAGGTGTCGCCGCCGGTTTCGCCTACGGGGGCGGCGTTGACGTCCTCGATGGCGTACTTCTTGGCTGCCTCGGCCGGTACGTGGGCCGGTACCGCTCCGCGCAGCGCGAGCTGGCGCAGGGTGGCCACCGTCACCGACTCGGCGTCGACGTGGAAGTGCCGGCGCAGGGCGTGACGGGTGTCGGACAGGCCGAAGCCGTCCGTGCCCAGGGAGGTCCAGTCACCCGGTACCCAGCGGGAGATCAGGTCCGGCACCGCGCGCATCCAGTCGCTGACCGCGACCTTCGGCCCGTCGGCGTCGGCCAGCTTCTGCTGGATGTACGGCACCCGCTGCTCCGCACCCGGGTGTACGAGGTTGTACTCCTCGCACTCGATGGCGTCCCGGCGCAGCTCGGTCCAGGAGGTCACCGACCAGACGTCCGCGGCCACTCCCCAGTCCTGGGCCAGCAGCTGCTGCGCCTTGAGCGCCCACTGCATGCCGGTGCCGGAGGCCAGCAGGTTCGCCCGGGGGGCGTCGCCCTCCACGGACGGGGCGGCCGAGTAGCGGTAGATGCCCTTGAGGATGCCCTCGGCGTCCACCCCTTCCGGCTCGGCCGGCTGCTGGATCGGCTCGTTGTAGACGGTGAGGTAGTAGAAGATGTTCTCCTGCTGCTCGCCGTACATGCGGTGCAGGCCGTTCTCCATGATGTGCGCGATCTCGAACGCGAAGGCCGGATCGTACGCGACGACCGCCGGGTTGGTGGCCGCGAGCAGGTGGGAGTGGCCGTCCTCGTGTTGCAGGCCTTCACCGTTGAGGGTGGTGCGGCCGGCGGTCGCGCCGAGTACGAAACCGCGCGTCATCTGGTCGGCGGCGGCCCAGAAGCCGTCGCCGGTGCGCTGGAACCCGAACATCGAGTAGAAGATGTACATCGGGATCATCGGCTCGTCGTGGGTGGCGTACGAGGAGCCGGCGGCGGTGAAGGAGGCGACCGAACCGGCCTCGTTGATCCCCTCGTGCAGGATCTGCCCGACGGTCGACTCCTTGTACGACAGGAACAGCTCCCGGTCCACCGCGGTGTACCGCTGACCGTGCGGCGAGTAGATCTTCGCGGTCGGGAAGATCGAGTCCAGGCCGAAGGTACGCGCCTCGTCCGGGATGATCGGCACCCAGCGCTTGCCGAACTGCTTGTCCTTCATCAGGTCCTTGAGCAGGCGGACGAAGGCCATCGTGGTGGCGACCTTCTGCTTGCCGGAACCGCGCTTGATGTCGGCGAACCGCTCGCTGTCGGGGATCGGCAGGGACTTGGCCTTGGTACGCCGCGAGGGCAGGTAGCCGCCGAGCTGCTGGCGCCGCTCGTGCAGGTACTGCATCTCGGCGGACTTCTCGTCCGGGCGGTAGTACGGCGGCAGGTAGGGGTTGTCCTCCAGCGCCGAGTCCGGGATGTCCAGGTAGAGCCGGTCGCGGAAGGTCTTCAGGTCCTCCAGCGTCAGCTTCTTCATCTGGTGGGTCGCGTTGCGGCCCTCGAAGTGCGAGCCGAGGGTCCAGCCCTTGATCGTCTTGGCCAGGATCACCGTCGGCTGGCCGGTGTGCTCCGTCGCCGCCTTGTAGGCCGCGTAGAGCTTGCGGTAGTCGTGCCCGCCCCGCTTGAGGCTCCAGATCTCGTCGTCGCTGAGACCCTCGACCATCTTGCGGGTACGCGGGTCACGGCCGAAGAAGTGCTCCCGCACGTACGCCCCGGACTCCGCCTTGTAGGTCTGGTAGTCACCGTCGGGGGTGGTGTTCATGAGGTTGACCAGCGCACCGTCGGTGTCGGCGGCGAGCAGTGGGTCCCACTCCCGGCCCCAGACCACCTTGATCACGTTCCAGCCGGCACCCCGGAAGAACGCCTCCAGCTCCTGCATCACCTTGCCGTTGCCCCGCACCGGCCCGTCCAGCCGCTGGAGGTTGCAGTTGATCACGAAGGTGAGGTTGTCCAGCTCCTCGCGAGCGGCCACCCCGATCGCGCCGAGGGTCTCCGGCTCGTCCATCTCACCGTCGCCGAGGAACGCCCAGACATGCTGGTCGGAGGTGTCCTTGATGCCCCGGTGCTGCAGGTACCGGTTGAACCGGGCCTGGTAGATGGCGTTCAACCCACCCAGACCCATGGAGACCGTGGGGAACTCCCAGAAGTCCGGCATCAGCCGCGGGTGCGGGTACGACGGCAGGCCGCCGCCGGGGTGTGACAGCTCCTGCCGGAAGCCGTCGAGCTGGTTCTCGCTGAGCCGGCCCTCCAGGAACGCCCGGGCGTACATGCCGGGGGAGGCGTGCCCCTGGTAGAAGATGTGGTCGCCGCCCCCGGGGTGGTTCTTGCCCCGGAAGAAGTGGTTGAAGCCCACCTCGTACAGCGAGGCGGAGCTGGCGAAGGTGGAGATGTGGCCGCCGACACCGATCTCCGGCCGCTGGGCGCGGTGCACCAGCATCGCCGCGTTCCACCGCACGTACGCCCGGATGCGCCGCTCGACGTGCTCGTCGCCGGGGAACCACGGTTCCCGCTCCGGCGTGATGGTGTTGATGTAGTCGGTGGTGGTCAGCGACGGCACCCCGACCTGGCGCTCACGAGCGCGCTCCAGCAGACGCAGCATCACGTAGCGGGCCCGCTTGGCGCCGCGCTCGTCGATGACACCGTCAAGCGACTCGACCCACTCGCTGGTCTCTTCGGGGTCGATGTCTGGAAGCTGGCTAGGCAGGCCGGCCGTGATCACCGGGCGCTTGCGTTCCGTAGCCACAGGCGTTCCCTCGGTTGTGTGTGGGATAGGTCTCTAGCGCCATCCTGCCCCGTCGTGGCACGTGTCGTCACGTCCACCCGTGTCAAGGGCGACGCGCGACACAGGTACTCATCAGTAACGTCGTAGTTTCCGGACTTACCGCCTCCGAGCTGTGGCCCGAGCGGCTGACCTGTGAATCCGCCCTGTTGGTGAAGATCATCGGCGGCTGGAGCGCCGGTCGGCCGATTGCGGCAGAATGCGAGACATGCGTAGTGAGGTGATCACCGTCCGGACCGGCTCCCGGCCCACCGTGCAGGACATCACCGCCGAGGCGGAACAGTTCGTCGCCGGGCAGGGGGACGGGCTGTTGCACGTGTTCGTCCCGCACGCCACCGCCGGGCTGGCCATCATCGAGACCGGCGCCGGCTCGGACGACGACCTGCTCACCGCGCTGGACGGGGTGCTGCCCACGGACAACCGCTGGCGGCACCGGCACGGCTCCCCGGGCCACGGGCGGGATCACGTACTGCCCGCCTTCGTCGCCCCGTACGCGACCCTGCCGGTGCTCGACGGTCGGCTGGCCCTGGGCACCTGGCAGTCGATCTGCCTGGTGGACACCAACGGCGACAACACCACCCGCCAGGTCCGGTTCTCCTTCCTACCGGGCTGAGGCATCCGTCGATCGGGTCGACCGGTGAACCCGAGCGGGGTTCGAGTGGGCGAGGTGTGCTCCGGTCGGTAATGCTGTCGGACGTGACCACCCCGCAGGATCTTGACGACCGACTCCGGGAGTCCCTGGCCGCGCTGACCGCGCCGCGGCACCGTACCGACCCGGCCCGGCCGGTGGCCGAGGGCGCGGCGTTGACCGGCGCCCAACTGCTGGAACTCTTCGATGCGCAGGTCACCAGCCGGCAGCTCGACCTCGCCGGGCGTTGGCTGCACAGCTTCGGCGAGGGTTACTACACGATCAGCTCGGCGGGCCACGAGGGCAATGCCGCGGTCGCGGCCGCCCTGCGCCCCACCGACCCGGCGCTGCTGCACTACCGCTCGGGCGCGTTCTACTGCGTCCGCGCTGCCCAGGCCGCCGAGCCGGCCGCCGGGTCCGTGCTGCTGACGGCCGACGACGACCCGGACGGTACGCCCACACCCCCGACCGCCCCCACCGACGCGGCCGACCGAGCCGATCCGGGCGACCGGGCTGGCCGCGCCGGTTCAGCCGAGCGATCCGGCGAGGCAGACCGAGTCGATTCGAGCGACCGAGCCGACCCGGCTGACCGAGCTGGTCGAGCCGATCCGGGTGACCAGACCGTTCGAGCCGATCCGGCGGACTCGGCTGACCGAGCCGACTCGGCGGGTCGCGTCGACTCGAACGGCCGAGCCGACCCGGCGGGTCGCGCCGACTCGGCCGTTCGAGTCGACGGAACCGATCCGAGGGCGGGCCGGGTCGACCCGGCAGACCCAGGCCCTGCGGCTGACTCAGCCGGAGGTTCGCCGACGATCCTCGGCACCGAATCGGCCGGGTCGCCCGATGACGGGGGCGACGGTCGGGCTCGGCTGGCCGTGGTACGGCGGCCGGTGGCGGCGGCGTACCTCGAGGCGGCGCGGGACGCGCTGCGCGGGATGGTGGCCTCCGGCCAGGATCCGATCTCCGGTGGGCGGCAGAAGGTCTTCGGTCGCGCCGACCTCGCCGTGGTGCCGACCACCTCCACCGCCGCTTCCCACCTGCCCCGGGCGGTGGGCATGGGGTTGGCGGTGGAGCGGCTGCGTCGACTGGACGCCCAGGGTGCCGCGGCGCAGGCCGACCCGAGTTTCCGGGCCTCCTGGGCGCCGGACGCGATCGTGGTCTGCTGCTTCGGCGACGCCGCGATCAACCATGCCAGCGCCACGGCCGCGTTCAACACCGCCGGCTGGTACGACCACACCGGCCTGCGGATTCCGGTGCTGTTCGTCTGCGAGGACAACGGCCTGGGCGGCAGCCTGCGATCCCCGCAGGGCTGGGTGGCGACCGCGCTGCGGTCCAAGCCGGGCATCCGCTACTTCGCCGCGGACGGCGCCGACCTGGTGGAGGCGTACCAGGCGGCGCGCGAGGCAGCGGCCTGGGTACGGCGACACCGCCGCCCGGCCGTGCTGCACCTGAGCACCGTCCGGCTGCTGGGCCACGTCGGCGCGGACGCCGAGAGCGCGTACCGCGATGCCGAGGAGATCGCCGCCGACCTCGCCGCCGATCCGGTGGTCGCCACCGCGCGGCGGTTGGTCGAGGCGGGCCTGGCCGGTGGTGGCGAACTGCTGGACCGGTACGACGAGATCGGCTGGCAGATCCGTAGGCTCGCCGAACAGGTGCTCGACGAGCCGAAACTGAGCAGCGCGGCCGAGGTGGTCGCCCCGCTGGCCCCGCGCCGTCCGGTCCGGGTGACCCAGGCGGTGGCCGACGCGGGCCTGTACGCGGCCGGGCCGGGTGCCGGGGCCCGACTGGAGGCCTTCGGCGGCAAGCCGCCGGAACTGTCCGGCCCCCTCACCCTCGCGCAGAGCATCAACGCCGCCCTCACCGACGGGCTGCTGGCGTACCCCCAGATGGCCGTTTTCGGCGAGGACGTCGCCGCCAAGGGCGGACGGTACGGGGTGACCAGCCGGTTGCGTGACCGCTTCGGTCCGGCCCGGGTGTTCGACACCCTGCTCGACGAGACCTCGGTGCTCGGTCTGGGGCTCGGCGCGGGACTGGCCGGGCTGCTGCCGGTGCCGGAGATCCAGTATCTGGCCTACCTGCACGGCGCCGAGGACCAGGTGCGCGGCGAGGCGGCCACCATGGGGTTCTTCTCCCAGGGTGCGCTGCGTAACCCGATGGTGGTGCGGGTGGCGGGCCTGGCGTACCAGGAGGGCCTGGGCGGGCACTTCCACAACGACAACTCAGTGGCCTTCCTGCGGGACGTACCCGGACTGGTGGTCGCCGTGCCGGCCCGGCCGGACGACGCCGCGGCGATGCTGCGTACCTGCCTGGCCAGCGCGGTGGTGGACGGCAGCGTCTGCGTGTTCCTGGAGCCGATCGCCCTCTACCACGCCCGCGACCTCTACGGCGACGGTGACGGTGAGTGGCTGGCCGGCTATGCCGAGCCGGGGACCTGGGCGGCCGGGCACGTCCCGGTCGGGCGGGCGCGGGTGTACGGCGTCGGCTCGGCCGAGGACCTCACGATCGTGACCTTCGGCAACGGCGTACGGATGGCTCTGCGGGCGGCCTCGGCCCTGGCGGACGAGGGCATCGGCAGCCGGGTGGTTGACCTCCGCTGGCTGGCGCCGCTGCCGGTGGCCGACCTGATTCGGGAGGCCGCCGCGACCGGGCGGGTGCTGGTGGTGGACGAGACCCGGCGCTCCGGCGGGGTCGGCGAGGGGGTGATCGCCGCGCTGGTCGACGCCGGATATGTCGGAGCCGTACGCCGAGTGGCGGCAGTTGACTCTTTCGTGCCTCTGGGTCCGGCTGCCCGGCAGGTCCTGGTCTCCGAGGAAGCAATCACCCAGGGTGCCCGTACGCTGCTGGCACGGTAAATTTCGTTCCACCCGGTGCGCCACTTGCGCAGGGCGGCACAACTGTGTGGACTTGCCTGACGGCACCGACCGGGTGCCGTGAGCTTGGACGAGATGAGGAGGCACGCGACAGTGAGCGCGACCGCTGGTCAGGCTGCCGACGGGGTACGCAGCCTGGCGGACCGGTTCGGCATCGAACCGGGCATGGTCGTCATGGAGATGGGCTACGACGACGACGTCGACTCAGATCTCCGGGACGCCCTGACCGATCGTTGTGGAGACCTGGTCGACGAGGACACCGATGAAGTGGTCGACGCGGTGCTCGTGTGGTACCGCGATGGCGACGGTGACCTGTTCGAGCTTCTCGTCGACGCCCTCGGCCCGCTGGCCGACAACGGGGTCGTGTGGCTGCTGACGCCCAAGGCCGGCCGCGACGGCCACGTCGAGCCGAGCGAGATCACCGAGTCCGCTCCCACCGCCGGCCTTCAGCAGACCTCGACGGTCAACGCCGGCAAGGACTGGAGCGGTGCCCGTCTCGTGTTGCGTCGCGGGGCAAAGGGCAAGAAGTAGTCTGCCGCAGAACGTGACAGGCTGTTGCCTCTAGACTCGATCCAAGGAGTTCACATGCCCATCGAGGTTGGCGCCGAGGCGCCCGACTTCGTCCTCAAGGACCAGAACAACCAGGAGGTCCGGCTCTCGGACTTCCGGGGTTCGCGTACGGTCCTGCTGGTCTTCTACCCGCTGGCTTTCACCGGCGTGTGCCAGGGCGAGCTGTGTGAGGTGCGGGACAACCTCAACGAGTACGTCAGCGACGACGTCCAGGTGCTGACCGTGAGCGTGGACTCGGTCTACGCCCACAAGGTCTGGGCGGACCGGGAGGGCTTCCAGTTTCCGCTGCTGGCCGACTTCTGGCCGCACGGCGCGGTCGCGCAGGCGTACGGGGTCTTCAACGACACCGCCGGTATCGCCAACCGGGGCACCTTCGTCATCGACAAGGCCGGTGTCGTCCGCTTCGCCGAGATGAACATGCCGGGCGAGCCGCGCGACCAGCAGGGCTGGCGCAAGGCTCTGGCGGAGGCCACCGCCTGACCCCGATCCCAACGGGTGCGACCGTCCGGCAGGGCCGGTGCGCGGCAGGGTAAGCTGCCAACCGCCGGTCCGCCGTACGGCGTTTCCGGGCGCGTAGCTCAGTGGGAGAGCACTCGCCTTACAAGCGAGGGGTCGCAGGTTCGAAACCTGCCGCGCCCACCATCAGCCACCAGCACCAACGACGGCCCGGAGATCAATTCTCCGGGCCGTGACAGCAACGGTGACAGCAACGGTGGTTACGAGAGTCGGCCGTCGAGCTTGCCGAGCGCCTGACGCATGGCGTCAAGGTTGGCATGCGAATAGACCTTCAGAGTCAGCTTCACATCCGCGTGCCGGGCGATGGCCTGGACGACGTGCGGCGCCACGCCCAGCTCCATCAGCAGCGACACGACCGTGTGCCGTAGGTCATGCAGCCGCACATCGGGACAGCCGGCCTTCACCCGCAGCGCCGCGAAGTGGCGATTGAGGTTGCGCGGTTCGATCGGGGTGCCGACCTCGGAGGGGAAGACCAGGCCGTGATCCTGCCAGACCTCAGCTAGCCGTTCACGTTCCTTCTGTTGGCGCTCCTGGTGGTCCAGCAGTGTCAGCCAGGTCCAATCAGGCAGGGGAAGGATGCCGTCCGACTCCTCGGTCTTGGTGTCTTGCAGGTGCAGCTTCCCACCGGCCCGCTGGACGGTCTGGTCGATGGCAGCCGTGCCGTTGTCGAGATCGAGATCCGACCAGCGCAGCCCGAGCAGCTCGCCGCGCCGCAGCCCGAGGGTCGCTGCCACGACGTAGAGCGCCTGTAGGCGATGCCCCTCCGCAGCGGCGATCAGCTTGCGTACCTGCTCGACCGAGAGGCCCTTGCCGACCTTGTAACGCGGCGAGGGGACGCGGACCAGCTTGGCGACGTTGCGGGACACCAGCTCTTCCCGCATGGCGTGTTGCAGCGCGTTGCGCAGCACCGCGTGCACGTACTGGATCTGTCGCGCGCTGGGGTAGTGCTGGCAGCACTTGCCGACCGAGCAGCACCGCCGGTCAGGCTGGCGGGTGGCGTCGAGCCCGGCGGTACAGCAGAGGCACTTGCGGCGGAACTCGTCCATGAACGTCTTGACGTGTTTCACCTGCAACGCGTCGAGACGCTTGGTGCCGAGCGCGGGAATCAAGTGCAGCCGAACGGCGCTCTCGTAGCCCCGGGCGGTGGTGGGCTTGAGATCGGTGACGTAGGCCGCCAGCCAGTACGGCAGGTAGTCAGCGACCTTCCAGGCGCGATCAGGTACGGGTATTCCGCGCTGAGATCGAGACTTCAACTCGACGAGCTTGGCGTGAGCCTCCTCCCAGGTCGCACCGTAGACGAACTTGCGTTTACGGGTGCCGTCGGTGGTGAGGACGTACGCCTGTCCGACCCAGCGGCCGTCACTGGACCGCTGGTAGATGGAGCCTTCCCCGTTCGGGTTACGGCGGGCGGTGGACTGGCGAGGTTTCGGCTGTTTGGGCATCAGGCGGCTTCTTCCGTGAGCGTGGCAATCGTCTCGTCGATGGCGGCGGCAGGGATGAGGCGGCGGCTACCGACCTTGAAGGAGCGCAGCCGACCGGAACGGATCAGGTCATAGACGAGCGAGCGGCCGATGCCGAGCGCTCGGGCGGCTTCCTCCACGCGCAGCACGCGAGGAGCGATCGGGGTAGGGGTGGTGTCCAACAGTGGCCTTCCTCGTGCGGCGGGGCAGGATCAAGCGGCAGCCGGGGTGGTGCCGAGTTCGTGGGCGAGTTCTTCGCGGCCGGTGGTGCGTCGTTCTCTGGCCATGGCGGCGGCGGTGGCGGCGAGCATGGCGTCTCCGGTGGTGTGCCAGCCGACGCCAGCGAAGGTGAGAGTGCCGACGATGAGGTTGGTGTCGTCGTCGTGGTGGTCGACGGCGCGGAGCGTGCCGGTGTGTTCGTCGGCCTGGTCGTGGTGCTCGTGTCGCCGGTAGCTGACGCGGGTGTCGCGTAGGAGTTGGAAGGTGACGGAGTAGCGGCGGCCTTTGGTGAGGAAGTGGCCGCCGAAGCCGAGCATGTGCGCCCAGCGGCGTAGCCGGGCGTAGGGGTTGGTCGTCACTGGTTTCATCGGTTTGGTGTCAAGGGCGGCTTGACGTTCGGCGACGCAGACGGGGCAGGCGGCGTATCGGGTGTGGGTGCCGCAGTCAGGGCACTCCCAGGCGTCGATGAAGCCGGGTCGGGGTCGAGGGTCGCGGGGCCGCTCGGACAGCGGGATCGGGGTATGGGTGGGTCTGCCGATGCGCCAGCAGGCATCGATGAGGCGGGCGGTGTGGTCGCCGTCGGGGTCGGCGTAGTCCCCGATGGTGTCGGCGGTCAGGCGGGTGGAGGTGTGCCCGGTGGCCTCGGTGCTTTTGGTGGCGTACTTGGCAAGGTAACCGGCCACCATGCCATCGGTGACCTCACCAGCGCCATCGGTGGTTATCGGCCGTACGTCGACCTGCTCGCCCCAGGCGATCGGCCACCCGCCGGGCCGGTCGGGATGTTCCGGGGTGTGGAAGGCGATCTGTGCGGCGGCGTGGCGGAGCGCGTCGACGAGGTCGGCGACCGTGAAGGCGGGTGGGGGTGGGATGACGGCGGTGGGGTCGGTGGGATGGATGCCGTCGAGTCGGGCGATGGCGTGGAAGTGGACCGCTCCCCGCGCCTGCAACTCCGCCACCTTGCCGGGTGAGAGCCGGACCGGGGCAACCTTGCGGATGTTGCCCGAGGCGGTGACGACATCGACGCGGGGAACACCTCGACGGCGGGCGAGTTTGGCCAGCCAGCGTTCCGCGGCTTGTTTGGTGCGGTGCCACAGCTCCCCGGAGAACAGGTTGAACACGACTTGGTGGTCGTGGTCGTAGCAGTCCAGGCACAGCGGCCGACCGAGCACCGCGTCACCGGGTTCGTGACGAGCCCAGCACGCGGACGGTTGGCCGTGTTCGCACAGACCGGCATCGCGGCGGGCGTGGCACGGTTCGGCCCGGCAGTCACAGCGGCGGCGGTTGGTGCAGGTGTGGCGTTTGACGGTCCGGGTGTGGACCGTGCCGAAGGATGGTGCGGTGAAGGTGGCGAACACTGCCGGATGCGTGGCGACGGTCTCCGGTACGCCCTTGCCGCCGACCAGGCCCGCGCGCAGGAGTTGGAAAGCGTCGCGTTGGTAGGTGTGGGCGCAGGACGGGCAGACGGTGGCGCGGCGGTTGCCGCAGGCGGTGTAGATCGCGGCGTCGGGCATGGCGTCGGTGTGCCGCTGATTCAGCACACGGCCGGTGGACTGCTCGACGGTGAGGAGTTGTCCGGCGAGGCGGATCGGTCGGGTGCAGCCGGCGGCGGCGCGGACGTGGTCCAGCCAGCCGAAGTAGTCCGGTCGGGTGGCGCGGATAAAGGCGGACCCGGCGGCGGTGTAGTCGTAGACGGGTGGGGTGGTGTCGGCGTTCGAGCCCACACCCCGGGCCAGAGCGGTCCGGGGTGTGAGTTCCAGCGTCGACGCCATCAAGCCGCATCCCCGTTGGTGTGGGGGCGGGTGGTGATGGTGCGTTCGCGCACGATGATCCGGCAGGCGCCGCACTGGCGTTTGGCCGGTTCGTGCCGGTAACAGGGAATGACGGCGGTGGTGGTGCCGCAGCGGATGGTGACCGGGGTGCGGCAGGGGCCGCCGGGGATGACGTCGATGACAGTCCGGCGGGTGTCGTAGGGGTGTGGCTCCGGGGCTCCGGGGCAGGTGTGGGTGATGTGTTCGATGTCGACGAGGTAGATGGTCATCGGGCACCACCGGCCAGGGTGGTCAGGAGTTGCCCGGCGACGGCCGGGGCGATGTCGAGTCGGTCGGCCAGTTCGTCGGCGGTGATGGGCCGTCCGGTGGCCTGTTCGTGCTGCACGGCCGAGAACCGAGCCATCGGCAGCAGATGAGCGGGTACGTCGACCGGTTCGACGGTCGGCACCGTGATGGGTTCCGGCTCGACAGCCGGTGCAGAGGTCGGCTCAGGCTCGGTGGTTGGGGTGGGTTCGGGTGCGGTGATCGCGGCAGGTGCTTCGGTGGTGACGTGCTCGGCGGCCTGGACGTGGATAGGCGTGGCCGGCTCAGCCGGTGGCGGGTTGCTGGTGCCCTTGGCGGGGGCGAGGACGAGTTTCACCAGGGCCATGAAGGCCAGGGCGGGGACGGCGGACAGGAGCCAGCCAGAGACGCCCGGCTTGGCGACCGCCAACTGTGCGGCCAGAGACAAACTGGCGGCGGCGATCAGGAGGAACAGGGGGTAGCCGATCGGAGCACCGGCCCGGCGACGACGCCGGATGGTCAGCAGGCAGGCGATGGGCACGAGTTCGGAGATGACGGCGTTGGCCCAGCCGAACCACTCGCCCGTTCCTGCCGGGGAGTTGGCGAGGGTCCAGTCCTTGACGTGGGTGAACGAGGCGGCACCGGCGAATCCGGCGACGACGAGCAGGATGAGGACCAGGACGACACCCTCGACACGGGTGCCCCGGCTGGTCGTGGTGTTGGTGTTCATCAGTGGCCTCCGTGGCAGTCGAGGCATTCGCCGTGGCGGCGGGGGATGTAGTAGGGCTTCACCTCGCCGCAGTAGCGGCAGGTCCGCCGAGCGATCAGCGCCTTCGCAATGGCCTCCCGTTGGGCGGGGGTGGCGGTGCGCTTGGGTTTGGCGCAGTCGAGGCGGTAGAGGTAGGCGACCCGCTTACCGCGACGCCAGAGAATCTGCGCGACCGGGTCATGACCGCCGGGGCGCAGACCGGCGGCACGGAGTTGACGGCGGGTGGCCAGCCCGTCAGGGGCCATCCGGTAGGGGAAGGTGGGGAACCCGTAGCGGGTGCCGAGCGGGTCGTAGAAGCGGACCCGCAGGCCGATGTGATCGGAGAAGTCGGTCACGGCTGACCACCGCCCCAGCGCTGCTGGGCGGCCTGCCGGGAGATTCCGAGGCGGGAGCCGATCTCGGCCCAGGAGTAGCCGAACTGGCGTAGTCCGACCACGGCAGCGGTGATGGCCTGGTCGAGGTCGGCGGATAGGGCGACGAGGTCGCGGAGTGCTTCCACGTCTCCGGTGGCGACGCGACGACCGTGGGCGCGGATGATGCGCCGGGCGAACGCGGCGAACTCGGTGTTCTCGACGACCTCCCGCCGCTTCTGTACGGGGATGCGGGGCGTCAAGGACTTCTTGACAGTGCTCACCGGTTCTCACCCCCGGTGGTGTGGAAGTCATCCCACTCATCGGCGGCCGTCTCAAGGGCGGTGACGACCTGCTCGGCCGTACGGCCGGGGTCGTCGTTCCACGAGTACGGGGAGGTGTGTTCGTCGATGAGGTAGCCGTCCTCGTCGATGAGGAACAGCGGTTCGGAGGTGTCGAGGTAGTCGACGAACACGCCGAGCGCGGCGAGGTAGTCGCCCAGGGCGTCGGGGGCGAGTTGGGAGAAGTGCTCGACGCGATGTCCGGCGGCGGCGATGCCGATGGCCCCGGCGGCACAGGCCGACGGGAAAGGCTCGGCGGTGGTGGGGTGGTAGTAGGTGCCCTGGTGCCAGCCGTGCCGACGTAGGTAGAGGGCAGCCATCCGCAACAGATCAGCCGGAGTGGCCGGCGCGAGGGTAGGCGGTTGGTGGGTAACCTTCATGGCAACCACGTCCTTCCAGTAAGGGCTTGGTGGAGGTCGGCGGAACCGGACTGCTTTCCACGGCTGAGGCCGGTTCCGTCGACTGCTAGTGGGTACGGAGCCGCAGGTAGCGGCGGTGGCGGGTGTCGTCGCCGCCCATTGCGTGTGGTTCGGAGACGAAGACGAGCCGTCCCGTGGCACGGGCGGCCTGGATCATCGCGGCCAAGTCCTCGGGACTGCCGACGATCCACATTTCGGTGAACTGGTTGAACCGCTGGTTACTGGCCTTGGCGTAGGCCCGTTCGCGGGTGGTCATGCCGCCATCCCCCAATCAGCGGGAGAGCTGGGCGGGGTGGTGATGGTGCCGGGCCGACGAATCCACGCGGCGTAATCCGCGATACCGGCAATCTGCGCATCGGACAGGTAGGCGACCTTGATACGGCGAGGGACACCGCCTTCGGCGATGAGGTAAGCGGCGCCCTGGTTGGTGGGGGCGATGTCGGTGGCCGAGTAGCCCTGCTCAGCCCAACCGTGACCGAGCACGATGTTCGAACTGTTCGGGGTGGTGCAGCGGAACGCCGCCCGGTAGCCGAACAGATCCCGCAGGCTGGTGGGGATGATGTCGAAGGACGGCCGCTGGGTCGCGGCGACCACCGGGATACCGGCGGCACGGCCACGGGCGACCAGGTCCCGCAGCAGGGAGATGAATTCTTCCTGTTCCTGCTTGCTGCCGACCGTCGCGCTGTAGAAGGCGATTTCGTCGACCAGGACCGTAATCACCGACAGGCGGTCGGCGGCGGTGACCTTGCGCCGGTTGTGAGCGCGCAGCCAGGCGTAGCGGTTGTTCATCACAACCTGGAGCCGCCGCAGCACATCCAGGGCGGCGGGCATGTCCGGGCCGATGAACGCATCGGCCGAGTCCTCCCACTGCCCCAGCTCGACGAGCTTGCCGTCCAGCAGCACAAGGCGGCTGTCGACGGAGAGGGCGGCGTGGGCGGCGATGGCGTTGAGCAGCCCGGACTTACCTCCACCGGGTTCACCACCAGCGAGGAGGTTGCGGTAAGCGAGAGTGATGTAGACGGGCTGGCCGAACTCGTCGATGCCGATAAAGATCGGGTCGAACATCGACAGACCGGGCCCCACCGGAATCCCCACAGAAGGGGAGACGGTAGCGGTAGCCATGGGTTGCCCTCCTTGGGCGTTGGTGGGCGCGAGAAGCCACACGAACGAGCCGTGACGGCTCCCCGCGTCCTGGTGGGAAGGGGTCAGATCCAGTCGGAAACGTCGTCGGCATCCGCCGAGGTAGCCGCGGGCTTGCTGCCGTTGGCCGAGGTGGCGGCTGGCTTCCGGTCGGCCGTGCCGCCCTGTTTGGGCAGGGTGATGGTGGGGGCCTGCACGTCGGGCAGGTCCAGAGCGGTCGGCACCACCGGGGGTGCCTGCTCGACGGTGGGGGTGTCCGGGTCGATCACGTCGATCAGCGGCGAGGCGACGTTGGCGTTCAGCACTTCGCGGCGTTTGATGTCGAACCGCACGTAGGCGGAGTTGCCGTCGGAGGCGCGTTCGATGAGCACGGTGGAGGCGTGGCAGGTCACGGCGATCTTGTCGAGCCGTGATTCGAGGTCCTTGACCGACAGGCCAGGGCGCAGGTACACCCACACCCGCTCACCGACCGGAGTCGGCACGGCCCACAGGATCAGCGGCAGCGAGCCGGACTGGTTGGCGATGATGAACTGCGCGAAGCACACCCGTAGCCGATGCCGCACGACGAGGCACCATCCCCACGCCACCACACGGCGGCGGATCACCGGAACACCAGCCGGCACACCCACGACCAGGGCGACAACGAGCAACGTCACCAACGTCGAAGTGTTCGCGGCGAGTTGGACCCAGCCGGTCAGGAGCAGACCGGTGAGGACGATTTCCGGGGTCCACCACCACAACAGCCGGATCACCGGCCAGACACGGACCAGCACCCACACGATCCCACCCAGCGGCACGCCGACGAACACACCGACGAACAGGGCGAGAATCGGGTGCATGTACGAAGCGGCTACCACAGCCGCCAACAGACCGACGATGACCGCCGTCAGGACGAACGCCATCCGGGCGTTCCGAGCCCAGGAACGATGAACGCGGGCCTCGATGACCGTTACCGTTCCGGTTGACTTCCCGCCAAACGGGCGGCGAGAGCTAGACTTGGACATAACACGTCCTCCCAAGTGATTGGGGTGGATGGGTTGGAGAGCCCGGGGTCGGCAGGTTGCGAGCCAGTACCGGCCCCGTGCTCGAAATTCCGGAACGCTGACCGAAGGTCAGCTGTTGTCCCGCAGCTTCTGGGCGAGCAGCCCGAAGCGGATGCGCTCGTCCTCGTCGAGAACGGTCGGGGTACGCCCGGCAGCGCGTTCCTCGCGGATCTGCTTGTCGAGGTGCTTCGGATCGACCTTGACCTCACGGGTCCGGCCGTTGCTGTCCTCGCTGAACAGATACTTTTTGCCCATCACAGGGCTCCCTTCGTTGAGGGGTTTAGAGACAGGCGATGAGCAGGGACGACGCCCACAGGCACGCGGCGTGTAGGGACTGGTCGGCCAGGTACATCCCGCAGATCGGGGCCTGACGGTCCGCGAAATCGCTACTGCCGGTGTGGGTCAGCAGCCACCTGACCGGCCAACGCCGGTCGAGAATCGCGTGACTGATCGCGGAGAAACCCAGCCCGGCGACGAGGCCGAGGGCAGTGACGGGCAGCTCCAACGCGACGATGGTGACGGCCAACATGACCACCACCACGAGGTGATAGGCCACGACGTGGCCCAGCAGATGACGCCAGCCGTGCCAGCCCGGCGCGGCCTTGTGCGCGGCCTGCTTGTCGGACTGGCCGAACACGTGATCGGCCACCTGGTGACCGGCGTAGAACGTCGCCGCGACGACGGCGAACACGACAGCGGAAATGAGCACGACAACCACTCCCCAAGAGAGAAAAGGGGCGGACGGGTTGGAAGGCAGGCGGGGTCGGCAGGTATGCGAGCCAGTACCGACCCCGCGCCTCATAGGGTTGTGAC
This sequence comes from Micromonospora sp. DT229, assembly GCF_049844505.1. Taxonomy (NCBI): domain Bacteria; kingdom Bacillati; phylum Actinomycetota; class Actinomycetes; order Micromonosporales; family Micromonosporaceae; genus Micromonospora; species Micromonospora sp. DT229. The sequence goes on along the minus strand of NZ_JBNCLD010000013.1, from coordinate 60,419 downwards.
CACCTGACATGGCCACCGGCCGGAAACGTGCGAGCCAGAACCGTTTCCGGACGTCATGGAACAGATCAGCGGACCATCAGACCGCTACACGCGCAGATGCGCGAGGAGACACCGCAGGCTTCACACAGCACGCTGTGCGAAGGACTTACTTGGCCGAGGCACCAGCCTTCGGCTTCAGCGAGATCGCACGGAACGCGACGCCGTTACGCCCGTTGGTCGCCCACGGGATGGCCTCCAACTGCTCGACCTCGATGAGCTGCCCCACCATCACACTCGGCTTCTCACCCGCCGTGGTGATGGTGATGACCTCACCGCCGTTCTCGTCGAGAACGAAGACCTGGGTGGACCACATGAGCCGGCCCGTTCCCTTCTCCGACCGCTGATTGCCGTTCTGGTCGTTCTTCGGCTCCGGGTCCTTCGACACCGTCACCTGCTTCGCCTTGGTGTCCACGTACAGCTTCACTTAAAGACCTCCTGTGTCTCGGGCCAGTCGTTGAGCTCGTCCCCGGTGGACTCTTGCTCGTGGCCTCTCTGGAAAAGAGACTCCCCGATTCCAGGAGACAGCCCATCCGAAGGGCTGGACGACTAAAGGACGTCTTGGTTAGCATGGATGCGTCCCTAGTCGTCCCTTGAGGAGGGTTCGATGGCGAACGAACGGCTGCGCGATGCCATCCTGCGAAACGGCCTGACTCCGGTCGCGGTGGCCGAGCGAATCGGCGTCGACCCGAAGACGGTGGAACGGTGGATCACGCAGGACCGCACGCCGTATCCACGCCATCAGCACGCCATCGCGGCGATGGTGCGAATGGATGTGCCCTACCTCTGGCCGAGAGCCGTGACCCCGGAGAAGGCGTCGAAAATCGGCCAGAGCGAGATGGTTCACCTCTACACCCGTCGCTCATCGGTGCCGTACGACCTGTGGCATCAACTGATCGAGCGAGCCGAGAAGCGGATTGACGTACTCGCCTACGCCGGACTCTTTCTCGTAGAGCAGGACCCGAGACTTATCGACACCTTGCGTCAAAAAGCTGAGGACGGGGTCGAAGTGACCATTCTGCTTGGTGACCCGACCAGCGCCGCGATCGAACGGAGAAGCGTCGAGGAAGGCGGACCCGGAGTCATGGCCGCAAAGATCCGACAGGTCGAGCAGTACTACAACCAGCTTAAAGGCGCGGACAAGGTCACGGTGCGCTACCACGAGACGACCCTGTACAACTCGATCTACCGTTTTGACGACGAGATGCTCGTGAACATGCACGTACTCGGGTTCCCGGCACCACACGCGCCCGTGATGCACCTGCGCAAGCTCAACGGCGGAGACCTATTCCGAACCTACTCCGACAGCTTCGACAGAGTGCTCCGCGCATCGAAAGCGCAGCCAGGCCACGAGGTGGCACCCTAGGTACATGGCGAGGACCGAGCACTACCACGACCCGAACGCGCCGAAGGCCAACAGCATCGTCGTGGCCGTCTCCGTCTTCGTCCGCGACAAGCAGGGGCGAGTGCTGCTCATCCAGCGCACCGACAACGGCCTATGGTCCCTGCCCGGCGGTGGCCAGGAGATCGGCGAGTCGGTCGCAGAGACAGCGGTCCGGGAGACCCACGAGGAAACCGGCATCACGGTCGAGGTGACCGGCATCGTCGGCGTCTACTCCGACCCAGGCCACGTAGTCGCCTACTCGGACGGCGAAGTACGACAGCAGTTCTCGCTCTGCTTCCGCGCCGCACCCGTCAACGGCACCCCGACCCCAAGCGACGAGTCAAGCGAAGTCCGCTGGGTGGCCCGCGACGAGCTGGCCGTCTACGACATCCACCCGTCGACCCTGCTCCGAATCACCCACGGCTACGAGGACCGAGCCGAGCCCTACATCGGCTGAGGAACGCTGCCGACAAGCCGCTGTTGAGTCCGCTGCACAGCGGCGACCATCTCCGGTTCCGCCCGGCCGATGAACCGGGTAACCAGGTGCTCCGGCCCGTACCGCGACCGAATCTCCGCCAGCCGCTCCAACACCTCGAAGTCTTGCCCGTCCGGCCCCGTCGTCATGTCCGAGAAGCAGAGCGCGTCAGTTACTGCGGTTTCCTCCCGAGTGAACTCGGCGGCCAGGACCTCACCGAGCCCACGCTCTTCGGCTTCCAGCCAGGCGCAGGAGTGGTGAGCCACCAGGGCGGCAATCCGCTCGTTGAACCGCTCCCGCCGCAGCCAGCGGCCTCCATCGAGCGAGTGAAAGCCGGTGTCGACCAGGTCGGGGCTATAGCCAACGTCATGCAGCCACGCCGACGCCACGAGCACCGCACGATCCTCGACCGGTACCGCTGCGCTGATCCGGTCCGCCTTGGCGGCCACCGCCTGGACGTGACTCCATCGACGAGGCAGCGGAGTCTCCAACAGATGTCGCGCAACTTCCCGAGCGGTATCGACGAGGTCGGCCATGCCGCCAGGGTACGGAGCGCGCGAGGTCCGCACCATCCTGTGTCCGCTCGGCGACGGCACGAGGCGGCCGGCTGCCGGTGATGTGGTTCAAACTTTCTGTACGTCTTCAAGGCGGCCCTGAACGGGCCGCACGCGCCGCCGCCTGGGCGCGCGTCCGTCGCTCCGCTGGCGCTCCGACTCCGGCCACGCAACACGCCCGGCGGCTGGCGCGGAGGGCGGGTAGCCCGGTGGGCCGCCGCATGACGACAAGCCGTTTCCCGGTGGGGTAGTGGGGCCGGCAGCCGGCCGGGCCGCGCGGCGAGCACCGCGCGGCATAGGAGAGCGCACGCCGGGTCCGTCGGCGGCCGGCGGGCTGATGGCCGGGTTGCGGTTACTGCGCCTCCGGCGGGGGCGCTCCGGCTCCAGGATGGCCGGGGGTCCGTCGGCGGCTTGCGGTCTGTGGGTGGTTGCGGTGGGAGCCATCCCGTCTGCCGTCGACCCGGGCAAGCCGAGCAGACCACCGCCCGACCCGCCAGCGTCCGTACGAGCCGTCAAGGCCGTCTTGACGTGGCGGGCCGGGCGGCGGCCCGCTCCCCAGAAGGGCGGGTCGACGGCAGACGGGATGGAGACCACTCAAGATATCGAGTTAACGAATACGCCTATCGGAATTGAAATCAGGACAGATGTCAGGAAGGCTATTCTCCGACCTCCGGAAGATTGACTTCCTTCTCCCGTTACCTCAAAGGGTGGGAATAGCCATCCAAACAGCTTTTCTCCATACGCAAAAGGAATGCTCATGAAGCCCAGGAAGGCTCCACCGAAGGGTGCCAGCCACCAATCGTTCCAGTAGGCCTGAAGTGAGTACCCAATAGCGAATCCTAATATGGTAAATGCCGAAGTGAGAAAGGCGAAGGGGATCATGATGTGCTTACGAAGGCGCGCCCACCGAGGTACTCCTTTCTCAATTTCATCTACTAGCCTGGCGAAGGTTGATCGAGCCCATCCGGTGTCAGGTGACGAAACCCGGACCTCGGCTCCTACGAGGTTGAACTGTCCGCCACTGCCTAGGTGGACATAGATCCCTTCGGTCAGGGATGAGTTTTCGTCTTGCTCAACATCATGAATATCTCCTGCCAGGTATCGGTAGGGGCTCGCGGTCATCGTGACTGACTTGGTGCTACGCCTGTCAAGCTCCGAAAGCACTTCGGCCACTTGCCCCGAAACTGTCTCGTGTTGATCCTCAACGTCTAGGCGAACGAAGAGTTCGACTTTCCCCGTAAGGATTCTTTCGTGGGAGGCCTTGAGCTTGTTCAGTTTGCTTCTGATTAGATCGGAGACGTCCTTTTGCGACTCATTGCCGATGCTCTCAATGAGATCTTCCAGTTCCTTCGCGGCTGTCTGCTGGCGCTCTCGGGTGCTCTCCCGAAGTATGCCGGCAATAGCCTCTAGTTCTCGCAGGTCACCCGCCCATGCACCCCAAGATCTCTGCCGGAAAGTTGTTCTTTTGTTCGACAAGTCGAGTTCCGCCCTAAGCAAATACAATGTCGGAGATTGCTAATGGAGTCTACGAACCGTAGGGGATACAGGTGTTTTGCCTGTCGCCAACATGACAGGAGATGTCAGGAGCTAGCGACAGTGCCTGACGTTGATGCGCAACCGGGGAGCCAAGGCACCCTCGAATCTGAGGGTATTACACCGTTTCGGGTCGTTTCGTCATCATCGGACTGCCTGGGCCCGCCGGGGGCGTTTGGCTCCTGGACGAGGATGATTGATCCGAGCGCGCGGCTATCTGTCGACAGCAACGGTGACAGCAACAGGCGCGGACGAAGCCACTCAGTGAGGACCGACGCCGGACGCCGGCCTGAGGTCAGTGATGCGGACGGACCCCGGCGGACGAAGCGCCCAGAACTTACAAGCGAGGGGTCGCAGGTTCGAAACCTGCCGCGCCCACCAGCACCAACGGCGGTGGAGCCGGGGTGCCCGCACCGTTACGGCGAAACGGCGGAGTCCAGGCGAGCCGGAAACCGCCATTACGGCGTAACGGAGTCGATCACCTCGCGAGAGCCGACCGTCGCGCTTGCCGAGCGCTCGGCGCATGGCGTCGTCCATCGCGGTAGCGCCGCTGCTGGCCGCGCCATGTTCGACGGCGGTGTGCCGGAGGGTCGGGTCAGCGCGGGGTGAGCAGACAGAACTCGTTGCCCTCCGGGTCGGCGAGGACCTTCCAGTGGACATCGTCGTCCAGGTCGACGGGGGTGGCGCCGAGCGTCCGCAGCCTGGCCGCCTCGGCCGCCAGGTCGTCACCGGGGTACGGGCGGACGTCGAGGTGGACGCGATTCCACACCGTCTTCACGTCGGGGGTACGGACAAACCGCAGGTAGGGGCCGACGCCCTTGGCGGAGCGCAACACCGCGTGGTGGTCGGTGACCTCGTGCACGGTCCAGTCCATGGCGTTGCCCCAGAAGTCGACCATGGCCCGGGGGTCCGTGCAGTCGGCCACTATCGCCGCGATCGGTCCGGTGTCTCGGGGCGAGGTGCGCCAGTCCAGTACGCAGAACTCGTTGCCCTCCGGGTCGGCCATGACCGTCCACGGCACGTCACCCTGGCCGATGTCGGCGGGGGTCGCCCCGAGTTCCGTCAGGCGGGCGATCAATTCCGCATGATGGGCCGCCGAGGTGGTGGCGAGGTCGACATGCACGCGGTTCTTCACCGTCTTGGGGTCGTCCGGGTAGGCGACGAGGTCGATGCAGACGGCGACGGGGTCGGGGTAGACGGAATCCTCCGGTTCGAGGTTGGTCACCCTCGGCCCCTCGCTGGAGACCCCCCACCCGAGCACCTGCGCCCAGAAGCGGCCCAGCGCGTCGTCGTCCCGAGCCTTCATATTGATCTGCACCAGCCGAGTCGCCATGTCGACGATGCTAAGTCCCGCCACCGACAATCCACCCCCATCACCCGCCGGGGTCTGCCGTGGTGGCAACTTCCGGGATGTTGCTGCCTGACCCGCGTGCCGAGGCAGCAACATCCCCTAAGTTGCCGGGCGGGCGAGCGAGCGAGGGGCGAGGGCGGCGGTGGTCATCGGGTGTAGTGCAGGAGGACGACTCCGCGCCCGGCGGGGATGGTGTCCACCAGGGTCAGGCGCTGTGGGGTGAAGGAGTGGTCGACCAGCGGAATGCCGCTGCCGGCGACGACGGGGTTGACCTTGACCACCCACTCGTCCACTTCGGAGACGAGTTGACCGGCGAGCCGGCCGCCGCCGCAGAGCCAGATGTCGGCGCCGGGACGGCCCTTGAGGTCGCGGACGAAGGTCACCGGATCGCCGGAGACGATCTCCACCGCCGGGTCCTCGGAGGGGGGCAGCGAGCGGGCGAAGACGTACTGCTTGAGGTGGGCGTACGGGCTGGTGACGCCCAGGTGCAGGGCGGGCTCGTAGGTGGCTCGGCCCATCAGGACCGTGTCGAACCGGCCCTGCGGTCGGTCGATGCCGAGCTGCTGGTGAGCGAAGGTCGGGAAGGTCTGCGGCCACCGCGTCACCAGGGGGCCTGCCGGGTCGGGGTGCAGGTCGAAGAAGTCGTACGACCCGTCCGGGGCGGCGATGAAGCCGTCGATGGTGCTGGCCACGTAGTAGACGAGCTTACGCAAGGGGTACTCCAATCACTACGGATGTTGTGGTTGTGTCAACGTACAACAGATGTTGTGGTTGCTGTTAGGGTTTTCCGGTGGCACGCAACCCGGAGCGGCGGGCGGCCCTGGCGGACGCCGGGCTGCGGGTGCTGGCCGCCCACGGCGCCCGGGGGCTGACCCACCGGGCCGTGGACGCCGAGGCGGGGGTGCCGATCGGCACCGCCGTCAACTACTTCCGCTCCCGGGACGCCCTGCTCGGGGCCCTCGGGGAGCGGATCTTCGAGCGGTTCGCACCGGACGACACCGTCGTGGCGGAACTGGCCGCCCGCCCGCCCTCCCCGGCCCTGCTCACGGACTATGTCCGGTACATCGTCGAGCGGACCACCCGGCACCCGGAACTCACCCGTGCCCTGATCGAACTGCGTCTGGAGTCGGTCCGCCGCCCCGACCTGGCCCGCATCCTCGGCGACACCCTGCGTCGGGGCTACCGCGCCGATGTCGCGTACCACCTGGCCGCCGGCCTGCCCGGCGGCGCGTTCGAGGTGGCCCTGCTGCGCTACGCCGTGGACGGGCTCCTGCTCGACCTGCTCACCACCTCGATCGACACCGGATTCGACCCGGATGAGGTCGTCGCCGCCCTGGTGTCCCGCCTGGCCGGGGGAGTCCCGCCCGGAGGCTGAGGCAGCCACCCCGGCCCGGAGGGTGGCCCGGCGGCCCGGCGATGACTGTTCGGCGGTGCAGCGGGGAAACCTTGATCCGACGCACCTGGGGAGGAGCGACGGATGACGCGTGGCGGACTGACCATCGGCGTGCTCGGCTCATACGGCGGCCGTAACCTCGGCGACGAGGCCATCCTCACCGGCCTGCTGACCGATCTGCGTCAGCAGGAGCCCAACGCTCGGATCATCGTCTTCTCGCGCAACCCCGCACACACCAAGGTCGCCCACCCATATGTGGAGGCCGTGCCGTGGGAAGGGGTCAGCCGCACCGACTCCGCCCTCGTACTGTCCCAGCTCGACCTGCTCATTCTCGGCGGTGGCGGGATCCTCTACGACAAGGAGGCCCGCCGGTACCTGCGGGTCGTCCGGGTCGCGCAGGAACGGGGTCTACCGGTGCTGACCTACGCGGTGGGGGTCGGGCCCCTGAGCGACATGGTGGACACCGGCATGGTGCGCGAAACCCTGGCCGGTGCCACCCAGGTGACCGTACGCGATCAGGAGTCGCGGATGGTGCTGGAAGAGGCCGGGTTGCTCAACCCGATCACCGTCACCGCCGACCCGGCGTTCCTGCTGCAACCGGAGGAGTTCCCGGCGCAACTGCTGCGCGAGGAGGGGGTACCGGCCGGCAAGCGGCTGGTCGGGATGAGTGTGCGGGAGCCGGGCCGGGCCGCGGAACGACTCGACGTGGACGGCTACCACCGCCTGCTCGCCCAGATCGGTGACTTCCTGGTGCACCGGATAGACGCGCACGTGTTGTTCGTGCCGATGGAACGCGACGACATCCGGCACTCCCACGGGGTGCTGTCGCACATGATCGCCGCCGAGCGGGGCCGGATCCTGCACGGCACCTACAGCCCGCAGCAGGTGGTCGGTCTGATGCGTCACCTGGACCTGGCGGTCGGGATGCGGCTGCACTTCCTGATCTTCGCCGCGACGATGGGTACGCCGTTTCTCCCCCTGCCGTACGCCGGCAAGGTCTTCGACCTGGCCCAGCGACTGGGGGTGCCGGCCCTGCGCGGGGTGGAGCGGGAGGTGGAGGGCCCGTTGCTGGCCGAGGTCGACCAACTGTGGGACGAACGTGAACAGCGGGCCGAGACCACCGCCCAGCGGGTGGCCCAGGTCTGCGAGGAGGCCCGGGGCACCTCCCAGGTGACCCGGGCGGTGTTGGATAGCCTGCGCCACCGCTCCCTGGTCAAGGTCGGCGCCTGAGCCGCGCTCGCGTGGGCCGCTCTTGCTCGGAGGTGGCTGAGCGGTTCTCGCCCGACGGCGCCTGGGCCGTTCTTGCCGGAGGTGGCTGAGCGGTTCTTGCGGACTCTGCGGCCGGTGCCGGCGGAGGTAGGCGGCTGGCGGGCGCGGTCAGACGGCCGGGCCGCGCCAGCGGTAACACCACTGCCGGGCCTCGGCATCGACCATTTCGAGCTCGTAGATGTCCGCCTCGGCCAGGCCCCCCGACCCCATGTGATGGTGGGTCAACGGGGGCCGATTGTTCGGATCCAACTCGACGGTGACGTGCTGGCCGTCTGCCGAACCGCCCACCAGCGGGATCTCAACCGTTGCTGCCATGCGCCCATCCTGCCCCGTGTGCCGCGTCACCGCAGCGGATACACCTCGGCGCACCGGCTCGCTCGTAGGTCGACCCGGCGGAGGGGGATAGCGTGTCGACATGGCGGAGATTGCGATCGACCCGACGCTCGGACCCGTGGTGAACCGGACCGCCGGGGAGCGGGAGATCCTCGAATCCTTCCTTGATTTCCACCGGGCGGTCCTGCTGCGCAAGGTCCAGGGGCTTGCCGACGCCGACGCGGCCCGCCGGCTGCTGCCCTCGGCGACCACCCTCGCCGGGCTGGTCAAACACCTCACCGAGATCGAGTACAACTGGTTCCACATCCTGCTGGAACCCTCGCCGGGAGAGACCTTCCCGACCACCGAGGAGTCCGCGCTGGCCAGCTTCACCCTCGCCGAGGGCGACACCGCGGAGCGGCTGGTCGCCGACTACCAACAGGTTTGTGGCCGGTCCCGGGAGATCGTGGGACGCTTCGACCTCGACCATGTCGTGCCACACCCGCAGCTCGGCGAGGTGTCGGTGCGCTGGATCCTGGTGCACATGATCGAGGAGACCGCCCGGCACGTCGGACACGCCGACATCCTCCGGGAACTCACCGACGGCGCCACCGGCGCCCTCTGACCCCACAGCATCAGCCGTGCCCGCTGGCACGCCGGCACGCCAGGGTCGCGTCGGTGGGCAGGCCATGATCGTGCTCGATGTAGGTTCGAGTGGCCTCGGAGCCGAGGATAGCCACTCGATCCCGGATCGAGCGCGATCATGCAATCCTGCTCGCGGCCACGGCCACGGCGAAGGTGGTCGGCGGGGTCGGCCTATCCTGATCCAGGTGTCAAGCGGGGTCCCCGGAGGCGTTGAGAAGGGGCCCTTCCGTTCAGCAAGGGGGAGTGTGGGTGCTGGTCGTCCACGGGATGTGGCTGCCGGGCCGAGGGCTCGCCGTCTGGGGCGAGGACAGCACCTTGGCGCCGCAGGCCCCCCGACGTCCCGGTCGGGTACCCCGGGAGCGTCCGCACCCCTTCGCCGCTGATCACGCCACCCTGGTCGCGGTGTCCGGGGAGGCCGCCGAGCCGACCGATCTCGGCACCGCGCTGCTGCGCCTGCCCACCCGCTCCGGATCACCGGTCGACTCCCCGGAACTGGTCCGGACCACCGTCGTGGAACCGGCCCGCGGCCCGGTCACCCTCGCCGGGTGGCGGGTGCCCATCCTGGGGTACGCCCCGGATGCGGCCCTGCCGTTGCTGCGTGCCCTCGACGAGTTGGCCGCCGTACCCGGTGCGACCCTGCGGCACCTGGCGGAGTTGGCCACCTTCGCCGCCGACCTGGCCACCCGGGGCCGGGTCCTGCCCGGCCTGACCCTCCTGCCCACCCCGACGGTTCCTGCGGCCACCCGCACGGCGGCCTCTGGCCGGGCGGCTCGCACCACTTCCGGTCCAGGGTCTCGCCGGGCGGCCTCTTCGCGCCCCGCCCCCGGTAGTCGCGCCCGGGGCGCCGGGGACGAGGCCGGGGCCCGTGCGTTGTGGCGACCCCTGCTCACCGGCACCGACGCCGCCTGGGCCCGGGCGTTGGCGCTGGCCCTACCACCGGCCGCCCGCGCGGTGGTCGAGGTGGACCTGCCCACGATGCCGACCGCGGCGGAGCCACCCGGAAGGCCGGCCCAACCGGCCCCGCGCGCGACACAGCCGGACCTGCCCGTGACGCAGGCAGGCGTGCCTGCGGGGAAGGCCGGGGCCGGTGGGCGGGTGGGGTCCGGGCAGGGGGATCCGGGGCCGGGGCTGCTGGTGGGGGACGCGCTCGATGTGCTCACCGACGCGGCGGTGCGGGCGGCGCTGCCGCAGACCACCCTGACCCGGGGGGCCCGCCGCGAGGGTGCGGTGACGGCCTGGCTCGCCGCGCTCACCGGCCCCCAGCGCGAGTTCACCGCCGAACCGGCGGGGTTGCAGGTCCTGCGCGACGAACTGGAGACCTGGCAGCGGGACGCGGCCGGCGGGGCGGTACGGGCCAGCTTCCGGCTCGTCGAACCGGCCGACGACGAGATCGAGGAGCCCCTGACCGTGGTACCCGCCGACCCGGACGCCGTCGTGGCGACCGGGGAGACCTGGCGGGTGGAGTTCGGACTCCGCGCGGCCGACGACTCGGGTACCCATGTCGACGCCGCCGACATCTGGCGCGGTGCGGCCATGCCCATGGTGGACAGCCCGCAGGAGACCCTGCTGGCCGAGCTGGGTCGGGCCAGCAGGCTGTGGCCACAGGTGGACACGGCGCTGCGGACGGCCACCCCGCAGGCGTTGGAGTTGGACGCCGAAGGGGCCCACCGGTTCCTGCGCGAAGGTGCCCCGATGCTGCACGCGGCCGGGTTCACCGTGCTGCTGCCCTCGTGGTGGCAGCGGCCCTCGGCACGGCTCGGCGCGCGGCTGCGGGCCAGTTCCCGTACCGCACCCGGCACGGTGACCGGCGCCGGTGAGCGGGTCGGGTTGACGGCGCTCGTCGACTACCGCTGGGAGATCGCCCTGGGCGATCAGCCGTTGACCGCGGAGGAGTTGGCCCACCTGGCCGACCTGAAGACCCCGCTGGTACGGCTGCGGGGGCGCTGGGTGGAACTGGATCCCAAGCGGCTCGCCGCCGGTCTGCGGCTGCTGCGCTCCACCGGCGAGTTGACCGTCGCCGACCTGCTCCGGCTGGGGCTCGCCGACGCCGAACAGCCGGACGCCCTGCCGGTGCTGGAGGTCAGCGCCGACGGGGCGTTGGGGGATCTGCTGGCCGGGTCGGTGGAGCAGCGGCTGGCCCCGCTGACCGAGCCGCCCTCGTTCGCCGGCACCCTGCGGCCGTACCAACGTCGGGGTCTTTCCTGGATGACCTTCCTCCAGTCGCTGGGGCTGGGCGGGGTGCTCGCCGACGACATGGGCCTGGGTAAGACGGTGCAGCTGTTGGCGTTGTTCGCGGCCGACCCGCCGCAGGCCGGGCCGACCCTGCTGGTGTGTCCGATGTCGCTGGTCGGCAACTGGCAGCGGGAGGCGGCCCGGTTCACCCCGGAGCTGCGGGTGCATGTGCACCACGGCGCGCAGCGGGCCCGGGGCGCCGAGTTCGGCGACGCCGTGCAGGCCGCGGATCTGGTGCTCACCACCTATCCGACGGCGGCCCGGGACGCGGCGGACCTGGCCGGGGTCGACTGGCACCGGGTGGTGCTCGACGAGGCGCAGGCGGTGAAGAACGCCGCCACCCGGCAGGCCGAGGCGGTCCGTACGCTGCCCGCCCGGCACCGGATCGCGGTGACCGGTACGCCGGTGGAGAACCGGCTGGCCGATCTGTGGTCCATCATGCAGTTCGCCAACCCGGGGCTGCTCGGCCCGGCGGCGACCTTCCGTAAGCGCTTCGCCGAGCCGATCGAGCGGCACGGTGACACCGAGACCGCCGAGCGGCTGCGCCGGATCACCGGCCCGTTCGTGCTGCGCCGACTCAAGACCGACTCGTCGATCATCTCGGATCTGCCGGAGAAGCTGGAGATGGAGGTCGTCTGCAACCTGACCGCCGAGCAGGCGGCGCTCTACCAGGTGGTGGTCGACGACATGATGGCCCGGATCGAGAGCAGCGAGGGCATCGAGCGGCGCGGCCTGGTGCTGGCCACGATGACCCGGCTCAAGCAGGTCTGCAACCATCCCGCCCAGTTGCTGCGCGACGGTTCGGCGTTGGACGGGCGCTCCGGCAAGCTGGCCCGGTTGGAGGAGATCCTCGACGAGGTACTCGCGGCAGGGGAGAAGGCCCTGATGTTCACCCAGTACGCGGAGTTCGGCGGGATGCTGCGCGGCCACCTGTCGGCCCGCTTCGGCCGGGAGGTGCTGTTCCTGCACGGCGGCCTCGGCAAGGCCGACCGGGACGAGTTGGTGACCCGGTTCCAGTCCGACGACGGCCCGGCCCTGTTCGTGCTCTCCCTCAAGGCCGGTGGCACCGGGCTGACCCTGACCGCCGCCAACCATGTCGTGCATGTCGACCGGTGGTGGAACCCGGCCGTGGAGGACCAGGCCACCGACCGGGCCTTCCGGATCGGCCAGCGCCGCCGGGTGCAGGTCCGCAAGTTCGTCTGTGCCGGGACGGTGGAGGAGAAGGTCGCGGCCCTGATCGCGGACAAACGGGGGCTGGCCGCCTCCGTGGTCGGCGCCGGCGAACAGTGGATCACCGAACTCTCCAGCGGCCAGCTGCGCGAGTTGTTCCAGTTGGAGGCCGGGGCGGTGGCGCAGTGACCGGTCCCACCGGCCGGTTCGCCGACTACGGGCGGCCACGCCGGGTCGAGGGCGGGCTGCGGGCCCGCAGCGCCCGAGGCGCCATCGGGGTGTCCTGGTGGTCGCGGCGGTTCCTGGAGGTGCTGGAGTCCTTCGCCCTCGGCACCCGACTGACCCGGGGCCGCGCGTACGCCCGCGCCGGTCAGGTGGTACGCCTCGACATCGCCCCCGGCATGGTGAGCGCGTCGGTGCAGGGCTCCCGACCCCGGCCGTACCAGGTCCACATCGCCCTGCCGCGGTTTCCGGACCCGCTGTGGCAGCGGATCGAGGCCCAACTGGCCGCGCAGGCGTTCTTCAGCGCCCGGCTGCTGGCCGGTGATCTGCCGGCCGAGCTGGAGGAGCTGTTCGCCGCAGCCAGCGCGCCCCTGTTCCCGGCCACCGTGACCGAGCTGGAGCAACGCTGCTCCTGCCCGGACGGGGCAATCCCCTGCAAACACCTGGCGGCCACCTTCTACCTGCTCGCCGAGGCCTTCGACGCGGATCCGTTCGCCCTGCTGCACTGGCGCGGCCGCAGCCGCCAGGACCTGCTCGACCGGCTCCGCGCGCTGCGCGGCGCCCACACCGAGCCGGACCCCACCCGCCCACCAGCCACCGAGTCGGCAGGCCAGCCGGCAGTCACCGAGTCGACGGACGAACCGCCAGTCGAGTCCGGTGTGGGTCGGCCGGCGGCCGGGGCGGTGCGAGCCCTCGCCGACCTGCCTGTCGCGCCCTTGGCGGAGACCCTCGACCGGTTCTGGCTGCCGCCGGTGCCCCTGCCGGATCGCCCGCCCAGCCTGGCGAGCCGTCCGGATCTGCTGTTGCGGCAGCTCGGTGCACCCGCACCGGCGATCGGTGGACCGGGTCTGCTGGAGCGGCTGCGGCAGGCGTACCGCCAGCTTGGTGAGTGAGCGGTCCGGTCGAGCCGCGGCGGTGTTCAGAGCCAGCGTCGGCGGAACCGCCACATGAGTACCGCGTTGGTCAGCAGCACCGCGGCGAAGATCGCCCCGGTCAGTCGGCCGAACGCCACGGTCGTCGCCGGTAGCGCCGCCCACAGCAGAATGGTCAACAGCAGCAGCCACCGCCCTCGTCGACCCCGGGCCCGGTTGTCGAGCCGGGCGAAGAACGCCGGGTCACTCTCCCGTAGATTGCGGGTGATCTGATCGAACCTGCGCTGATCCTCTTTGCTGAGCATGTGCCTTCCCCTCACGCGTTCAGCAACGGCGAGGCGGAATACCCACTGGGGTCACGGCTCACGCGCTTCTCCTGCTGCTACTTTCCCCCGGCAGCTCGGGCCGCCCGGCCCGGGATTTTCTGCCCACCAGTCGGGCCGCTCGTGCGGTTTGCCCCCGTTACAGCCGCAAAAGGGCAGGAGGTCCCAGGCCCGGTCACAGCCAGCGCATCGGCCGGTGGGTGGTCGCGGGGCGGGTGCCGAGCGGTCTGGGTGACCCGGGGCGCGCCCCCGGCGGGCGGGTGGCGGCCCACCGTCGGCCGGGTCGGTGCCGCCGTGGCGGCTCGGCACCGTTCGGGTGGTGTGTGGTGTCGTCCGTGGACATCGCCGATCCCCGCTCCCGGCGCTGACGCGCCGTCGTGGTGTTCAACGACCGGCGCACGGGTGGCGTCGCTGTCCGGGAAGGCGACCGCTCATCCGCCCCGGCGGGGCAGCGGCAGATGACCGGGCACCAGCGCCGGCACCAGGTTGACCCCGGTGGCCCGCAGGGCGCCGATCAGGGTGTTCTGCACCAGGTAGGAGTCGGGCAGTTGCCAGCGGGCCTGTTCCGGAGCCACCACCCAGCGGACCTGACCCTCGGGCAGCCGGGTGGGGGGTGCGGCGATCCAGGAGCCGGGACCGTGCCGTACCACCTGTAGACAGTGCTCCAACTCGGGACGCAGCGGGTCGCCCGGGCGTACCAGGAACATCCACCGCCCGGTCGGGGTGATCAGCACCGGTCCGCGTACGCCCGGACCGGCCGGATGGGCGCGGACCGCTTCCAGGACGCGGCGCCCCAGGTCGGCGGGGATCTCCAGCACGTCGAAGGAGTGCCCGGTGGGCAGCAGTACGCTGTACGGCCGGGCCCGCCACCAGTTCGCCACCCGGGCCGGATCGGCGCTCGCGGCGTGCTCCCAGTTCTCCAGGGCCGGATGGCAGCCGACCGTCGGGCAGCCGGCCCGCCCGCAGACGAAGCGGCTGCGCGCCAGGCAGGCACCGGGGGTCACCTCCCAGCCGTGCATCGCGTACCGCACCGCCACCCGGCGCAGTCGTACCCGTTCCAACGGCGACAGATGTGCCACCCGAGGTCCGACGTTCCCCCACATTGGTGCCATCTCCCCTCGCCGGACCGGCCGGCAACTGTCACGTAGAGCACCGTCACTGTCATCGTTGACGATCGTTGGCCTGACGAGTGGCTGATGCAACTTGCACGAAAGCTATGAGGACTGGCCGTACGGATGACGTACAACCAGTGCGACCAGCGGAAACCTGAAGACGGACGGCTCACCACGCCCGCGAAACGGCCTACGGCGATCGGCCGAGGCTCCATCTAGGAAGGACTGGGAGATGGACGAACTACCCATCGGGCGACGGGTGGCCTACTGGCGAGGACGACGACGAATGTCGCAGCAGGTCTTCGCCGACCGGTTGGGCAAGTCGAAGAGCTGGGTCGACAAGGTCGAACGCGGGGTACGTCGGCTGGACAAGTTCTCCGTCCTCCACGAGATCGCCGACATCCTGCAGATGGACGTGCAACTGCTGCTCGGCAAGGACCCGGAACGACGCGGTGAGACCCTGCACTGCATCGAGCCGTTCGAGGTCGAGGAGATCCGGGCGGCCCTGGAGCGGTACGACGCGGTCAGCGCGTACTTCGACGCCGCACCCTGCCCGCCCACCCTGGCGGACCTGGGCAAGGCGGTCACCCACGCCTGGCTGACCTACCAGTACGGCCGCTACGGCCTGCTGATCCGGGCCCTGCCCAAGCTGGTGCGCGACGCCCAGGCGGCCGACGCCGCCTACGGCGGCGATCAGGCGCGGCCGGCCGCCGACCTGCTCGCGCAGGTCTACCAGATCGCCTCCTCGGTGCTGCGCAAGCTGGGGGAGTGCGAGCTGGCCTGGCTGGCCGCGGACCGGTCCATCGCGGTCGCCCAGCGCGCCGACGACCTGCTGCTCGCCGGAGTCGCCACGACCCGGGTGTGCAACGCCCTGGCCTCGTTGGGGCGGGCCCGTCCCGCGCTGGAACTGAACGTCAGGATCGCCAACCAACTGGCTCCCGGTGGGCAGAACGACAGGACCCCGCAACGACTCTCGGTCTACGGGATGCTGCTGCTCCAGGGGGCCATGGCCGCCGCCCGCATCGGTGACTCCGCCACCGTCGAGGACCTGCTCCAGGGCGCCGAGGACGCGGCCCGGGAACTCGGCGGCGACCAGAACCACTACTGGACCTCATTCGGTCCCACCAATGTCATCCTGCACCGGGCGGCGGCCGCCGTGGAGCTGGGCGACGGGGGCCAGGCCGTGGAGCTGCACCTGGCGAAGCTCCAGAACCCGGCCTTCGACGCCCTGCTGCCGGAACGCCGGGCCCATCACCTGCTGGACCTGGCCCGGGGCTACGCCCAGATCGGCGACCTGGCCAACGCCGGGGAGATGCTGCTGCGCGGTGACCGGCTGGCGCCCTCCGAGATCCGGTGCCGGCCGATCGCCCACGAGGTGATGTCGAACGTGCTGCGTCGCACACGGGGTGCGCCGCCTTCCTTGATCGCAGAGTTGGCTGAGCACATGGGAGTAGGAGTATGACTTCGGGGCCGGTCTGATGACCGGTTCGCACCGCCATGACGGGCACCGTGAGGTGCTGTACATCATCGCCTGCGGTTCGCCGCTGGCCCGAGACGTGGGTCGGCTCGTCGAGCTG
Organism: Micromonospora sp. DT229; assembly: GCF_049844505.1. Classification (NCBI taxonomy): domain Bacteria; kingdom Bacillati; phylum Actinomycetota; class Actinomycetes; order Micromonosporales; family Micromonosporaceae; genus Micromonospora; species Micromonospora sp. DT229. The sequence goes on along the minus strand of NZ_JBNCLD010000013.1, from coordinate 43,959 downwards.
GCCCAGCAGGACGGCTGGGACGTCTGCGTGGTCACCACGCCGGACGGCGCCAAGTTCGTCGACCGCGCCGCGTTGGCCCGACAGACCGGCCATCCGGTGCGTACGCACTACAAGAACCCGGGTGATCCCGACGTGTTGCCCTCGGCCGACGCCATCGTCGTCTGCCCGGCCACGGTCAACACGGTGAACAAATGGGCGGCCGGCATCGCCGACACCCTGGCCCTCGGCCTGCTGGTCGAGGCCCAGGGTCTGGGCGTACCGCTGGTCGCCGTGCCGTACACCAACGCCGCGATGGCCGCCCACCCCGCCTTCCGGGCGGCCCTCGACCGCCTGACCGAATGGGGGGTACGGGTGATCTTCGGCGAGGAGGTCATCCCGCTGCACCCACCCGGCACCGGGGAACGGCACCAACACGCCTTCCCCTGGCCGCTCGCCCTCACCGCCCTCCACGACCACCTCATCCACACCGCGTGAAAGGAAGGGCCCCTTGTCAACGCCGCCGGCGGCACAAGGGGCCCCGGTCGACAGCACCCCTGCGGTCGGTCCGGCCTCGGCCGGGTGAGGTCCCGTCCCGCCACCGACGCCGGTAAGCTGGCCCGTCGTGAGCCCAACCGCAGCCGTGCCGACCGTCGCCGAGGTGGTGGCCGAGCTGGAGCGGCGCTATCCGCCGAGCTGGGCCGAGGAGTGGGACCGGGTCGGCCTGGTCCTCGGCGAGCCGAGCGCCCCCGTACGCCGGATCCTCTGCGTGGTCGACGTGGTCCCCGAAACGGTCGCCGAAGCCCTTGCCGCCGAGGTCGACATGATCGTCGCTCACCATCCGCTGCTGCTGCGCGGCGTCTCCTCGGTGGCCCCGACGACGTACAAGGGCCGGATCATCCACCAACTGATCAAGGCCGATGTCGCCCTGTACGTGGCGCACACCAACGCCGACGTGGCCGTCCCCGGCGTCTCCGACGCCCTGGCCCACCGGCTGGGGCTGACCGACCTGCGTCCCCTGCAACCGGCCCGCCCCGGCACCCCGGCCGCCGGTGAGGGTCGAGGGGCGGGCCGCATCGGCCGGCTGCCGCAACCGATGAGCCTGGCCGAGCTGGCCCGGCACGCCGCCGCCGTGCTACCCCCCACCGCAGTCGGGGTACGCGCCGCCGGAGCCCCGGACCGTGTCGTGCGTACCCTCGCGGTGTGCGGTGGATCCGGGGACAGCTTCCTGGCCGACGCGACCGCAGCCGGCGTGGACGCCTACCTCACCGCCGACCTGCGCCACCACCCGGCCGGCGAGCACCTCGCCACCGACGGGCCGGCGTTGCTCGACGCCACCCACTGGGCGACCGAGCGACCCTGGCTGGACGACCTGGCCGCGCTGCTGCGGAGCACCCCGGGGGTGCAGACCCTGGTGTCCGACCTGGACACCAGCCCGTGGACCGTACACGCAGCCCCACCCTCAGCGGGCGGGCCCGCAGTGGCCGAACCCGTAGACAAGGAGCCCGACCGTGAAGGCTGACCCCCAGGTCCAGCGCCGCCTGCTCGACCTCCAGGCGATCGACACCGCCCTCGCCCAGCTCGCCCACCGGCGGCGGTCGCTGCCGGAGCAGGCCGAGCTGGAGGCCCTGGCCCGGGAGCTGTCCGCCCTGGAGGACGAGCGGGTCCGCGCCCAGGTGGCGGTCGACGACCTGGACCGGGACATCGCCCGGATGGAGAAGGACGTCGACCAGGTACGGGCGCGTAAGGCCAAGAACGAGGACCGGCTGGCCGCCGGCACCGGCCCGGCCCGCGAGCTGGAGGCCCTGCAACACGAACTGGCGTCGCTGAACCGTCGGCAGGGCGACCTGGAGGACGCCGAACTGGAGCTGATGGAGCAGCGCGAGACCGCCCAGGCCGTGCTGGACGGGGTGGAGCAGCGACTGGCCGAGGTCCGCGAGCGGCGGGCCGCCACCGAGCAGCGACGCGACGAGAGCCTCGCCGAGATCAGCCGGGAGGAGGAGTTCAAGCGCTCCGCCCGCCAGCCGCTGGCCAACGACCTCCCCGCCGACCTGGTGCAGCTCTACGAACGCATCCGCACCGACACCGGGCTCGGCGCCGCCCTGCTCTACGCGGGTCGCTGCGGTGGCTGTCGGCTGGACATCTCCGGTGCCGACCTGGCCCGCATCCGTAAGACCGACCCGGACGAGGTGGTCCGCTGCGAGGACTGCCGACGGATCATGGTCCGCACCAACGAGTCCGGGCTGTAGCCGGTGGCGCCGCGTACCGTCCTGGTCGAGGCCGACGGCGGCGCCCGGGGCAACCCGGGCCCGGCCGGGTACGGCGCGGTGCTGCGCGACCCGGCCACCGGCGAGGTGCTGGCCGAGCGCAGTGCCGCGATCGGCACCGCCACCAACAACGTCGCCGAATACCAGGGCCTGCTCGCCGGGCTGACCGCCGCGGTCGAGCTGGGGGCCACCGAGGTCGAGGTCCGGATGGACTCCAAGCTGGTGGTCGAGCAGATGTCCGGCCGCTGGCAGATCAAGCACCCGGGGCTGCGTCCGCTCGCCGCCCAGGCCGCCCAACTGGTCGGCCGCATCGGCACGGTCCGGTTCACCTGGATCCCCCGGAACCGTAACGGCCACGCCGACGCCCTGGCCAACGCCGCCATGGACGCCGCCGCGACCTCCGGGGTAGCCGTACCCTCCGTCGAGCCGCCCCGCCTGGTCGAGCCGCCCCGGAAACTCGGCGGTGCCCGGCCGGCCGGTGGCGGCGCCGCCGAGGTCGCCGCCCGCGCCGAGGCCCCTGGTGCCGACCTGACCACCGCGCCGGTCTCCTGGGAGCCACGGCCCAGCTTCACCGCCACCCGGCTGATCCTGGTCCGGCACGGCGAGACCGAGTACACCGAACAGGGCCGCTACTCCGGACGCGGCGATGTCGCCCTGTCGGCCAAGGGCCAGGCCCAGGTGCGGGCCACCGCCGCCCGGGTCGCCGCCCTCGCCCCGGACACCGCCGCCGTGGTCAGCTCACCCCTGTCCAGGTGTACGACGACCGCCACCGCGATCGCCGCCGCCCTCGGCGACCTGCCGGTACGACCCGACCAGGACCTGATCGAGTGCGACTTCGGTGCCTGGGAGGGCCGCACCTTCGCCGAGGTACGCGAACAATGGGCGGGCGAGTTGGACGCCTGGCTGTCCTCCACCCGCATCGCCCCACCGGACGGCGAATCCTTCGCCGAGGTGGCCGAACGCTGTGCCCGGGTGACCGAGCGCCTGACCTCGGCGTACCCCGGTCAGACCGTGGTGGTGGTCTCGCACGTCTCGCCGATCAAGCTGATGCTGCGCGACGCCCTGGCCGCCAGCGACACCTTCCTGCACCGGCTCTACCTCGACGCCGCCGGCATCTCGGTGCTGGACCGCTGGCCGGACGGCGGCATCGCCGTCCGCACCGTCAACGACACCGCCCACCTGGCCGACCTGCGCTGATCAGCGGAAGGACCGCCACAGCAGGTACAGCCCGATCGTGGTGCCGAAGACCACGATGATCGCCTTCAGCAGCCCCGACGGCAGCCGACGCACCAGCCGGGCACCCGCGTACCCGCCGACCAGGGTGGCCGGCGCCAGCAGCGCCACCCCTACCCAGTTCACCGGCCCGGCGAGCGTGAACACCGCCACCCCGGTCAGCCCGATGATCGCCGAGAGCAGATTCTTGATCGCGCTCACCCGGGCCAGGGAGGCGTCCAACACCAGGGCCAGCGCGGCGACCAGCATCACCCCTACGGCCGCGCCGAAATAGCCGCCGTACACCGCGGCCAGCGCCACCACGACCTGGATCATCAGACCCCGCCGCCGCGGCGACAGGTCACCCGGATGCCCCACCAGCCGCCGCAGCGGATCCTGAAACGCCAGCACCGCGGTCGCCCCGAGCACCAGAAACGGTACGACCACCTCGAAGGCCCGCGCCGGGGTGACCAGCAGCAGCCCCGCACCCGCCAGCGCGCCGAGAATCGTGGTCGGCACCAGGGTGGCCAGCAGCCGCCCCCGGGGCAGATCCATCCAACTGCCCGCCACCGCGGCGCCGTACCCCGGGAACACCGACACCGAGTTGGTGACGTTCGCCGGCACCGGCGGCAACCCCACCGCCAGCAGCGCCGGGAAGGTGATCAGCGAACCGCCCCCCGCCACCGCGTTGACCGTACCGGCGGCCAGTCCGGCCCCGAGCAGCAACGCGGCGTCGGCAAACTCCATGATCCTGAGGCTAGTACCACCCCTGCCCCGGCCCGCAGCCCGGCTGCGCCGCCCGCGCCGGGCCGCGCCGGGCGGTGAGGGGCTGTGCGGGGCCGCGCCGGGCGGTGCCGGGCCGTGCCAACTTCGGGGAAGTTGTCGGGTCCAGCGGGTCGGGAGGCCACAACTTTCCCGAAGTTGCGCGGCCCAGCGGTGGTGCAGGGCGGAAATCGGGTGGGCTGACGCGTCGTTAGGATGAGTACGCGACGGACGAGTCGACCGGGCGGTCGCGTCGGCGGGCAGCAGCCCGCCGCCGAGGAACGTCCGGACTCCACAGGGCAGGGTGGTTGCTAACGGCAACCCGGGGCGACCCGCGGGACAGTGCCACAGAAAACAGACCGCCGACCCGAACTGGGACGGTAAGGGTGAAACGGTGGGGTAAGAGCCCACCAGCACCCCGGGTGACCGGGGTGGCTCGGTAAACCCCACCCGGAGCAAGGCCAAGAAAGGGTCGTCACCGCAAGATGACGACCCGCGCAGACGCTTGAGGGCTGCCCGCCCGATGTCTGCGGGTAGGCCGCACGAGCCTGTCGGCAACGGCAGGCCGAGATGGATGGCCGCCGCCGGCGCGAAACCCTTCAGGGGTACGCGTCGCGCACAGAATCCGGCGTACAGGTCGACTCGTCCGTCGCTCACCAGCTCAGAGCTTTGATCAAGGCTCTGAGCTGGTTCTATGTTGGTGTGTCGATGGTCGTTCATGGTCAACATTGGGCGGCGTTTGACGCCCTGACGACGCCCTGACGCCCTGGAGACGCCCTGAGCGTGGGGTCAGTGGAGCCAGCCCGCCCGACCTGGGTGCTGCCCTGCCATGGGGACCGTCGGGCCTGTGCGTGGGTACCGGTGGTGGCCGGGCACGTCCTGGCGGTGGGGCTGCTTCCGTGGGCCGGTGACACGGTGGCAAGCCAGTCCCGGGGTTGGACTGGTGCGGCAGCCGGAAGCCCCGACGACGCGACCAGGCCGACCCGCCGGCTTCCGTCTCGGCCTCTCTGGGCCTGGCACCCGATGTGGTGGGGGCGGTGTCCCGGCGGCTGTCGGTGGCTCACCGCCCCGGCGCCGTAGGCGGCCGGGGCGGCTTGCCGCCGGCCGGGCTTGCCGCCCCGCACCGCGCGGAGCGCGGTGCCTTGATCTCGAATAGAAGAATTCGGCAGAGAAGCAACACCTGGGGGGGCAACACCTGGGGCAACACCTGGGACGGATCCGTCAAGCATCAGGTGGGACTAGACAAGCAGTTGTTGGGAGTAGTTAGCAGGGTCCTCCGTCGCCTGGTGCGCGATCCGCTTTCGCACCAATCTGTGACACCCTCGGCGCGTTGGTCGCCGCATGGGTGGACATACGAGCCAGCGGGGCGGCCTCTTCCAGACGAAAGGCCGCCCGATTGGTGGCATTTGAGAGCTATGGAAAGCCGGGCGGGCTCCCCCGTTACGCCTAACCAAGCCGCATGCAACAATAATCATCATGGATGACCCGAATCGGCAATTTATGCGAATCGCCATCGAAGAAGCGAAGAAATCGGCCGAGGATGGCGCTCGTGTCGGTGCCGTTCTTGTCCGAGATGGCGTGCTGCTTATGGCAGGCCACAAGGGTGAATTGGGGGATAAAATGCATGCGGAGCAGGTGGTTCTGAAGAAGGCGGAAGAAGCGGGCATCGATTTGCGCGGCGCAACGGCTTTTGTGACGTTGGAGCCGTGTTCTAACCTGACGACGAAGAGAACTTGCTGCGCCGATCTTCTGGCTGCCGCTGGGGTCGCTGAAGTCTACATCGGTCGGTACGATATAAACCCACAGATCAATCGCTTAGGCTGGCGAGCGCTTGTTGATAATGGTGTAAGGTGCCGAGACTTCCCCGCTGACCTCCGCAAAGAATTAGAAGCCTTGACTTCTCGGTTCGAGGGATACTTTCTTCGGCGGGACGGCCTAACCGGAATTGCAAAGTTTGATTTCACGCAGAATGGCGGACAATACGTTTTCGCGACAGACGAAACCGAAAACGCTCGCGTATGGGTGACGCGATGGAATAACTGTGGAGCCCAAGCGATTTACGCAAACGGCGGTCTTCCGGGCTTCGTGGCGTTAGCACGCTACGCGCGAGAATTTGATGAGATCGATGACCCTGACGCGCTCGACTATGGTAGTCACTCCGCATGCGTTGCTATCGGCGAAATTGCCTCCTTTCGCAACGAACATGGTCACGTGCTGTGTAAGGTGCTACAGATCGAACCCACACCTGATTATGGTGGTGGTCCCCATGTATCGGTGAAGGTGTCCTACCAGATTCGGCTAAGGGCTGATAGTTAGTCCTGACTTCGAGCTGCGGCTAGAGCGCACGTTCGAGGGTGCGATACTCCTTTATCGGCCAGCTACTCTATCTGTGCTAGATTGTTGAATTTGCCAGTGCTATGGTGCCATGTCGAGAAGCGACTCGAAACTAAGTTGCCCAAAGATTATCGCTATCACGGCTAGCACAACGACTAATGCTTGCCACCGACTCTGCAACCACGTGAGAGAAAGATCAGCGTAGCGAGCAACAGCGCGAACCCTTCGCGCTGCCCCGCCCGCGGCTGGGCCGGTAGCCAGGGGTCTAGGTGAACCGTCTGCTCGAAATATGTTAAGTCGCTTGACAAGTTGTTTGCGCCACATATTATCGCCTGAAATCATGAAGCCAGCGGTTGCTTTAAGTGTGGAGATAGTGGTCGCTGGAACTTGCGCCTCAAGTGACCTTGCTGAGCTGCAATATAAGCGGATGTGATCTGCCACGGCTCTGTATATGGCTGCAACTGGGTGGCTATTGCCGGGACCCGCTAGCGAGTCTTCTCGCCTAGCCATTCGGTCGAGGATATGCGCTACGAGTAGTAGTTCAGCTCGCGCCCAACCTATTGGGTCAGACTTTCGTTTGGATAATGCGCGGCGAGCCTCGCTTGGTTTGGCGTTCTGAGCGATCACTTGATTAATTTTAGATATTGCAACAAGGCTTGAGGGGTACCGAAGGATGAGGTTCCGTGCGGGTTCGGTAATAAATGCTACTCCTAAGAGCCCAAGCATGAAGGATAAGGTGATTTCAGCCTCTGCTTCTCCAGCTAGGCACAACACGAAGTAGATGCTTACGTGAGCCATCGCGATGATGGTCACGGAAGTGAGGCCGATTAGATTGAAGATTTTAATCCAAAGCTTTCTTACGCCAACAGGATCTTTCTTGTAGATATCCGCTGGGAATACTAGCAAGCTTCGCCCTCTAAATTTGGTGACATGAGAGATGCTGTAGTGAAACGCGGTTGCCATACTGAAGAGAGAAAGGCCGCCAAGTAGTGCAATCGCTGATTCGCGTACCTCTTCTCGCAGATGCTCCGGGTAGATGCTCGTAACGAGCGGAAGGGCTATTGATCCGTCGTATTGAATTAGTGCCCCAATGCCGAAGATGGCGAGCAGGTAGTCAGACAGCTTTCGATCGATTATTCCTGAAGCGAGGCGTGTCTCGACGAAGAGAAGGAAGAGAAGTTGGCCTGCCAGCAGAGCAAGGCTCAATAGCCATATGCCGAAGGGGGAGACGAAAGCTAGTAGAACTCGGGGCCAGTCCATCGTCGTGATATATCACCTGACAAAAGGCGCTCAAGGTTTGTGTCGGATACTTGCCAGACAGAGCCCTGGTGCCTAAATCTACTGATTGCAGGCTCACCTGGCCTGAGATCCGTCGCCGGACGCTGTAGTCGCAAGAAGTGATCCGAGGCGGTAGACGAGAGCCTGAACCGTTCCGCGTCTCGATGACATATGGAAGGTGCGCTCGGCCTACGGGCTAGTGCGGTGTAGGTGGTACGCCACGATAACCATTTCAACCTGATCTTCCTGCCGAATGACCGTCTCCCGTTCGATCAGCGTTGTTCCGACCTCGACCTGGAACAGCTTTGCCAGGCGTGCATCTGCTGGCATTTCTCGCTGGCTGGTGCCCGCCTCGGTCGGCGCGTCCTGTATTTTTAGGTTCGCGTATGTGCCCCTTCCTTGCTCAGTGGTGGCAAAGCCTTCCTCACGTAGGACAGCAATTGCATTGCGGATCGTGCCGCGAGCTACCCGGAACTCGGCGGCAAGGATGCTTTCGGCCGGCAACAGCGCTCCGGGCGGGATGCTGCCGCTTTTGATTCGCTCTCGCAGCTCGTGGGCAATGACTCGATAGCGGGGTTGTCCGTAGTGCGGGGTGGGCACCTGCTTACCGTACCTGGCACTTGTCTTACCAAGTGCCAACCAGGTGAGTCGTGTTGATGTGTAGACAAGTCGTCCACTTGTAGGTACGTTTCCGGGTGTGCGGCTTGGGTGACGGCGTGTATCAGGGGTGGTGCTGCGTCGGCCTGGTCGTGAGGCGCGGCGTCCTGGTGGGCCGGTTGCGGTGGCCGCGCGTACAAGGTGGCTCGGTGATACCCGACCCGTCCGGTGTCGGACGGTGCGCCGTGCCCTGTGTCGGGCCGGTGGCCGGCTGATTCCCCCTGGTCGGCCGTCGGCTCTCCTATTCCTGGAGGTGTGATGCCTGGCTCTCATCGTCGACGTCCCTGGTTCTCGTTCTGGCGGTCCCGCCGAGAGCCGGACCAGGCCGGACCCGCAGCAGGGAACCGACCCCGCGATTCCGTGCCTGTTCGCAACGCCGCTCTGCTGCGCTGGGCCATGGAGCGGACCCGTGAGCTGCCAGCGCTGCGACATGCGCCGCTGCTGACCCGTGGCCAGATCTTCCGGGGCAACGGTGGACGGTGGCCGCTATGAGTCAGACGGGTCGGCGGCCCGCCGTGGAGCATCCTTCGTGGTGTGCGCCGGATCGGTGCGGTCATCTGGTGCCGCCGGTGCTGGCGCACATGGCGCGTCGCCATCGGGGCGTGCTGCTGCGGGTTGGTGAGGTCCGGTCCTCTGGGCTGGTCGTGTCGTACCTGATCGGCTCCGACGACGAACCGCCGTCGGTCGCGGTGCACTCCTCCTGCCGGGCCGGCGCTGGCTGGGCCGAACTCACCCTCCCGCAAGCGGTGCAGCTGGTCGATCAGCTTGGCTCGCTCCTGACGCAAGCCGCCGACCCAGGGGAGGGCCAGCATGGGCGGCTGTGACGAGCCGACCTACACCCCGGCGGTCAACACTGCCGACGAGGCGTCGTGTCCTGACTGGTGCCGGGGGTGTGGGCCGAACGATCCGATGCACCGGGGGCTGTTGGCCACGATCGGTAGCGAGGGCGGCGGCTGGGTGAGTCTGCAACTGCTCCTGGATCGCTTTCGGCGACGTGACCCGGTTGTGAAGGTCGACGCGACTCGTTCGGGGGCGACGCGATCGGTGCTGCTGTCACGGAGGCAGCTCGATCGGCTGATCTACGAACTGGCGCACGCCCGGTGGCGGGTTATGACCAAGGGACAACCGTTGGAGGGACACGATGACCGCCACTGACCGCAGCTCCCGCCGTACGCCGATACCCGCGCTTCGTCCGCGTCGGCCGGTGGTCGAGGTGCCTCCGGTGCCGGAGCGGCCGGCGGGTGGGACCACCTGGCAGTCGTTGGAACGTCTAGGGGGTACGGTGACCGGTGTGCATGGCCGGGACTGGCGCCCTCGTTACCTGCAACTCGCCGAAGAGTTGCGGGTCAAAATCACGAGCGGAGAACTCGCCCCCGGCACGCTGATGCCGTCCGAGACGGAGTTGGCCGAAACGTCGGGACTGTCGCGTACGAGTGTCCGCAACGCTATCCGGCAGCTCCGGGAGTGGGGCTTGGTCCGTGCGGAGCAGGGGCGCGGCACCTACGTGCGGGCACCGCGCCAGCGGGTACGGCGGCGGAACGCGGAGCGGTACCAGTGGGAGAAGGACCGGGTCCTGCTCGACGAGGCCGAGCGGTTCAAGACTGGCGCGACTGAGCATGACACCGGTCTGACCGTTGATGACCTCAAGTTCCACGCCGAGTACACCCGCGTGGAAGCGGACGCGGAGATGGCGGCGGCGTTGCAGGTGGAGCCGGGTACGCCGTTGCTGCGGCGGGTGTACTGGACGTCGTCGCGGCATGAGAATGCGCCGTTGACCATGTCGTACTCGTACCTGCCCTATGAGCTGGTGGCTGCGAACCCGGACCTACTCGACGCCAGTAACGAGCCTTGGCCCGGCGGCTCGCAGCACCAGCTCTACACGGTCGGCGTCGAGTTGGACCGGATCGAGGACGAGGTTCGGGCGCGTCCGCCGTCGCCGGATGAGGCCGAACTCCTCGACATCGACCCGGGTGTGTCGGTGCTGACCGTGCGCAAGACCTCCATCGACACCACTGGCCGGGTCGTCGAGGTGGCCGATGTGGTGATGCCGGGGGACCGGACGGAACTGGTGTACTCCCACAAACTGCAACGGTGGAAAACTTGACGGACCTCGTCTCGGTCATCACCCCGGTCCACGCGCCCAGCATCGAGTACCTGGCCGGCGCGTACGACTCGTTGGTCAAGCAGGACATGCCCGACGGGTGGGACTGGCAGTGGCTCGTCCAGGAAGACGGGCAGACCGGCGCGTTGAACGGGGTGCTGCCGGACGACCCTCGCATCAGCATCGGCGGCGGTCGTTCCGGCGGCCCGGGTGTTGCCCGCACCCTCGCTCTCTCCCGCGTCGCTGGCGACCTAGTCAAGGTGCTCGACGCGGACGACCAGCTTACGGCCGGCGCCCTCGCCCGCGACATCGCTGCCTTCGAGGCGCATCCGCGCATCGGCTGGACGACTTCACGCGTCCTGGACTTGATGCCCGACGGGTCAACCGTCGGATGGGACAAGGACCCGGACGGCGGAACCATCGCCCGCGGTGCCGTTCTCGCCTTCTGGCAAGCCAACGGCTACCGCGCCCAGGTCCACCCCGCCACGCTGTGCATCCGTCGGGATCTGCTCCTGGCCCTCGGCGGCTGGATGGCACTGCCCGCCTCCGAGGACACCGGTCTACTCCTAGCCGCGAGCGCGGTCAGCGAGGGCTACTTCACCCGCGAACACGGCCTGCTCTACCGCAAGTGGCCCGGCCAAGTCACCAGCCAAGCCGCCCACCGCGAACCCATCGAGTACGAAGGCCGAATGAAAATTATCGAGGCCAGAGCCGTAGCCCTGGCCTCGATACTTCCTGACGGGTTGCGGGTCACTACTGCGGCATAGCCTCATGCCTCCTGGGCTTGACCCGTTTCGACGGACAGGGTCGATGAGTTGGTCTTCAGGCTACCTTGAGCGCCGGCACCAAGCTGATGTCGGTGCCGTCTTCGTAGGCGGCGGGGCTGAGGTAGCCGAGGCTGGAGTGCCGGCGGCGAGTGTTGTACCAGCCTTCGATGTACTCAAATGTGGCCTGGTGGGCGGCTTTGCGGGTGGGCCAGGCCTGCCGGTGGATCAGTTCCGTTTTCAGGGTCGAGAAGAACGACTCGGCGACCGCGTTGTCCCAGCACTGCCCGCGCCGGCCCACGCTCAGCCGTACACCGTGGCGTTTCGCGAGGCGGGCGTGCTGAGCGCTCGTATATTGACAGCCGCGGTCGGAGTGGAAGACCAGGCCGTCGGCGGGACGGCGCCGGGCGAGGGCGTCGGACAGAGCGGCGTCGACCAGATCGGTCTTGAGATGGTCAGCCGTGGCCCAGCCCACGACCCGGCGCGAGGCCAGGTCGATGACGGTGGCCAGGTAGAGCCAACCTTCCCACGTGTTGATGTAGGTGATGTCGCCGCACCAGCGGGTGTCGAGCGCCGCCGGGTCGGCGGTGAAGTCCCGCTCGACGAGGTCCGGCCGGTTCCCGGCGTTCGGGTCCGGGATCGTGGTCGCCTTCCAGCGGCGTGGGCTCTTGCCGCGCACGCCGGCCTCGCGCATCCGGGCGGCGATGCGTTTACGGCCGTGGCGCCGTCCGGCCGCAGCGAGTTCGGCGTGGATGCGCGGCGCCCCGTAGGTGCCGTTCGATGCCGCGTGCACGGCGATGATCTGCTCGGTGAGTTCGGCATCGACGCGGTCGCGGGCGGACTGCTCGCCGCGGGCGTGCTGGTAAAAGGCGGACCGGGAGACCTTCAGCAGCTCGCACGCACGCTTGACGTTGTGCTTGCCGGCCTGCTCCGCCTCGATGAACGGGTACACGTTCACCGGGTCTCCCTCGCGAAGAAAGCCGTGGCCCGTTTCAGGATGTCGACGTCCTGCTGCAACCGGCGGTTCTCCGCCCGCAGCCGGGCCAGTTCCGCCCGCTCGTCGGAGGCGAGCCCGTCCGTGCGGGCCCCGGCGTCGATCTCGGCCTGTTTGACCCAGGCTCGCACAGCCGTCTCGGTCAGGTCGAAGTCCCTGGCCACCTGCCCGACGGTGCGGTCACCACGCTGACACAGCTCGACGATCTCGGCCTTGAACTCGGGCGTGAACGCCCGCCTCGGCCGCGATCGCTTCTTTCCCACGCTCTCCATGATGCTGGACATCCTCCCGGAGACTCCAGGTCCCCTGATCTTGGATGTCCGTCAAAACGGGGTAGGCCCATCCGGCATCCTATGGTTCCGCCGGCGCTCCTTACATCTCCGCGTCATAGATGTGCCGCCGGCCACCAGCCAGAGGCCCCCGCGCGTAGTGCTCGACCTCCTGAAACGCCGCGTAACACCCATCGTCGAACCCCTCCATGATCTGAAAAGGTTAAGCGACGAGGCAGGAGGTTGCAGCCCAGCGGTTCATGCTCGACGCGGCCGAAGGGCTTTACGTCCGCTGCCAGGCGTGCCGGTCAGGTTTCAGTATCGACCACTCCGGCGGTGGCCTCACTTCAAAAATCTGGCTGGGCCGCCGGGTGGGTGAGTGGTCACCCGAGAGTATTATGGTTGGCGAGGCAAAGGTGATGATGGTGATAGGGGGCGCTATGGATATTGATATCTTTAGTGACTCGGGCTTAGGCTTGGGTAGGATTGTAGGAAGCTATCTGTTTCCGCTTTTCGTGCTAGCGATGATTATTTACGGGATTCGCCGTCAAATACGGATTCGCCGCTTCCGCGCGGAGCGGGCGGAGCGAGGTGTGCCGCAACGGAAGTCGAAATAGCGGGACGGACCGTTATTCTGAGTTGCGGTTGGCTGTGACGTGCTGCAGAACGAGGATGCTCTGAACAATCTTGGTCGCCGGCCCTGGGCGGCAGTGCGGATTGGGTCAGGAGTTCCCAGGCCTTAGGGTAGCGGTCGCGATCGCTGCAGTTGCATATTCTGCGTCCCAATGACGTGTCTCTCGATGGCCCCACACCTGCTTCCGCCACCGCCCGACTCGCCCCCTTTGCCCGTGTGACGGAGACCAAACTTTGCGTTGCTGGGCCTGCATTCGTGAGGTGCCTCGCTTACGTAAGCGAGGCACCACACAAATGGAGTTGGACGTGACACACGTAGCCGGCAAGAATTTTTTGGGACAGGGGCGCCCGCCCGGTGTTTACGC
>NZ_JBNCLD010000013.1:0-30337 GCF_049844505.1 Micromonospora sp. DT229 | reverse complement strand
TTGGGTGTGTTGCTCTTTTTTGTATGCGCCCCCACCTCACTACTGTAGTTCGACTTCACTCACTTAGCCGGCAAGAATGTTGTGGCACTGGCGCGCCCGCTCGTTGTTTCCGCCGACGTAGAAGACGGCGCAGGCCTTACCAACCTTGTATCGGAGGTTCGGTCGATAGGTGTGGTTCGTGTTGTAGTCGCATACTGAGTACAGCGGGCCAGGATTCGCTGGCCAGTTCGTGTAGTTCTTTCCGTTCAGATCGTAGTACTTGATCTGGAACTTGTAGTTGCAGAAGCCTCCCCACCAGTAGCCAGGACCGACACAATCCGTCCCGACTGTGTGTCGATTCACCATCTGGCCGTCACCCTCGATGTAGTGACTAAAGAAACAGCCGGTGGGTACACTGATTGTGATCCCCCCGTAGCTGTACTTAAACGTTCCGATAGGGGTGGTGCCGAAGGCGCTCATGATCGAAGGATCATCGCTTACTGATGCTACGGCAGGCGCTGTTTCGGCGGGGCCAGGTTCTTCGACTGGTGCTGCATGGGCTGAGGTTGATGTCAGGACAATGAGCGATAATAGCATCGCCATCACGCCGAGTAATCTCCTTGCATGACCTTTCATGAGGCTGCTCCCCCTCTTGATTCTGCTGTTTCCTGCCACCGCCTTGGCGACCACTTGATCGTTGCGTGGAAGATGCTCGCCATCAATGTTTTCTTTGTGTAACGAATCCGACAGTGGTAGGTGCGGCTGCACGTTTGAGTCCTGCAATATAGCCACCGCCAGTAGAAACGAAGATGCCAGCCGAATTGCCCTGCCGTGGGTGGGTCTGCGGGGGCGCAAATAATCTGGTAACCTGCATTGGGCCGTACTATCGACAGCAATTCTTTGCGCCTAGCCTCGATGATTCGTGCCTGACGCCGGCTCCTTCGGCCCGGCGGAGCTGATCGTTGTTGATCGATGCTGCTGGGTTGCGGGCGTGGTGGTGGGCCGTCTGTCGCGGCGGTGGGCGTGGTCTCCTGGGGTCCTCCGGGTTGTTGGGGCGGTGGCTGTGCTGGTCAGCCGGGGTCGGGGATGGCCGTGATCTGGTTGAACGCGGTGGTGATCTGTTCGGCCCAGGGCCAGGTGGCGGGGATGCGTAGCGTGCGGCGGCGTTGGCCGTGCACGAGGCGGGCGGCGGTGTGCAGGAATCGGTAGCGCAGTCGTTTCGGTTCGGCTTTGGCCAGGTCGCCGTCGAGGCCGATGAGCTGCAGCCAGGCGATCAGGTCGGCGGCGATCGCGGCGGCGGTGCACCAGGCCTGGTTGATGGCGAACTCGCGGGAGGGTAGGCGACCCAGGCCGGTGTCCTTGGCGCAGCGGATCCGGTCCTCGACACGGGCGTGGGCCCGGTGGCGGGCCTCCAACCACTGCAGGACACCTGTCGTGGTGTTGGTGACGAACGCGGTGTAGCGCCAGCCGTCGCGGTCCTCGAACAGGGTGAGTTGGGCGCCAGGGTGGGGACGTTCCCGCCGGACGATGACCCGCATCCCGGCCGGCCAGCCGGGCAGGTGCAGCAGGCCGGTCAGTTCGGCGACGGCGGCGCCGTCGCGGACACCGCCGTCGGCGTTGATCGCCGGTGACCACGCCTGGGCGGGTAGGGCGGTGATGGCGGCGCGTTCGGCCTCGCCGATCGACCAGCCGAGGGAGTACTCGACCCGCCGGCCGCGTTTGCTGTCCTGCTCGTGGAGCCAGTCGAGCACGGCGTGGGTGGCCGCGGCGCAGTCACCGCGGATGAGCAGGTGCCGGCGGTGTTTCGCGGGGACCTGCGCGATGGCTTGGGCGAGCACGTCGAGGTGATCGGCGGCGGTGTTCGCGCCGGCGTTGCCCGGCCGCAGCTTCACCGCGAGCAACTCGGCGGTGTTGTCGCAGGTCACCAGGATCGGGTGGAAACCAAAGCTGTGCTTGTAGGTGGCCGCAGCGCCTTCCTTGTCGCTGTGTGTGATCACGATCGTGGAGTCGACGTCCAGGACCACCACGCCGGTGCCGATGTCCCGCCCGGCCGCCCTCGCCGCCGGCGGGCCGCCGAACAGCTGCCACATCCGGGCGCGGACCTTCGCCCTGGCCTTGGCGATACGCCGCAACTGCACCGCGCCGATCTCGTCCAGGGCCCGCCACACCGTGGTGTCCGAGGCCACCGGCCCGAACACCTCACGCTGGTGGCGCAGCACGTCGATATCGCTGATGGCTTCCCCACCGTCAGCGATCATCACCGCCAGGTCGACCAGCACCCGACCCCGATCATGCATCGGCCACCAGCCGGCCCGGGCCAGCCCCGCCGACAACCCTGCGGTCAACCCGGCCCGATCCGCCAGCAACCGCAGCAACGCCGCACCAACGTGCGACACCACACCTGAACCGCCCGCGGTGACCCGTAGATCCTTCGACCACGCCGTAAGCTGCACCTTGGAAGTGCCTCCCCCAGAGAGAAACCTGTAGATGTCGCAATCACAAGTTTCCCTTGCAGGGCAGGCACTTCCGCTTATCTACACGCCGACGAACAGCGCATCTCGGCGATCACCGTGAATCACCCAGGCTAGCGGTAAGGCTGAGAAGGTGGCTCGCCGCGCTCTGCGTATCCGGACCGGACGACTGGGAGTCCCCGGGGTGGACTGCAGGGTGTGTGGTGCGGGGCGCCCCGGTGGCCGGTGTCCGACCAGCGAGAACGGGTGATTAGCGCAGCGGGCGCCCGGAGGCCCCCACATCAGCGGCGTCCCGCCGGCGCCGAGCAACCTTTGTGCGGCGACAAGGTCCTCGTGGGTAGACCGGACCAGTCCGGCCGATGCGCTGGCACTGCACGGGCACTTCGACGCCCGGCGCCGCATTTCCGCGCCAGCTGTCGACTAGCCCATTTCTGAGATCGAGCGGCGAGCTTCGCCATCGGTTGTTGACTTGTCTGCCAAGTGCCGTCTACCTTGGATCGCGACTTGGCAGACAAGTTAACAACCTGGAGGGTGAGCGATGGCTCTGCGTGGCGGTACGAGGTTCGCCGTGCGGTTCGAGGACGTGTTCCCGGCGGGGTGCGCGTTGGTGCCCGAGTCGTTGGGTGAGGTCGAGGACTACGACGAGAAGACGGGTCGGCGGTCCCCGGCGAAGGACAAGGTGACTGGTCAGCGGGTGTGGCAGGTCCGGGTGATGGATCTTGATCCTGAGTTGGGAAAACGGTCCCGCGAGACGACGGTGAAGATCTCGGCTGACTATCAGCCGGTGCCGCCGTCGGGTGCGCCGTTTGAGGCGGTGGAGTTCGACGGGATGACGGTGACGCCGTACGTGGCGAACAACGGTCGGATGGCGTATTCGCTGCGGGCGACCGGGCTGCGGGCTCCGGTGGTCGGTGGCAAGAAGGCGGCGGCGTAGCCGTTTCAGGTGGGGGCGGGGCTGTCTGGTCTTGGCGGACGGCAGCCCCGCCCCCTGGTGTCTCTTCCCCTGCTCTGTCGAGAGAGGTCGTGACGTGTCCAAGGGTAGGTGTCGGGCTGGTCGTGGCTGGCCCAGGTATGGCGTGTGTCGGGCTAGGTCGTTGCGGGGTGCCTGGTGATCGGGCGGCCTCGCGGTGAAGTGGTGATGACCTCGGCCGGGGATCTGATGGTGTTCCGGCCGAAGCGGTTCGTGTTGCCGCTCTGGGCGGTGCTGCTCGGGCTGGTGCTGCGCCGGTCTGGCCGGGCTATCTGGTGGTGCTTGCGGCATCCGGTGGCCACCGGCTCGGCGGTGCTGGCGCTGTGGCTGTTCGTCGAGTTCGGCTGGTCGGGGCTGGTGGTGCCGCTGGTGCTCGGGTCGGCGGCCTCGGCGGTGTGGCGGTGGCGGGACGAGTCGTCCTGGTGGACCTGGCTGGCGGGTCCGCTGCTCGGGGCGTTCCGGCGGGTGTTCGTCTATCGGCAGGTGTGGCGGGAGGCCATGACGCTGTGCCGCCTCGCCGACACGTACGACCGTCGGCCGGTCCTGCCGCAACTGCTGCGGGTGCGCTCGGATCAGTCGCTCGACGTGCTGACCGTCCGCATGGTCCGGGGCCAGACGCCGGAGCAGTTCCAGGCGGTCAGCGCCAACCTGGCGTACGCCTTCGGCCGGCGACACGTCCGGGTCTACTCGGAACGCCCCGGCGACCCGCCGACCCGTATCGGACATGCGTCCTGGTTGCTGCGGCTGGTCGATCGGGTGCGGTACCGGGATCGGCCGACGCTGGTCTACCTGGCCGTGGTGCGTACCGACGCGCTGCGCACGGTGGTCCCACCGTTCCCGGTGCCCGTGGTTCCGGACTTCACCGCGCTGCCCCTGGCCCGGCGGGAAGACCTGCGCCCCTGGTCACTGCACCTGCTTGCCACGCATGTTCTCGTTGGCGGGGCGACCCGCTCCGGTAAGGGTTCGGTGTTGTGGTCGCTGGTGCGGGTGCTCGGCGGTGGGATCGCCTCCGGCCTCGTCCGGCTCTGGGTGATCGATCCCAAGGGCGGGATGGAATTCGCGCTTGGCCGTCCGATGTTCGCCCGGTTCGCCTGCAAGTCGTTCGAGGCCATGGCCGATCTTCTCGACGAGGCGGTCACGGTGCTGCGGGAGCGGCAGATCCGACTTGCGGGCACGGTGCGGGTGCACACGCCGACGGAAGCTGACCCCCTGGTCGTGGTCGTCGTCGACGAGATGGCCGCGCTGACCGCGTACCTGCAAGATGTCGAGCTGCGTAAGCGCATCGCCTCGTCGCTCGGGCTGCTGCTGTCCCAGGGAGCCGGCGTCGGCGTCCTCGTGGTGGCCGCGTTGCAGGACCCGCGTAAGGACGTGCTGCCGTTCCGGGACCTGTTCCCAACCCGCATCGCGCTCGGCCTCACCGAGGCGTCACAGGTCGACATGGTCCTTGGCGACGGTGCCCGAACCCGAGGCGCGCTCGCTGACCAGATGCCCAGGTGGGCCAAGGGCGTCGGGTACGTGATCCTCGACGGCACCCCCGACCCGATGCGGGTCCGGTTCTCGTACGTCTCCGACGACGACATACGCGACATGGCCCGCCAGTACCCGGCCCCCGCTCACGCGGCGGACATCCTCGCCCAGGTCGGCCGGGAAACCGCCCCCGAACCGGCCCGGCCTCCGCTGCCGCGCACGCCGTCCGGACCGCTGCTACCCGAATCGCTGCGCAACCTGCTCGACCGGGACAGCGGGGGTGAGGGTCGATGACCGCGCCCGGTCGCCGGTTCTACCGGCTGCGTACCCCCGAACCGGTCACCGCCGTGTCCGTCCGCGTCGACCCGTACCCGGTCTATCTGGCGGTGGGTGCGGGGCGGCGGCGGATGTCCCTGACCCCGGATGAGGCGTGGGCGTTGTGGCGCTGCCTCTCCGAAGCGGTCGCCTCCCTCGGTACCCCTCCCGACTACATCCGCACCGACATCCGACCGGCCCGGAGGTAACCGCCGTGAACCCCCTCACCCGCATCATCAACCGGCTCCGGCGTCCGCTGCACATCCGGCTCGTCGGCCCCGCCCACCAGACCGCCGCCGCACTGCACGGCCTGGCGCACATGGTCAACCGCCGCCACGACATGAACGGCCGGCGCATCCGCATCGACCTGACCATCCGCGAGAAGCCGTTGGAGGAATGGCGATGACCACGCGCACCGAATCCGCGGTACGCCTGGTGATCCTGCTCGCCATCGGCACCATGGCCGGCGCTGCCGCCTTCACCCACGTACACGACCTGTCCGTTGCCCACGGTCAGCCGCACTGGATCGGCTGGGCCAACGCGGTAGCCGTCGAGCTGATGGCGATTTACCTCGGCCTGGAACTACGCGCTCGGCGTCGTGCCGGTCGTCCCGTCGGCCTGGTCGCCTTGCTCCTGGTGGCGTTCGCGCTGCTGTCCCTTGCCGCCCAGGTCGCCGGAGCCGAACCGTCCGTGTGGGGCTGGATCGTCGCGGCGGTGCCGTCGCTGGCCTTCCTCGCCCTGGTGAAGGTCGTCCTGTCCAACGCCCCGGTCACCCCACCAACCGTCGAGCCGGACCAGCCGATCGCGCTCCACACCGAGGAACCCGGCCCGGCCACCGATGTCGAACCGGTCCGCCTGACCGAGCCTGCTGCGCCGGCTGTCCCGGTTCCGCCGGCTGTCGTCTCGGCTCCGGCGACGGTGCTGCCTGCGCGTGGTGTCGTCCAGCCCAACCGGCCGCACGTCGTCGGGATCATCCGATGACCGCTGCCACCCTGCCCGGCCTCGAACCCGCCCCGACCCCGGCTGCACCACCTCGCCCGGGGTCGCGGGCGGCCCGCATGGCACTACCCCGCTCCGTCGACGTACTCAAAGAGATCGCCGCCGAATACGGCGTCTGCGTCCGACCTCTCGCGATGCGGCGCACCGACCTGAACACCGGTCTGACGGAGGTCATCGACCTGCCGTGTGGTGCGACCCGGGAGGACAAGTGCGCGCCGTGCGCGAAGAAGAACCGTCGGCTGCGGCAGGCACAGATCCGGGAAGGCTGGCACCGCGACGACGAGCCGCTACCGCCACCGGAACCGGCGACCGAGGAACAGAAGGCGCTGATCCTGATGCGCGGGCACCTGGAGTTCTCCCGCGACGAGGCATCCCGCGCAAGCCAGTGGGACCAGGTCGAAGACCTCGACGAGGCAATCCGCGAAGTCGAAGAAGCCATCGCGGCCGAAGGACTCCGGGGCCGAGTAGCCCCGCCACACGCGACCGGCGACGACGACCAGGCCGACGACGACAACGGCCGACGGCGCAAGCGATCCACCCGCCGTCGCCAAGACGCCCCCGACCTACCCCGCCGCAAAGTCGAGCGCCGCACCGTAGGCCGCACCTACACCGCCCCCGACGGCACCACCTACCGGCCGTCAATGTGGCTAACCCTCACCCTCGACTCCTACGGCCCGGTACGCCCCGACGGCACCCCACTCAACCCCGACCGGTACGACTACCGCCGGGCAGCCTGGGATGCGGTGCACTTCCCTCGGCTGCTCGATCGGTTCTGGCAGAACCTGCGTCGCTGCGAGGGATGGAACGTCCAGTACGCCGGCTGTGTCGAGCCCCAACGCCGTCTTGCTCCTCACGCGCACTTCGCCATCCGGGGCACGATTCCGCGTGACGTGCTGCGCACCGTGGCGGCGGCGACGTACCACCAGGTGTGGTGGCCGGCGGTCGATGTCCAGCGGTACACCCTCGACCGGCTACCCGTCTGGGACGAACAGGCTTCCGCGTGGGTAGACCCGGACACCCGCACGCCGCTGACCACCTGGTCGGAAGCCCTCGACGCCATCGACGACGACCCAGACGCCGAACCGGTGCACGTCGTGCGCTTCGGCTCCCAGATCGACGCACGCGGCGTAATGCCCGGCACCGAAGACGCCGAACGAACCATCCGCTACGTCACCAAATACATCACCAAACACACCGGCGACGTCCACAGGGCGACCACCGACCGGCAACGCAAACACCTCGACCGGCTCTGGCAGGAACTCCAACTCACCCCGTGCACCGACCGCTGCGCGAACTGGCTGCTCTACGGCATCCAACCCAAGCGAGCACACGCGAAGCTCAAGCCGGGCCGCTGCAAGGGCAAAGTCCACCAACGGGACACCCTCGGCATCGGCGGCCGGCGCATCCTCATCTCCCGCGACTGGTCCGGCAAAACGCTCTCCGACCACAAGCACGACGTACGGGCCTGGGTGCGGGCACTGCTCGGCGTCACCGTCGGCTTGGAGGGCGTCGACGACCAGGGCGCCACCGTCGAACCCGTCCGCCACGCCTGGGAACTCGCCCGACCCGACGACCCCGACGTCGGCCCCATGGCCCACCGATTGCTTCGGGCTATCGGCGAACGTGCCCGCTGGCGCTCCGAACTCCTCGCCGCCAAGGACCGCGCCGCCCAGCTCCCCGCCACCGCATCGACGACGGGAACGGAAAGCACGACGGGGGAGGGGCAGTAATGGCGGCGAACGATGGGCTCTGGACGATCCGGGACGTGGCGGCGTACCTGCGGGTGCCGACCGAAACCCTGTACCGCTGGCGCAAGGTCAAGTACGGTCCGCCTGCGGCACGGGTCGGCCGTCACCTGCGGTACGAACCGGAAGCGGTCCGGTCCTGGGTACGTGAGCAGGCGGCGGCCTGATGGGACACGTCGAGGATCGCTGGTACAAGACACTGCGTCACCCGGGCGGGCAACGGGAGCGGGTCAAGACGGAACTGTTCGGCAAGGGCCTGCGCTACCGGGTGCGCTACATCGGCCCGGACGGCAAGGAACGCAAGAAGTCATTCCCCGATCGCGCCAAGCGTGAGGCTGAGGCGTTCCTCGTCTCGACTGAGTCGGACAAGCTGCGCGGCTCGTACGTCGATCCGGTCGCAGGCCGGATGACCTTCGCGGAGTACGCCGAGACGTGGCTACGAACGCGCTCGTTCGACGAATCGACCCGCGAGAGTACGGAGTTCCGGGTACGGAAGCACCTGCTGCCGTTCTTCGGCTCTCGGCAACTGGCGTCCATCAAGCCGGGGCACGTTCGGGAGTGGGATGCCGCAATGGTCGGTAAGCTGGCTCCGGCGACTCGGGCCGTGGTCTTCGCCCACCTGCGGACCATCCTCGGCGCGGCCGTAGATGACGAACGAATCGCGAAGAACCCGTGTTCGGCAAAGTCGGTCAAGCCACCGCGACCGGTGCAACGTCGGGTGGTGCCGTGGCGGTACGACCAGGTTTCGGCAATCCGCGGTGGCCTCGCCCAGCGGTACCGCCCCATGGTCGACCTGGGGGCCGGCTGCGGTCTGCGGCAGGGCGAAATTCTCGGCCTCGGGGTCGACGACATCGACCTTGACGCGGGCTGGGTGCACGTCTGCCGTCAGGTAAAGCTCGTCCGCTCCCGGCTCGTCTTCGGTCTGCCCAAGAACGACCGGGACCGCCGGATACCGCTGCCCGACTCCGTCGCCCAGGTGCTACGCCAGCACATCGACGACTTCGCCCCGGTGTCGCTAACCCTGCCGTGGGAGAACCCGGCCACAGACGAGCGGGTCACGGTCCCACTGCTGTTCACCACCACCCGGCGCGGCGCGATCAACCGACGCACCTTCGACAACAAGAGTTGGCGACCGGCTGTCGTGGCGGCTGGCATCACGCCGACTAGGGCCACCGGGATGCACGCGCTCCGCCACTTCTACGCCTCGTCGCTGCTCGACGCGGGGGAGAGCATCAAGGCGCTTGCCTCCTACCTCGGGCACGCCGACCCCGGCTTCACGCTCCGGGTCTACACGCACCTGATGCCCGCCAGCGAGGAACGCACCCGCAACGCGATCGACAACCTGTTTAGCCCCGACGAAACGCCCTGACGCCCTGGGGACGCCCTGAGCGGGTGTCAGGCGAACGAAACGCCTGCTCAGGGCGCGAACGAACTTCATAATCCGGCGTACAGGTCGACTCGTCCGTCGCCCACCAGCTCAGAGCCCCGATCAAGGCTCTGAGCTGGTTCTATGTCCGGGTGTCGATGGTCGTTCATGGTCAACATTGAGCCGTTTGAGCAGCACAGATGCCGTAGTCGAGTTGCGTTTTTGGTGTTTACGGCGCATGCTGGCGAGTATGAGTGGGGAACTCCTGACCACTGGCCAGGCGGCCAAGCTGCTGGGCTCGTCGCGTCAGCAGGTGGTCAACCTGTGTGAACGTGGGGACCTGCCGTTCGTGTGGGTGGGTGCGCACCGCAAGGTCAGGCGGGAGCATGTCGAGGCGTTGCTGCGACCCAGGCAGGCGTTGACCCGTGATCAGCTCAAGTCGCTGTGGCTGCACCAAGCGGTGGCGGGCAGCCTGGTCGTCGATCCGGACGAAGTGCTGGGTAAGGCTGCAGAGAACCTTGGTCGGCTGCTCCGACAGCATCGGGGGACCATGACCGAGGTCTGGCTGAGACGCTGGCAGGGCAAGATCAACGAAGGGGTTGGGTCCGTCCTTCGGACGTTGACCTCGGAAGATCCGGAGGCTGTCGAGCTGCGGCAGAACTCGCCCTTCGCTGGCGTACTTTCGCAACCACAGCGTCGGAAGGTTCTTGACTCCTTCAAGCACAGCGACTGGGGTCGGGTGGCATGAAGCGTGCAGAGCTGGAGCATGTCCTGAGATCGACGGGTCGGATTGTCGAAGACCGGAACGTCCTCATCATCGGCAGTCAGTCGGTGCTGGGGACGATTCCGGAAGATGATCTTCCGTTGGAAGCCACTGCCTCGATGGAGGTGGATGTCGCCTTCTTTGACGATCCGGACGATCAGAAGGCCGACCAGATCGACGCGAGCATAGGTGAGTTCTCGCCGTTCCACGAGACGTTCGGCTACTACGCCCAGGGCGTCAGTGTGTCGACGGCGGTGTTGCCCGACGGCTGGCGCGACCGGCTGGTGCTGGTGGAGTCCGACAACACCCAGCCGGGACGTGGCTACGCGCTCGATCCGCACGACTGCGTGGTATCCAAGCTGGTGGCCGGCAGGGAAAAGGACACCAAGTTCGCTGACGCATTGCTCCGAGCGGGTCTGGTGAGACCGAACGTGGTCGCCGAGCGGATCGAACTCCTGGCCGATGTGCATCCACTGGTGTTGAAGCGCATGAGGGACTGGATCGCCGCGTATCAGCCGGGGCCTGACGTCGTCGGCTGAGACGGATCGCGCGAAGCTGGCTGACGGCCCAGCGACGACCCACAGCGGTTGTCGCTCAACTCCTGCCCTGGTCAGTGGATGTTCCACCTTCAGAAGCCGGAGTACAGGTCGACTCGTCCGTCGCCCACCAGCTCAGAGCTTTGATCAAGGCTGAACGCGCCCGCGTCCGCAGCGAGACGGGCATCCGCTGGGGCGGACGCCCCCTCAACACCGCAGCCTGACCAACCGCGACCGAGCGCCGAAGGGGGCAAGTTCAGGAGAAGGACAGCGACAGAAGGATGACTCAGGAGGCGGACGGTTTGATCTCCCCCGCAAAGACGATGAACTGGTCGATGAGGCGCCGCCGCAGATGGACGACGTCCGTTCCCGCCAGGCGGGGACCTCCATCCGGCGTGGTGAAGACCCACTGGTAGCGGGCCCACTCGTCAGGCATGTCCACCGCCGAGCAGCGCACCATCGTGCCGGTCCCCGCCGGGTGGCGCCGGATGTCCAGCACGAACCGCTCGACCGCCGCGATTCCTTCGCTGCGACCCAACGGCCCCCAGAAAACCACGTCTGAGGTCAGAGCCTGGGAGAGCAGGGCAGTCACATGGCTGTCGTCCGAGGCGTTGAACGCGGAGATGAACCTGTCGATCGCGGAGCGTGCAATCTCTTCCTGCATGCCCCAGTAATACCAGCCGTTTCGCGTGCGCTCGTCCCGCGAGCCGCCTTCCGGTCACGGTGTCCCATTCCGGTCACAGCACTAGCTCGAAGTCGCCCGTCGCGGTGATGCCTCAGCCTCGCGATCCGACTGCACCGCTCATGGACCCACCCTTACCCGACTCGATCAGTGCTGCCGAACTCGTGGATCACCTCGATCTGGCCGACGATGTGGTTGTTGAACTCGTCCAGTTCTTCGGCGGGTACCCACAGCTCAAGGATGGTGTCGCCGCCGACCTGGCGGACCGGGTAGCGGCTGAGGAAGTCCGTCTCGAACTGGAAGCGGGTCACGTACCCGGCGCCGGAGGCGGGTACGTTCCAGTCCCGGGCGATCTTGATCGCGTACTCCTCGTTCAGCACGGGGTAGAAGATCGGCTGGTCGGGCAGGCGCGGGGGCCACTTCCGCCACCCGGAGGCGCGGACCAGCTCCAGTTCCCGGGGCCCGGTCGGGCGCCACAACACCGTCGTACCCTTGCCGTCGCTCATGCTGACCCCGCTACCTCCGTGGTGAGCCCGGACAGTATCGAGTCACCCGCGACGGACACCACCGCTTTCAACCCATACAAAGCGGTTACTGAGACGGGGTGGCCTCGTGTCCGGCCCGGCCGTGGGTGCGGCGGCGCTGTTTCATCTCCGCCTCGTAGATGTGCCGGCGGCCGTCGACCAGGGTGTCCCGGGCGTACCGTTCGATCTCCTGGAAGGTGGCGTAGTAGCCGTCGTCGAACTCTTCCATGATCTGGAAGGTCCAGCGGCCGGGTAGCACGTTGCGGCCGAGCAGTTCGTGTTCCACCCGGTCGGCTACCGCGTCGTGTCCGGCCTCGCGCAGAAGGGTCACCACCCGGTCCAGGGTGAGGTCCGCACCGCCGACCAGTTGGTGCGCCGAGTACAGATGTCCGCGTACCCGGTGGATGGTTTCCAGGGCCTTGCTCAGTTCGCCCAACGCATCGATCGTGGTGTCGTCGACACCGGCGGGGCGGGAGTGCTCGGCGTCCACCGATCTTTTGTCACCTGACATGGCCGCTCAGTACCCACCCTCGGGGCCGCCACGCACCCCGCCTGGCAACCGGGCAGACGGAGCGCACCGCCGTCGCGCAGCCAGGACACCGGAAAAAGACCGGATGGCGTACGCGAGGGCGGTGCGCCCGGGGTCAGCGGGTCGGCACGGTGGTGATCTGGGCGAGCAGGGTGGTCAGGCGATCCGCCACCGGTGGGGCGTGCAGGTGCAGCCGGGCCACATTGATCGCGTCGGTGCCGACCACGGAGAGCAGGGCCTGGCTGCCCACCGCGTACACCGAGAAGTAGCCGCCGTTGTTGCGGACGGTGGACTGGCAGAACTCGCCCTGGCCCAGACGGTGGCTGACCTGGCGGCCCAGGCCGAAGGTGGCCGCCGCCATCGCGGCCAGATCGTCCGGGCTCAGCTCGGCCGGCAGGTCGTGGGCGATGCGCAGCCCGTCCACCCCGCCGAGGACACTGCCCTGCACCCCGGGGATCTGTAGGCGCAGCTCGGTCAGCTCGGTGCCGATCGCCGGGTACGGCAGTGACGGATTGCCGGCCAGCGAGGGTGGCAGCTTGGGCGGTGGCGGGCCGGACGGCTGGGCGGTGCGGCGGGGCAGGACCGTGTCGCTGTTGTTCACAGTTCCAGCTGCTCCTCGATGGTGCGCAGTTGGTGTCGGGCCAGAGCCAGGTTGGCTCGGCTCTTGCTGAGCATCAGGTACAGGAACAGGCCCTTGCCGGTGTTACCGGTGAGCGGCCGGATGATGTGGTACTGACCGCCGAGGGTGATGAGCATGTCCTCGATGTCGTCGTTGAGCTTGAGCATCTCGATGGTGCGCATCTTGGCGCGTACCACGTCGGTGTTGCCGGCCGCCGCGACGGTCAGGTCGATCTCCGGGGTTCCGCCGGCCACGCCGAGGGTCATTCCGCTGGTGTAGTCGACGAGCGCGACGCCGATCGCGCCGTCGATGCTCATGGCGTCCTTGAGTGCGGTGTCGAGGGTGGCCACGCTTCCTCCAGGTCCGACTGACGCGGCTACCCGCGCCAGCGCAAGGTCTTCCGACAGTGTCGATGCCGGCGAGAAAATCTCGCACGAGGGTGGCATACCTTTCGTCACCTCTGCACCTCGACCAGCACTAATAGCCTGAGTGGGCGATTGCGGGTGGCCGCCGGGCCCAGCGAGATCGTCGCTGCGGCGGATGGCTGCCGACTCACCTCGCTGCTACCTACTCCATTCGTGAGCTGGTATGCCAGCCAGTGATGATCTGCTATCGGATGCAGGCACGGTAACACGAGGGCTTCGGCGCTGGACCCGACCCGACCGGGCACCGCATGTCGGGTCGGCGAGTCCGTCGCGGCCATAGCGTGGGTCGCACAAGGGAGGGAGACCTGGCGTGCTGGAGCGGCTCAACCAGGCTTTGGACCACCTCGAACAGCGGCTCGACCAGCCGGTCGAGATCGCCGATCTGGCGCGGATCGCAGTCACCTCGGAGTACCACTTCCGGCGGCTGTTCTCCGCACTGGCCGGCATTCCACTGTCCGAGTACGTGCGCCGCCGACGGCTGACCATGGCAGCGGCGGAGGTGGTCGCGGGGGAGCGCACCCTGCTGGACATCGCGGTCCGCTGGGGGTACGGCTCGGCCGAGGCGTTCGCCCGTGCGTTCAAGGCCATGCACGGGACAGGTCCGGGCGAGGCCAGGCGTACGAAGTGCGCCCTGCACGCCCAACCCCGGGTCTCCTTCCGGCTCATCGTCGAAGGGAGCAGCAGTATGCGATACCGCATCGTACGTAAGGACGCGTTCCAGCTCGCCGGCCGCAAGGCCCGGGTGCCGCTGGTGCACGAGGGCATGAATCCGGCGATCGTCGCCTTCATCAAGAGCATCGAACCGGCGACCCGGGAACGCATCGAGGCCCTGTCCGACCAGGAACCGGCGGGGATCGTCAACGTCAGCGACGGCCTGACCGGCAACCGGGCCGAGGGCACCGAACTGGATTACTGGTACGGCGTGGTCACCGGCGCCGAGGTGCCGGCCGATCTCGACGTACTGCCGGTGTCGGCGGGGGACTGGGCGGTGTTCGAGGTGTCCGGACCGTTCCCCGCAGCCGTGCAGCACCTGTGGCGGGACGTCTTCACCCAGTGGTTCCCGTCCAACCCCTACCGTTCCCGCCCCGGGCCGGAGATCTCGCGTACCACGGTCTCCGCCGACGGCACCCAGGCCGAGGCGCAACTGTGGATACCGGTGGAGCCGGTCACCACCTGAGCCCTGCTCCGGTCAGCCGGGCTTGCCCCACACCGTGCCCGGGGGCAGGAAGAAGGCCGGGGCCTGCGGGCCCAGGGCGTGCCGGATCACCAGGCGGGAATGCTCGTCCAACTCGGGTAGCCGGTCCGGCGGGAACCAACCCACGGCCAGTGACTCGTCGTCGTTCACCCGCGCCTGCCCGCCCACCGGCCGGCAGTGGAAACAGAGGTTGAGGCACTCGCACCGGTCCCCGTTCGGGTACCGGTGCGGGTGCGACACCGCGCTGCTGAGCCGCAGCGGCTCGACCCGCAGGCCGGCCTCCTCCCACACCTCGCGCACCACCGCGGTCGCCGGCTGTTCGCCCGGCTCGACGAAGCCGCTCGGCACCGCCCAGCGCCCGTCGTCGGCGCGCTGGCCCAGCAGCAGTTCACCCGCCTCGTTGTGCACCACCGCGCTGACGCTCGGCAGCCAGAGCAGGTCATGTCCGACGTGCTTACGCAGCCGCAGGATGTAATCCGGTACCCCCACCCCGGCGACCTTAGCCCCGGCCGCCGGCCCGCGCTCCCGGCCCGGCCCGCGTCCCCCGCCGGGGCCCAGGGAAACCGGGCGGCGAATCTCCCGGTTCCGGCCCGTCGCCGCCGCACCCGGATCTAATGTGGAGGTCCGAGGACTTGCGCTGTTCCGGTGGCGAGTGGCCGCTTATCGGTGCACAGTGATTCCCATGAGCGACAGCGACCCGCGGCGCTACTACTGGTGCACCCGACACCACCGAGTCGAGACCGGAACCGAGGTCTGTGCGGCCCGGCACGTGCTCGGCCCGTACGCCTCCGCCGCCGACGCGGAGAACGCCCTGCAGAAGGTGCGGGAGCGTAACGAAGCGTGGGAGGCCGAGGACGCCCGCCGGGCCGAGGAGGAAGGCAAGGAGTAGACGACGCGGGGGCGGCGTATCCCCGTCGGTCGGGGGAGGGCGCTACCGGCCCGGCGCTGTCAGGATGGGCCCATGGTCATCCGACGCGTCCTAGCACCGCGCATCGACTTCGGGGCCCTGCGCCGCGAGTTGGGGCTGCCCGACGACTACCCGCAGGCGGCGCAGCGGGAGGCCGACGAGGCCGCCGCCGCGCCACCCCGGCCCGCGGTCGACCGCACGGACATCCCGCTGGTCACCCTCGACCCGCCCGGGTCGCGGGACCTGGACCAGGCGATGCACCTGAGCCGCCGCGCCGGTGGCGGCTTCCGGGTGCGGTACGCGATAGCCGACGTGGCCGCCCACGTACGACCGGGTGGTGCCCTGGAGGAGGAGACCTGGCGGCGCGGGCAGACCGTCTACCTGCCCGACGGCAATGTGCCGTTGCACCCGCACAGCCTCGGTGAGGGCGCGGCCAGTCTGCTGCCGGAGGTGGACCGGGCGGCCGTGCTGTGGACCATCGACCTGGACGCCGAGGGTGCCACCACTGCCGTACATCTGGAACGGGCGCTGGTCCGCAGCCGGGCCCAGTTGGACTACCCCGGTGTGCAGGCCGACGCCGAGGCGGGTCGGCTGCCGGAGCCGATCGCCCTGTTGCCCGAGATCGGGGCCCTGCTCACCGCCCGGGGGCTGCGTCGCGGGGCGATCAACCTGCCGATCTCCGAGCAGGATGTGGAGGCCGACGGCGACGGGTGGCGTCTGGTGCTGCGGGCCCCGGTGCCGATGGAGGAACACAACGCCCAGATCTCCCTGCTCACCGGAATGGCCGCCGCCGATCTGATGCTGGCCGGCAGGATCGGTCTGCTGCGTACGATGCCGGCGCCGAAGCCGGAGGCGGTGCAGCGGTTGCGGGCCGCCGCCGCGCCGCTGGGGGTGCACTGGCCGGACGAGGTCGGCGTCGGTGAGCTGCTGCTCGGGTTGGATCCGGGGCAGCCTCGGGCTGCCGCCTTCGTCGACCAGGCAGCCGAGCTGATGCGGTCGGCCGCGTACACCGCCTTCGACGGTGAGGTGCCGCAGCAGTCGACCCACGGTGGGGTCGCGGCGGCGTACGCCCATGTCACGGCCCCGTTGCGCCGACTGGCCGACCGGTACGCCACGGAGGTCTGCCTGGCCCTGCACGAGGGCCGGCCGGTGCCGGACTGGGCCCGGGCGGCGCTGCCCCGGTTGCCTGCGGCGATGGCCGCCACCGACCGGGCCGCCTCGGCGGCCAACCGGGGTGCGATCGATCTGGCTGAGGCGGTGCTGTTGCAGCACCGGGTGGGTGAGACCTTCGAGGCCGCCGTGCTGGACGTGACCGCCCCCGCCAACGGCCGGTCGGGTCGGCCGCCCGGCGGTACGGTCGCCCTGGACGATCCGCCGGTACGCGCCCGCTGCCTGGGTGAGCTGACCCTGGGCACCCGGATGCGGGTCCGGTTGGTGACGGCCGACCCGGCCACCCGGTCGGTCGCCTTCGAAATAGCCTGACGCCGCCCAGCTCTGACGCCGCCCGGCTCGGCCGGTGCCGGGGCAGCGGGGATTGTCACAGGGGTAGTCGCCGTTGCCGGGGTGAGGTGACTGGAAGGATGACGACCATGGCATACGATCCGAGCGACCTGCCCGACGTCTCCGGGCTCACGGTCGGCATCATCGGCGGCACCGGAGACCAGGGCCGAGGGTTGGCCTACCGGTTCGCCCGGGCCGGTCAGACCGTGTTGATCGGCTCCCGCTCCGCCTCCCGGGCCGCCCAGTCGGCCGAGGAGATCGCCGCCCTGCCCGGGGTTGCCGCCGGTGGCAGCGTCACCGGGGCGGACAACGACGAGGTGGCCCGGCGCAGCGATGTGGTGATCATCGCGGTGCCCTGGGAGGGGCACGCCGCGACCCTGACCGACCTCGCCGAGCCGCTGGCCGGCAAGATCGTGGTCGACTGTGTCAATCCCCTCGGCTTCGACAAGCAGGGTCCGTACCCCCTGCCGGTGCCCGAGGGCAGCGCGGTCCAGCAGGCCGCCGCCCTGCTGCCCGGCTCCCGGGTCTGTGCCGCCTTCAACCACGTCAGCGCGCCGCTGCTGGCCGACCCGGAGATCGACCGGATCGAGCTGGACGTGCTGATCTGCACCGAGGAGCGGGAGCTGGTTGACGTCGTCGCCGCCCTGGCCGCCCGGATTCCCGGGATGCGGGGGGTGTACGCGGGACGGCTGCGCAACGCCCACCAGATCGAGGCGTTCACCGCCAACCTGATCGCGATCAACCGCCGGTACAAGACCCACGCCGGGGTGCGCGTCACCGATCTCTGAGCCGGACAGGGGTGTGGCCCGGCCATCGGGCCGGGCCACACCGTTGCAACGGTCAGAAGTTGATGTCGACGCCGGCTTCCTTGCAGACCGCGGTGAGGTTCGTGGCGGTCTTCTGGAAGGCTGCGGTGTCCCCGGCGGCGACCGGGTCGGAGGACTCGGCGGCCTCCGCCACCGCGGCCTGGAACTCCTTCACCGCGTTGGCCACCTTGCTGTCCGTGCTGGCGGAGTCGGCGGCCTTGCCGAGTGCCGCAGCCATGTCGGTGTAGGTCTCCGACAGCATCTTGGCGGTCGGCTCCTTACCGGCCTGGAGCGCGTCGAACAGTACTTCCTTCGACTCGTCCCCGGCCTTCTGCACGGCCTCACAGACCTTCTTGTCGTCCTCACCAGCGGCGGCGGCCGGTGCGGAGGCCTGGGGGGTGGCGGAGGCGCTGGCGGGGGCCGAGGCGGAGGTTGCCGGGGCCTCGGTGTCGTCCCCGCCGCAGGCGGTGAGGGCGAAGACCGTGACTCCGGCCAGGGCGAGTGCAAAGAGTTGATCACGTTTCACGGCTGCGAAGCGTAGTGCGCCCTGTCCAGTCGTTCGGCCGTCGGGCATCCCGGTGCCGGGTCCTGGCACCCCAGGACCCGGTACCGGCGAGGATCAGAAGGTGTGTTCGGCGGCCGGGAACTCGCCGCCGCGTACCTCCTCGGCGAAGCGGCGGGTGGCCGCGTCCAGGGTGCCGGCCAGGTCGGCGTAGCGCTTGACGAAACGGGGGGCCCGCCCGGTCCGCAGACCGGCCATGTCCTGCCAGACCAGCACCTGGGCGTCGGTCTCCGGACCGGCACCGATGCCCACCGTGGGGATGGTCAGCTCGGCGGTGACCCGCTTGGCGACCGCCCCGGGCACCATCTCCAACACCACCGCGAAGGCCCCGGCCTCGGCGACCGCCCGCGCGTCGGCGATCACCTCCTCGGCGGCGTCCCCCCGACCCTGCACCCGGTAGCCGCCGAGGTTGTGCTCACTCTGCGGGGTGAAGCCGATGTGTGCCATCACCGGGATGCCGGCGCCGACGATGGCGGCGATCTGGTCGGCGCAGCGCCGGCCGCCCTCCAGCTTCACCGCGTGACAACCGCCCTCCTTCATGAACCGCACGGCCGTGCGCAGCGCCTGGGTCGGCCCCTCCTCGTACGAGCCGAACGGCAGGTCACCGACGACCAGGGTCTGCCGGGTGGCCCGGACCACCGCCCGGACCAGGGGCAGCAGATCCTCCGCGGTCACCGGCAGGGTGGTCTCGTAGCCGAACACGTTGTTCGCCGCCGAGTCGCCGACCAGCAGCACCGGAATGCCGGCCGCGTCGAAGATCGAGGCGGTGTACTGGTCGTACGAGGTGAGCATGGCCCACTTCTCGCCGCGCTCCTTGGCGGCGATCAGATCGCGGGTACGGACCCGGCGGGTGGCCGGGCCGCCGTAGAGGGCGGTCACCTCGGCCGGAGTGGACTCCACCATGACTGTCTCCTTTCCTCGAGGCCGCGTACGCGGTCCCCGGGCTCTGCCGCGATCGTCGCACCGGCGGACCCGGTGGCGGCAGGTCGCAGTGGAGGATGTCACTCCGGCCGGGGCCGGTGGTGGGGTCAGCCGTCCTCCCGCCACCGGTTGGTGATCGGCAGCCGTCGGTCCCGGCCGAACGCCTTCATGGAGATCTTCGTGCCGGGGGCGGACTGGCGTCGCTTGTACTCGGCGGTATCCACCATCCGCAGCACCTTGTCCACCATCGCCGGGTCGTGGCCGGAGGCCACCAGACCATCCCGGCCCAGATCCCCGTCGACGTAGCCGATCAGGATCGGGTCGAGCACGTCGTAGTCGGGCAGGGTGTCGCTGTCCAGTTGACCCGGGCTCAGCTCGGCGCTCGGCGGCTTGCCGATCGAGTTCTCCGGGATCGGCGGGGTGTGGCCCAGCCGGGTGGCCTCGGCGTTGCGCCACTTGGCCAGCCGCCACACCAGGGTCTTCCACACGTCCTTGATCGGGTTGAAGCCGCCGACCGAGTCGCCGTAGAGGGTGGAGTAGCCGACCGCCAGTTCGCTCTTGTTGCCGGTGGTGAGCACCAGCGGGCCCTCCTGGTTCGACAGGGCCATCAGGATCACCCCCCGTACCCGGGCCTGGAGGTTCTCCACGGCCACCCCGGACAGGGACAGGTTGGCCAGGAAGGCGTCCACCATCGGCTGGATCGGCTCGACCCGGTAGTCCAGCCCGGTGCGCTTGGCCAGGTCGGCCGCGTCCTCCCGGCTGTGTTCGGAGGAGTGCTGGCTGGGCAGGGAGACCCCGACGACCCGGTCGGGGCCGAGGGCGTCCACCGCGATGGCCGCCACCACGGCCGAGTCGATGCCGCCGGAGAGACCGAGCACCACCGAGGGGAAGCGGTTCTTGTTCACGTAGTCGCGCAGCCCGAGCACCAGGGCCTGCCACACCTCGGCCTCGTCGGCGACCGGCTCGATGACCCCGCCGTGCGCCGCCGGGCCGTCCGGGGCGGGCGGTAGGCCCTCGACCGTACGACGGACCAGCCGCAACCCGTCGCCCACCTGGCCGCCGTCGGCGATCTCGCCCGTCTCGGCGGTCGACGGCACGGACACGTCGTGCACGAGCAGGTGCTCGACGAACTGTGGGGCCCGGGCCAGCAGGGTCCCGTCCGGCCCGACGATCATCGAGTCGCCCTCGAAGACCAACTCGTCCTGGCCGCCGACCATGTTGACGTAGGCGATGGTGGCCTCGGCCTCGGCGGCCCTACGGCGGACCACCGGCAGCCGCAGGTCGTCCTTGTTCAGCTCGTACGGCGAGCCGTTGATGCTGACCACCAGCCCGACCCCGGCCTGTCGGGCGGCGGCGAACGGCCCGCCGGCCTGCCACAGGTCCTCGCAGATGGTCAACGCCACGTCCACCCCGCCGAGCCGGACCACCGTCAGGGTGTCCCCGGGCACGAAGTAGCGGTCCTCGTCGAAGACCCCGTAGTTGGGCAGGTGGTGCTTGAAGTAGGTGACCTGCACCCGGCCCCGGTGCAGCAGGGCGGCCGCGTTGCGGGCCCCGCGACCCGGCTCGGCGTCGCCGCTGACCTGCGGCGGACCGTCGGCGTCCAGATAACCCACCACGATCGGCACCTCGCCCAGCCCGTCCGCGGCCAGGTCGGCGGCGAGCCGGTCCAGGGCGGCCTTGGAAGCGGCGACGAAGGACCGCCGGAAGACCAGATCCTCCACCGGGTAGCCGGTCAGCACCATCTCCGGGAAGATCACCAACTGGGCGCCGGCCTCGGCGGCCCGGCGGGACCAGGCGCGGACTAGGTCGGCGTTGCCGGTGAGATCGCCGACGCTGGGGTTGACCTGGCACAGAGCGAGACGCAGGGTGGGCATGTCCTCATCTTGCCCCAGCCCGATGAGGTCGACACGTGGGCGTGGCCGCCGAACCCCCGCAGCGGAAGGGGTGACCGCCGGTCGGGACTGCACGGGACGCGGTGACGGCTGTTCGCGTAACGTCTGCGTAATCGGGCCGGTGAAGACTGGTCGGACAGGTCGGGCAAAGCCCGGTCGAAGGCGGACATAGAGTCGCGGAAGGTTGAGGCAGTGGACCGACAGCAGGAGTTCGTTCTTCGTACGCTGGAAGAGCGGGACATCCGCTTCGTCCGGCTCTGGTTCACCGACGTGCTCGGCACCCTCAAGAGCGTCTCGGTCGCACCGGCCGAGTTGGAGGCCGCCTTCGACGAGGGCATCGGGTTCGACGGCTCGGCGATCGAGGGCTTCGCCCGGGTCTTCGAGTCGGACATGGTGGCCATGCCGGACCCGACGACCTTCCAGGTGTTCCCCTTCGAGGGCGGGGTCAGCGGCGAGAGCGCCCGGATGTTCTGCGACATCCTGCTGCCCGACGGCAGCCCCTCCTGGGCCGACCCTAGGCATGTGCTGCGCCGGGCGCTGTCCCGGGCGGCCGAGAAGGGCTTCACCTTCTACACCCACCCCGAGATCGAGTTCTTCCTGCTGGAGAACGGCCCGGCGGACGGCTCGGTGCCGATCCCGGTGGACACCGGCGGCTACTTCGAGCACACCACCCACGCGGTGGCCCGGGACTTCCGCCGCCAGGCGGTGCTGGCCCTGGAGCGCATCGGCATCTCGGTGGAGTACAGCCACCACGAGGTCGCCCCCGGCCAGCAGGAGATCGACCTGCGCTACGCCGACGCCCTGACCACGGCCGACAACATCATGACCTTCCGGCACGTGGTGAAGGAGGTGGCCCTCTCCACCGGGGTGCAGGCCACCTTCATGCCCAAGCCCTTCACCGACCAGCCGGGCAGCGGCATGCACACCCACCTGTCGCTGTTCGAGGGGGAGCGCAACGCCTTCCACGACGCCAGCGACCCGATGAAGCTGTCCAAGGTGGCCCGGGCCTTCATCGCCGGGTTGCTGGTGCACGCCCGGGAGTACACCGCGGTCACCAACCAGTGGGTGAACTCCTACAAGCGGCTGTTCCCGCAGGCCCTGCCGGACCGGGTCACCGAGAGCCCGGCGTACGTCTGCTGGGGGCACCTGAACCGGTCCGCCCTGGTCCGCGTCCCGGCGTACGGCAAGCCCAACTCGGCCCGGGTGGAGATCCGCTCGCCCGACTCGGCCGCCAACCCGTACCTGGCCTTCGCGGTGCTGCTCGGCGCCGGGATGAAGGGCATCGAGCAGGGGTACGAGCTGCCGCCGGGCGCCGAGGACGACGTCTGGGCCCTGACCAGTGGCGAACGGCGGGCGATGGGCTACGAGCCGTTGCCGGAGAACCTGGCCGAGGCGATCGACGTGATGGCCGGCTCCGAACTGGTCGCCGAGGTGCTCGGCGAACACGTCTTCGACTTCTTCCTGCGCAACAAGCGCTCGGAGTGGGAGCAGTACCGCCGCCAGGTCACCCCGTACGAGCGCCAGCACTACCTGTCGCTGTAACCCGACCGCCGGGCTGTCGGCCGTTGCGGGCTGCCGCTATCGTCTCGATCACCGTGCCGGCGCCCTGCCGGTCGGAGACGACAGTCGGGGAGGCAGTCGGTGTTGGAGGATCTGCTCAGCGGAGCCTGGCAGAGCGTGGTGTTCGGGATCGTCGGCGTCGGTCTGATGGCCGCCGGCTTCGGGCTGGTCGACCTGCTCACTCCCGGCAAGCTGCGGGACCTGATCTGGGTACGCCGTAACGCCAACGCCGGGTTGCTGCTCGCCGCCAACCAGCTCGGCGTCGCCGGGATCGTGTTCACCGCGATCCTGACCAGCTACCACGACTTCGCCAAGGGCCTGGCCTCGACCCTGCTGTTCGGACTGATCGGTCTCGGCATCATGGCGCTGGCCTTCGTCGTGCTGGACCTGCTCACCCCGGGCAAGCTCGGCGAGGTGGTCTGCTCCGACGAGCCGCACCCGGTCGCGAAGGTCAGCGCCGCCAGCCACTTCGGCGCCGCCCTGATCGTCTGCGCCTGCATCGCCTAACCCCACCCCCACCCCCACCCCCACCCCCACCCCCGCCCCACCCACCCCGCCCCAGCGGGGTTGATCATGAGGTTGGCGGCACTCGTCGATCTACAGAGTGCCGCCAACCTCATGATCGACGGGGTTGGGGTTGGGGTTGGGGTTACTTGGTGGTGGGGTGGGGGGCGGGGTCGAAGACGCCGGCTTCGGCGGCGGCGGTGATCGCGTCGGCCTGCGCCTGGGTGAGCTTGCCCTCCTCGACCGCCTTGGCGAGGCGCTCGGCCATGGCCTCCTGGCGGTCCTCGGGGGAACCCTTCGGACCACGGTCGCCACCACGCTTGTGGTCGCCGCCGCGCTTGTGGTCGCCACCACCCTTGTGGTGGTCGCCGCGACCCTCGGGGCGGTCACCGTCCGGCTTGTGCTGCTCGCGGAGCTTCTCCAGGGCCTCGGTCATCTTGTCGGCGGGCACACCCAGTTCCTCGGCCAACGCCTCGGCGAACGCCTGGTGACGCTCCCCGCGCTCCGGCCGCTGGTCCTCCGCGCTGGCGCTGGCGCTGGGGCTCGGGGTGGCCGTGTCGTCGGCGAGCGCCACGGTGGGAGCGGCGATCCCCACGGCGAGCACACCCGCAGCGGCCAGTCCGCCCAGCAGGTGCTTTTTCGAGATCGTGCGGGACATCGGTCCTCCAACTCGTCGGTGATGCGATGACGTCACCGACAGTGACCGGCCAGCCTGGGCGCGGCCCGTGGCGAACCTGTCAGCGAGCTGGCAATTCGGCCCGGAAAACCGGACATGTTCGGACTCCGGTGCCGGAACCGCTCAGACGCTCAGCACACTGCGGGAGCCACGGTGAGGGTGCCGGCGTCGGCGTCGAGGGTGGCCAGGGTGCCCACCGGGACGGAGAGCTGACCGGGGCCGTGGCCGATCGGCAGCCCGCCCAGCACCGGCACCCCCAGGTCACCCAGGCGCTCGGTGAGCACCTCGGCCACGCTGACCTCCCAGCCGTCCGCGCAGTCGGTGAACTGGCCCACCGCCACCCCGGCCAGCCGGTCCAGCGCACCCGCCCGGCGCAGCTGGGTGAGCATCCGGTCGACCTTGTACGGCGGCTCCTGCACGTCCTCCAGCAACAGCACCGCCCCGGTCAGGTCGGGCATGTCCGGGGTGCCCAGGGAGGCCACGATCAGGCACAGGTTGCCACCCAGCAGCCGACCCACCGCCCGCCCCGGCACCCGTACGCCGAAGGTCTCCTCGCCCTCGACGGCGGGCACGGTGACCGGCTCGGTGGTGGTCAGCGCGGCGTGCAGGGACTCCGCGGAGGCCAGGGGAGTGCGCTCGTCGCGCCAGGCCGCTCCCGGGCCGTGCACCCCGGCCAGCCGGGCACCCCGCCACAGGGCCAGTTGCAGGGCGGTGATGTCGGAGAAGCCGGCCACCACCTTCGGGTCCCGGCGTACCGCCGCCATGTCGATCGCGTCCACCACCCGTTGGGCCCCGTAGCCGCCCCGGGTGCAGATGATCCCGCGTACCCGGGGGTCGGCAAAGGCGGTGTTCAGGTCGGCCGCCCGCAGCGCGTCCGACCCGGCCAGATAGCCCTGCCGGGCGTACACGTTCGGGGCGAGTACCGGCCGCAGACCCCACCCGGTGAGCAGTTCGACGCCCCGGGCCACTCGTTCCGCCCGGGTCGGCCCGGAAGGCGACACCAGCATCACGGTGTCCCCCTCCCGCAGAGCCGGCGGGCGTACGACGTGGTCAACGGCGGTGTGGTCGGACACAGCCGGAGAGCCTAGTCCCGCGCGCGGCCCGGATCGGCCCGACCGGATAGCCTCGACGACGTGGGAACTGCGTTGGTGATCGAGAACGACCCGACCGACGATGCGAGACGGTTGGGAGAATGGTTGACGGAGGCGGGTCTGGACCTGTCCGTGGTCCGCCCGCACGCGGGCGACGAACTCCCCGCCGATCTGGCGGGACACGCCGCGCTGGTGGTGCTCGGCGGTGACCAGCAGGTCTACCCCGGCCCGGACGGGGCTCCCGGGGCCCCCTGGTTTCCGCAGGTGGAGGCGCTGCTGCGCAAGGCGGTCCGGCACCGGGTGCCGACCCTGGGCATCTGCCTGGGCGCGCAACTGCTCGCCACCGCTCACGCCGGCACGGTCGAGCGCAGCCCGGCCGGGCCGGAGGTGGGCCCCGCCGTGGTCGGTCGACGCGACGCCGCCGAGACGGACCCCCTGTTCCGGTACGTGCCACTGATACCGGACGTGTTGCAGTGGCACGCCGACGAGATCACCGAACTGCCCGCCGGTGCCACCCTGCTGGCCGCCTCCACCCGCTACCCGCATCAGGCCTTCCGGCTGGGTGACCGGGCCTGGGGGTTGCAGTTCCACATCGAGTGCGACACCGCGATGATCGCCGACTGGGCCACCGACTCGGCCCTGCTGGCCGAGTTGGGGTACGACCCGGAGCTGGTGGTCGCCGCCTGTGACGCCGTGATGGTCGATGTGGAGGAGGTCTGGCAGCCCTTCGCCGCCCGGTTCGCCGCGTTGGCCCTCGGCGAACTGGACGACGACGGGCCGCGCCGCACCCTGCCGCTGCTCGGGCACTGATGGGCCGGCCCACCAGCGCCACCGGCCGACTGGCCCGGTACGGCTTCGACGTCGCCGACTCCGACGGCGGCTCCCGCGCCGCCGACCTGCTGGGCCCCACCGGGCTGGACCTGTGGCGACCGCAGACCCAGGAACCCACCGGTGAGCCGGCCCAGGAACTGCTCACCGCGCTGTCCCGGGCCGCCGACCCGGATCTGGCGCTGCGCCAACTGCACCGCCTGGTCGAGGCGGAACGCCGCGTCCAGACCGGCCCCAACGGTTCGGCCGCGGGCGCGCCGGGCGGCATCGGGGCGGGGTCGACGGTGCTGGCGGCCCTGCACGACGACCCGGGGCTGCGCCGCCGGGTGATCGCCGTGCTGGGTGCCTCCTCGGCGCTGGGCGACCACCTGGTCGCCAACCCCGACCAGTGGACCGTGCTGCGGACCGAGCCGGACGGGCTGGCTCCGACCGCCGACGGGCGGCTGGACGTGACCGGGGACGGTAAGCCGGTGGCGGTGCTGCGTCGGGCGTACCGGCTGGCGTTGTTGCGGATCGCGGCGACCGACCTGACCGGCGGGCGCGGCCTGGAGCAGACCATGGCCGCGCTCTCCGCGCTGGCCGACGCCACCCTGTCGGCGGCCTACCGGATCGCCGTGGACGAGCTGCCCGAGGGCACCGCCGAGCCCCGGCTGGCCGTGGTGGCGATGGGCAAGTGCGGCGGTGGCGAACTCAACTACGTCTCCGACGTGGACGTGATCTTCGTGGCGGCCGAGGACGAGGACCTGGCCGCAGCCACCACGGTGGCCACCCGGCTGATCCACATCTGTGGGCTGGTGGCCTGGCCGGTCGACGCCGCCCTGCGCCCGGAGGGCAACCGGGGTCCGCTGGTGCGCACCCTGGCCAGCCACCTGGCGTACTACCGCCGCTGGGCCCGCACCTGGGAGTTCCAGGCCCTGCTCAAGGCCCGCCCGGCCGCCGGTGACCTGGCCCTGGGCCAGGAGTGGATCGACATGCTGGCCCCCCTGGTGTGGCAGGCGGCCGAGCGCCCGGAGGCGGTCGAGGACGTCCGGGCCATGCGACGCAAGATCATCGACCACATTCCGCCGAAGGAACAGGAACGCGAGATCAAACGCGGTCCCGGTGGACTGCGGGACATCGAGTTCGCGGTGCAACTGCTCCAACTGGTGCACGGGCGCGGCGACGAGTCACTGCGGGCACCCGGCACCATTCCCGCCCTGCGGGCCCTGGTCACCGGCGGCTACGTCGGCCGGGCCGACGGGGAGGCCCTGCTGCGCGGGTACCGCTTCCTGCGCGGGGTGGAGCACCGCCTGCAACTTCAGGGCCTGCGGCGGACCCACACCGTACCCACCGATCCGGGTGCCCTGCGCTGGCTGGCCGCCGCCCTCGGCTACACCGCCAGCCCGGGACGCAGCGCCGTCGAGGCCTTCCGCGCCGAGTGGGTCACCCACGCCACCGAGGTACGCCGACTGCACGCCAAACTGCTCTACCGCCCCCTGCTGGAGTCGGTGGCCCGGGTACCGGCCGACGGTCTGCGGCTGACCCCCCAGGCGGCCCGCAACCGGCTGGAGATCCTCGGCTTCGCCGACCCGGCCGGGGCCCTGCGTCACCTCCAGGCCCTGACCGGCGGGGTCAGCCGCACCGCCGCGATCCAGCGCACCCTGCTGCCGGTGCTGCTCAGCGAGTTCGCCGACGCCCCCGAACCGGACCGGGGCCTGCTCAACTACCGCCAGGTCTCCGACTCCCTGGGCAGCAGCCCCTGGTACCTGCGGCTGCTGCGCGACTCCGGGCCGGTGGCCCGCCGGCTGGCCCGGGTGCTCTCCTCCTCCCGGTACGCGGCTGACCTGCTGGCCCGCGAACCGGAGGCCCTGCGCCTGCTCGCCGAGGAGACCGAACTACGTCCCCGCCCCCGTGCGGTGCTGTTCGACGGCTTCGCCGCCGCGGCGGACCGGCACACCGACCCGGTGGAGGCCACCCGGGCGGTCCGCGCCCTGCGTCGGCGGGAACTGCTCCGGCTGGCCTGCGCCGACGTGCTCAGCCGGGCCGGTTCACTGGCCCCCACCCGGGGCGACGGCGAGCGGGCCACCCCCGGACTGACCGACATCACCGCCGTCGGTACCGCCCTCTCTGACGTAACCGACGCCACCCTCGCCGCCGCCCTGCGCACCGCCCGAGCCGCCCAGCCTTCGATGCCGGATTTGAAGTTCGCGGTGATCGGAATGGGTCGGCTCGGGGGGTACGAGTCCAACTACCTGTCCGACGCCGACGTGCTGTTCGTCTACGAGCCACCCGAGGGGGTCAGCGAGAGCGCCGCCAGCGCCGCCGCCCAGGCCATCGCCGAGGAACTGCGGCGACTGCTCGGGATGCCCGCCCCCGACCCGCCGCTGGGGGTCGACGCCGACCTGCGCCCGGAGGGCCGGCAGGGGCCGCTGGTCCGCAGCCTCGCCGCCTACCAGCAGTACTACGCCCGCTGGTCGAGGGTGTGGGAGGCCCAGGCACTGCTGCGGGCCCGCTGTGTCTGCGGCGACGCCGACCTGGGCACCCGGTTCGAGCAGATGGTCGACCCGGTGCGCTACCCCGCAGACGGGCTGACCCGGGAACAGATCATCGAGATCCGCCGGATCAAGGCGCGGGTGGAGACCGAACGGCTGCCCCGGGGCGCCGACCCGGCCACCCACACCAAACTGGGCCGGGGCGGACTGGCCGACGTCGAGTGGGCGGTGCAACTGCTCCAACTGCGCCACGCCGGGGCGTACCCGGCGCTGCGGGGCACCCGTACCCTCGACGCCCTCACGGCCGCCCGTGACCTGGGCCTGATCGACCCGGCGGACGCCGAGGCGATGGCCGCCGGGTGGACCCTGGCGGCCCAGGTCCGCAACGCCCTGATGCTGGTCCGGGGCCGGGCCGGCGACCAACTGCCCCGGCACGGGGTGGAACTGGCCGGGGTGGTCCGCCTGCTCGGCGCCGACGACCCCGGTGAGTTCCTCGACGAGTACCTACGCACCGGCCGCCGCTCCCGCACCGCCGCCGAACACGTCCTGGAGAGCTGAAGCACCGCCGCGTACGTAACGACATCTGATCCGGATCCCATGGCAGACAGGTCAGGGGGAGCGGCCTGCCTGGCTGGATTGGTGTTGTTAGCAGTTTGCTGCGACGTCGATCTCGACTCCCGTTGTGATACCTGAACTTGCCTGCCGAAGCGCCTTTTCTATCTGTCCTCTCCCTTGTTCATCAAGTGCTACTTGATAGACCTGAAGAGTCTTTATCGTCATGAGCTGCTGAAGTGCGTTTTGTCGTCTGGTCGGAGACTCCGGAGAGCGTGACGCCTCAAGCCACTCGACTTGCCAGGCGCAGTACCACTCGAGTTCGGCCTTGGTCAGTCCGGCGCCGGGGGCGTAAAGCATTTCCCTGGAATCTTTTGTAGGTGGATCCCCCCAAGAAGAATTGGGTGGCAGGTTCAATTTCCCCTTCGCCTCTTCGTATTCCGCCAAGTAGTGATCGAAGCCGTGATACCTGGGATCCTGCTTGCTCCCACTGATGGTGGAGTTGGTGCAAGCTGTTGTGGAGATGATGGCCAGGCATGTGAGTGCGACCAAGAAGCGGTGGGTGCCCCTGGATCTCGGAGGCAATGATTCGCCCTTCAGTGAAAGAAGAACTGTGGCCGCCCTCCCAGGGGCGGCCACAGCGTCGACTAGTAGTAGAGCCGTCCAGACCAGAAGCGATCGGTGCCGCTCACCGAGTTTCGGCCTTCGACGTTGAACCGAGTGTTGGCCAGGACGCTGGTGGCGATTGTGTAGTTCTGGTTTGCCTGCATGTTCGACCGCGTGGCGAAGATAAAGCCATCCGAGTTCCGCTTGAGCCGCAGGTCAAGGCAGCATCCGGGCCGGTTCTGTAAGTCCAGGATGATGTCCACTCCGTTGGTCGTCACGGTGCGGACGTAGTTCTCGGTGGTCCACGACGTGCCGTTCAGGGTCTGAGAGATGTTGTTCCACTGGGCTGCATGAGCTGCGCCTGGCGTAGTTGCGAGAACCATCGCGACTGCGCCTATTGCTGCTGCGATCCTCATTCCAGTTCGCTTCAACGCTGGCTCCTCCTTGGCGGAAATTCCGATGGCGGTGATGGTGGGAAGACGATAGCAGCTTTGATCGATATTCCTTAAGGGTTGTTTGTTAATCATTGAAACAACTTAAGCGTTGTTTCGTTGGGGTTGCTGACTGTAGTGGTGACTGTGGCTGTCGCGGCAGCTCACGCCGATCTGTCGCCGACGCCGTTTCCGTCCGTAGTTAATGTGGTCAATGTCTCGA
Organism: Micromonospora sp. DT229; assembly: GCF_049844505.1. Classification (NCBI taxonomy): domain Bacteria; kingdom Bacillati; phylum Actinomycetota; class Actinomycetes; order Micromonosporales; family Micromonosporaceae; genus Micromonospora; species Micromonospora sp. DT229. The sequence continues at coordinate 222 of NZ_JBNCLD010000013.1, read as the reverse complement.
TTTGGGATGTTGTCCTGAGGATGGTTATCGTGTTATCGGGGAGGCTCCCTGGGGTGAGGGCCCGTGTTGGCTTTCGTTGACTTGACCGGGGGTCTGCGGCAGCACTGGTGGTGGCAGGGCAGTGTGGCGGCGAGTGGTGAATGGGGGCTCTTCGAACTTAAGCGGGGTTGAGGTGTCCGCGGTGGCGTCGGGTGGTGGCGGTGCGGGTGCGTAGGCGTTGGT
>NZ_JBNCLD010000012.1:0-164459 GCF_049844505.1 Micromonospora sp. DT229 | reverse complement strand
GCCCGACAATCCCACTACACACGCCGCCTCAACCTCGAACTCCAGCCATGATCCCGAACGGCGGCTGCCGTACTAGGGGGAGTGGTGGCGGTCGAACGGTTCAGACCGGGTGACGTGGTGGTCCGGCGGGAGATCCTGCACGGTGAGGTCTGGTTCGGCTGCCCGACCATCTGCGTCCAGGACAGCCCCGACCTGCTCGCGCTCTACCTGCCACCCGGTACGGAGTTCGGCTTCCCGACCGAGGGCCGCTTCCCGTCCGGCCGGCACCCCTGGCAGGTGGCCGGTCACTACGCCTGGACCGGGCACGGCAAGCTGATGCTGCACCGGCCCGGCGAGGCACACGCGGTGGAGGTCTTCTGGTCCGGCCCGCAGCGCACCTTCGCCGGCTGGTACTTCAACCTCCAGGACCCCTTCCGGCGTACCCCAATCGGGGTGGACACCCTGGACCACGAGCTTGACCTGTGGTGGGCGGCGGACACCGACCGGTACGTATTCAAGGACGTGGAACTGTTCGCCCAGCGGCTGGCCGAGGGGCGCTACCCGGGGATGGCCGAGGCGATCCGGGCCGAGGGTGACCGGATCGCCGCCCTGCTCGACGCGGGCCGACGCTGGTGGGACGAGTCCTGGGCGACCTGGCGGCCCGACCCGGCCTGGCCCGTCCCCCGCCTGCCCGCCAACTGGTCGACCATCCCGTTCCACGGTTGACCGGCAGCGCCGTGTCGGGCGGCAACTTCGCCGAAGTTGCCGCCCGAGGTCCGCCCCGACCGCCGTAGGGGCCGGGGTGCTGCCGGTCAGCTCAGGGTCTCGCGCTCCCGCCAGGCGGTACGGATCGAGGTGCGGCCGTTGGTGCGCAGCAGCGAACCCTCGTACACCCGGGACCCGGCGAGCACGAACCCGAGCGCCGAGACCAGCAGCAGGGCCAGGGAGGCGAACAGCTCCCAGACGGCGGCGTCACCGCTGAACAGCCGCAGCGGCATCGCGGTCGGCGACGAGAACGGCAGGTAGGACAGGACCTGCATGGCGCCGGGGTTGTCGTTGAGGAAGACCACCGCGAAGAACGGCAGCATCACCGCGAGCTGCACCGGCATGGACACGCCGTTGAGGTCCTCCAACCGGTTGACCAGGGCACCGGCCGCCGCCCACATCGAGGCGATCAGCACGAAGCCGAGCAGGAAGAACGGCACGAACCAGCCGATCGCCGGGCCGAGCAGGGAGAGCAACTCGTTGCTGTCGCCGAAGGCCATACCGGCCAACGCGACGACGGCGATCAGGCCGATCTGCCCCAGCGCCAGCAGGGTGCCGGCGAGCATCTTGCCGGCCAGCAGGGCGCGCACCGGCACCGCGGCGACGAGGATCTCCACGATCCGGGTCTGCTTCTCCTCGATGATGCTCTGCGCGATCTGCACGCCGAAGATCTGCGAGGTGATGAAGAAGATGAAGGCGAAGGCGAACGGCACCAGGAAGGCCACCACCGGATCCACCGCGTCCGGGTTCAGCAGCCGCACCGGCGGTGCGCTGCTCAACGCGGACACCACGTCGCTGGGGGCGTCGTTCATGGCCAGCACGACCGGGCCGGCGACCACCGCCGCGTCGGCGTCGCCGTCGCGGACCGCCTGCTCCGCGGCGGCGTCGTCGGCCACCACCCGCACCTCCAACCCCGCCTGGCGCAGCGGGGCGGCAGCCGCCTCGGTCACCGCCACGGTGGACGGCCCACCGGAGAGCAGGGGCGGCAGGATGGTCGCCGCCGCCGCGATGAGCAGGAAGAACAGCGTACTGATCAGGAAGGTGCGGTCGCGCAGCTTGACCCGGATCTCGCGGGCCGCGACCAGCCGGGTGGCCTCGAAGGTGTTCACTTGGTGACCTCTCGGAAGATCTCGGCGAGGGAGGGAGTGACCGGCCGGAACGCGCGCACCGGCCCGCGAGCGAGCGCGGCGTGCAGCACCGTCTGCTCGTCGGTGCCGGGGGCTAGGTCGAAGACGGCGCGGGGGCCGTCCAGGTCGACCAGGCTCACCCCGGCCTGGTCCCGCAGCCAGCCCGCGTCGGCGTCCACCACCAGCTCGAAGCGGTGGGCTGCCGCCGAGTCCCGCAGCTGCTCACGGCTGCCGGCGGCGCGGATCGCACCGTCGGCGATGATCACCAGGTCGTCGCAGAGGCGTTCGACCACGTCGAGCTGGTGGCTGGAGAACAACACCGGTACGCCGGCGGCGGCCCGCTCCCGCAGCACCGCCAGGATGGTGTCCACGGCCATCGGGTCCAGCCCGGAGAAGGGCTCGTCGAGCACCAGCACCTCCGGGTCGTGCACCAGCGCGGCGGCGATCTGGGCGCGCTGCTGGTTGCCCAGCGACAGCGTCTCCAGCAGGTCGTCGCCCCGTTCACCGAGGCCGATCCGGTCCAGCAGCGCGTCGGTGGCACGGCGGGCGGCCTCGGCGGTCAACCCATGCAGCCGGCCCAGGTAGACCACCTGTTCCCGGACACTCATCTTCGGGTAGAGGCCGCGCTCCTCCGGCATGTAGCCGAACCGTCCCCGGATCTGGCGGCTCAGCGGCCTGCCGCCCCAGGTCACCTGCCCCGCGTCGGCGGCCAGCACCCCGAGGATGATCCGCATGGTGGTGGTCTTGCCGGCGCCGTTGCCGCCGACGAAGCCGGTCATCCGACCGGCGGCCACCTCGAAGGACACGTTTCTGAGCACCTGACGGTCGCCGAAGCTGCGGTCGACACCGTCGAGGCGGAGGACTGTGGTCACGGCGTCCACGCTAGATCTTTCATGATCTGCTGCCGTCCGCCCGGGGACGGAGATCACTGCTCATCCTCGCGGCGGAGGCCACTCACCCGCCGGGACGGACCACCCCCTGCTCGTACGCGAAGACCACCGCCTGCACCCGGTCCCGCAGCTCCAGCTTCGCCAGCACCCGGCTGACATGCGACTTGACGGTCGCCTCGCCGAGGTGCAGGGCGCCGGCGATCTCGGCATTGCTGGCACCCCCGGCGACCAGGACCAGAACCTCCCGCTCCCGGGGGGTGAGGTCGGCCAGGGCCGCCCGCGGATCCGGCCCACCGGCGCCCGGCCCGCCGGACCGGGCGAAGGTGGCGATCACCCGGCGGGTGATCTCCGGGGCGAGCAGACCGTCACCCCGGGCCACCACCCGGATCGCCTCGATCAACGCCTCCGGGGTGCCGTTCTTGAGCAGGAAGCCGCTGGCCCCGGCGCGCAGCGCGGCGAACAGGTAATCGTCCCGGTCGAAGGTGGTGAGGATCAACACCGCCGGACCACCCTGGTCCTGCTCGGCACGGATCCGCCGGGTCGCCTCCAACCCGTCCACCTCGGGCATCTCCACGTCCATCAGCACCACGTCCGGGCGCAGCGCCCGGGTCATGCTGACCGCCCGTTGCCCGTCGGCGGCCTCGCCGACCACCTCGATGTCGTCCTCGATCTCCAGGATCACCCGGAAGCCGGTACGCACCAGATGATGGTCGTCGGCCAGCAGCACCCGGATCGGTCGGTCGAGTCCGAACCCCTCGCCGTCGCCCAGTGGGGTGCTCATGCCGACCGTCCCGCCGTGACCGGCAGGGGGAAGCGCACCCGTACCCGCCAGCCACCCCCGGCACGCGGACCGGCCTCCAGCTCACCGCCGTGGGTGGCCACCCGTTCCCGCATCCCGATCAGGCCCAGCCCGTCGGTGTCGGGGGAGCGGCTGACCTGGCCGTCGTCGGTCACCTCGACCTCCACCTCCTGGGCCAGGTAGCGGATCCGCACATCGAGAATCCGTGCTCCGGTGGCGTGCTTCAACACATTGGTGACCGCCTCCTGCACCACCCGGTACGCGGCCTGGGAGACCGACTCGGGAAGCGGGGTCCGGTCACCGTACACCCCCAGGGTGGCGCGTAGCCCGGCCTCGCGAGCCCGGGTGACCACCGCCTCCACCTGGGCGATCCCGACGGCCTGAGCCGTGGTGTCGTCCGGCTCGTTGTCGTTGGCGCGCAGTACCCCGAGCATCCGGCGCAGCTCGTCCACGGCGGTCCGGGCGGACTCCTCGATCGAGGTCAGGGCGGTCCGGGCCTTGGCCGGGTCCCTGTCGAAGACCCGGCGGCAGGCCGCCGCCTGCACCCCCATCACCGACACATGGTGGGCTACCACGTCGTGCAGCTCCCGGGCGATGCGGACCCGTTCGCCGACCACCGCGTGCTCGCGCGCCTCCGCCTGTGAGCGGCGCAGCGCCTCGGCCTGCTCGGCCAGCTCGTGCTGCCGGCGGGCGGCGACCCAGGCGATCTCGCCGGAGAAGTACGCGAAGCCGAAGAACAGGGCGTTGACCAGTACACCGGTGACGATCGCGGCGATCATCGGCGGCACCGGCCCGATCGCGTCGGCGAAGGCGTCCGGGGGCATCCGGTCGAAGTTGATCCCGTAGGAGATCGCCAGCCACAGGAACATGGTGACGATCACGCTGATCCGTACCCGGCGGGACAGCCTTCGGTCGCGCCCCCACGCGCCGAGGGTGAAGATGGCCGCGAACAGGGCCCACTGGGAGAGCTGCCACTCCGGTACGGCCCGCACCTGCGATCCGATGAAGGCGGCGGAGATGAGCAGGGCGGTGGCGGTGGGGTGACGGCGCCGCCAGATCAGCGGCAGGGGCACCGCGACGGTCCAGAGGAGCTGTTCCAGGCCGGAGGGCGGCGGGCCGAGCAGGAAGTACCCGGTGCTGTTGGCCAAGGTCAGGCTGAGCAGAGCCAGGACGGTGGCGGCCAGACCGGCGTAGAGGTCGATCCGCTGCTGCTCGGGGGTGGGTCCGGGTCGCCGCCATCCTTCGGCCTTCTCGCTGGTCACCCGGGCCAGGATGCCAGCCCGACGGCCGCTGTCCCAACCTGGGCCGCATCGGTGTGCTCGACGCCGCGTTCAGCCGATTCCCGCGCCGGCCATCGGGGGCAGGGGGCAGTGCAGCAGGCCGCAGATGGTACGCAGCAGCTCGAACTCGGCCACCGTCATCATCCCGTCGGCACTGATCACCGCCACCACGGCGGCCACCAGCCGTTCCTTGTCCGCCGGGCGGAGCCCGTCCAGCACCGGCCAGGCGGTCTCCAGGGCGAGTACGCCGTTCTCCGGCGGGGCGTACGCCCACGAGGTGCCCGGCAGCAGGGTGTCGATGCCGGCCTGGAAGGCGCGGGCGGCCTCGGCCTGCCCGCCATGCCCCACCTGGGCGAGGGTGGCCAGCAGGAACCCCGCCGCCGAGCGAGCGTCGGTCATGCTCCGCCGGTCGGTGCGCCAGCGGGAGTCCGGCCGCAAAGACTCCTGGATCTCGGCCAGCAACAACCGGGAGAGGCAGTACTCGGACACGTCGATCGCATCGTCGGCGTTCATCAGGGTGAACACGGCCGCCAGGATCGACTCCAGTTCCGGGGCCGGCCGGTCGCGCAGCGCCGGGAAGGTCAACTCGGCCAGCGGCAGTACGAGCATCCGGTGCAGCCCGGTCAGGGCCTGTGCCTGACCGATCGCGGCGTCGGCCAGCTCCCGACCGTGTTGGTGGGCCAGGGCGGCGTACTGGTGCTGCCGGATCTGCGGATCGGCGCTGAGCAGCAGACCGAGCAGCAGGGGTACGGCGGTGTTCCGGTCCCGGGCCCGATCCAGCAGCTCGGCCGGGATCTGGTCCAGCAGGGCTGCGGCGTGCTGGTAGGCGCTCTCGGTGGGCGCGGCCACCCGCCCGATCACCTCGGTCGGCGCGACCCGTACCCGGGTCCCCGCCCCCGGCAAGGCCGCCCCGGACGGGCGTACCTCCCCGGTTGTGGCCTGGCCTGGCGCGGCCTGGTTGGGGGTTCCTTGGCCGGCGGGTCGTGGGGGTGCGGTCGGGGCCAGGCCCAGGGCTACATCCTCCTGCCGACCGGACGGCGGGGCCGCCGCCCACTGCCGGGACAGCCGTTGCAGCTCGGCGGGGTCGAAGGAGGGCTCCAACGCGCGGATCCGGTCGGCCAGCGGCGGGTGGGTGGCGAACCAGGACGCCGCCGCCTCGCCGAAGAGCATGTGCCCCACCTCGTCGCGCTTGGGCGACTTCAGTTCCGAGCCCTCGGAGAGGCCACCGATCTTCTTCAGCGCCCCGGCGATGCCCCGGGTCTGCCGGGTGTACTGCACGGCCGAGGCGTCCGCCAGGTACTCCCGTTGCCGGGACACCGAGGCCTGGATGAGTCGCCCGGCGAGCACCCCGACGTACCCGGCCACCAGCAGGGCCAGCCCCACCAGCAGCAGCGGGTTGGCTCCACCGTTGTTGCCGCGTTGCCGGTTGCCGCCGCTGATCAGCCCGGAACGGGACAGGCCCCGGCCGATCACGGTCAGGAACAGGATGCCGAACAGCAGGCCCATCAGTCGGATGTTGAGCCGCATGTCCCCGTTGACCACGTGCGCGAACTCGTGGGCGATGACCCCTTGGAGCTCGTCGCGGTTGAGTCGCTGCAAGGCCCCTCGGGTCACCGCCACGGCGGCGTCCGAGGGACCCCAACCGGCGGCGAAGGCGTTGATCGCCGTCTCCTCCGGCAGTACGTAGACCTCGGGTACCGGTACCCCGGAGGCCAGCGCCATCTCCTCGACGACGTTGCGCAGCCGACGCAGCTCCGGGTCGGTGGTGTTCGGCGGCACCGGCACCCCGCCCAGCTCACGGGCCACCTTCCCGCCGCCGCCGCGCAGGGCGAGGGTACGCACCAGCGCGGCCAGCCCGATCGCCGCGACGGTCGCCACGGTCACCATGGCCACGAAGCCGGCCAACTGCCCCGGGTCGGCGGCGGTCGCGTTGAAGGCGAAGATCGCCGCGAGGTTCACCACCACCACGATGCCGATCACGGCCAGGACGAACAGCAGCACCAGCCGGGTCGACAGCCGGCGTACCTGGCGCTGCCGTTCGAAGAAGTTCATCAGAAGCTGACCTGCGGGGCCTGCCGCTGCTGCGGGTCGTCCGGCTCGAACAGGGCGGCCGGTCCGAAGGAGAACATCCCCGCGATCAGGCTGGAGGGGAAGACCTCACGCTTGTTGTTGTAGGCCATCACGGCGTCGTTGTAGGCCTGCCGGGCGAAGGCGACCCGGTTCTCCGTCGAGGTCAACTCCTCCGACAGCTGCATCATGTTCTGATTGGCCTTGAGATCCGGGTACGCCTCGGAGAGGGCGAACAGCCGACCCAGAGTGCCGGTCAGGGCGTTCTCCGCCCCGCTGAGCCGCTGCATGGCGGCCGGATCGCCCGGAGCGGCCGCGGCGGCGGCCTGCGCGTCGACGGCGACGTTGCGGGCGGCGATCACCGCCTCCAGGGTCTCCCGCTCATGCTTGAGGTAACCCTTGGCGGTCTCCACCAGGTTGGGGATCAGATCGTGTCGACGGACCAACTGCACGTCGATCTGGGAGAACGCGTTGCGGTACGCGTTGCGGGCCCGGACCAGCCCGTTGTAGATCGAGACCCCGAAGCCGAGCACCGCCACGACGATCAGGACCAGGCACACCAATCCGATTATTACTTCCACGGCACCCCCCTGGTTACGCGTCACACCTGTCGCAGGCCAGCCTACTTTCGCCCCACCACCCCCGCCCCCCACCTCACCCACCCCACCCCCGGCCCTCACCGCGTTGATCATGAGGTTGGCGGCAGTCTGGAGATCGACGACTGCCGTTAACCTCATGATCAACGGGGAGGTCAGGGGGTGGGGTGGGGGTGGGGTGGGGGTGGGGTGGGGGTGGGGGTGGGGGTGGGTTAGCGGGGGGTGGGGGTGGGGGTGGGGGTGGGGCGGCGGGCTTTCAGGGCGCTGTCGACGATGTCCCAGAGGGTGGTGGCGACGATGACCACGATGCTGATCTGGGCGACGGTGTCGATGCCGCCGTCGCGCAGCCAGGCGAAGCGGTCGACGAACTCGGGGTTGAACAGGCGGTCGGTGCTCAGCAGCCAGATCACCGGCACGGCGTACGCCAGGTTGAGGGCGGCGTTGACGGCGACCAGCGGCCAGGTCCATCGGCGGGCCCGGTACTTGGCGACCTCCAGCCCGATGCTGGCGACCAGGACGGCGAGCAGCACCGGCAGCCAGAAGCTCCAGAGTGCGGGGTCGAGGAGCGGCAACCGGTCACCGTCGCCGACCACGGTCTGGAAGTGCTGCCACGGCAGGGCGGCGATGAGCAGGACCAGGAACACGATCGAGGCGCACACGTCGGTGAGGCTGACGTCCCGCTCGACGGGCTCGTCCGGGAGCCGGTCGACACTCCACTGTGGCTGGTTGAGCGGAGTGCCCACCCGCTCCATGATCGCGAAGATCAGGGTCACCCAGAAGGCGATCTGCACCGCTACGTTGAACGCCGCGACGATGCCCTTGCCGATGGCCCCGCCCGCGTTGTCGGAGACGGTGGCCTCCAGCACACCCATCAGTACCCCGATGATGGCCGGGATGGTGCTCAGCAACCCGATCATCAGGCGTTGCCAGGCCAGGTAGTACGTCGGGCCGATGAGTTGCAGTCTTCGGTCGGCGTACCGGGCGGCCAGTTCGGCCGGGTTGCCCAGCTCGGTGAGCACTTCGCGCTCGGCCGTGGTGGCGTCGAGCCCTTCGGCCGTCCGGCCGTCGATCATGTCAGCGATCGAGGCGCGCAGTTCGTCGGCGATCTCCTCGCGACGCGCCGTCGGCACCGAGCGCAGGGTGGCGGCGAGGTACCTGTCGGTCAGGGAGGTCGTCATCGGGGGGCTCCTTCAATCAGGGCGGTCAGAGAGGTCTGCACGGCGGCGAGGTCGGTCAGCAGGCGTTCCAACACCTGCTCACCCGCCTCGCTGGTGCGGTAGAACTTGCGCGGCCGGCTTTCCTCGGTGTTCCACTCGCTGGTCAGCAGCCCCTGCTCTTCGAGCCGGCGCAGCAGCGGGTAGAGGGTGTTGGCGTCCACCGGGAAGCCGTGCCCGGTGAGCCGTTGCAGCAGTGCGTACCCGTAGCCGGGTTGGCGCAGGGCCACCAGGCTGGCCACCACCACCGTTCCCCGGCGTAACTCCTGCAGATGTGTCCGCAACACGTCGTCACTGCCCATGCGTCACACCATACTGTGTGCCACACACTAATGTCCAGCGACCAACAGTGTTCGTACGCCAATAGTGTTCGGCGACCATTGGTCTCCGTCGCCCGACATGGTGTCCGCCAGGGAAATTTGCGTCACACGGTAAAACTTTGCAGTGAATGCACCTTCGGTCGTACGGTTTCTACCGTGCCGGTGGACGAGATGACGACGCTGGGTCGGCGGGACCGCAAGAAGCGGCAGACCCGGGCCGCCCTGGCGGCCGCCGCCCTGCGGCTGGTCGCCGAGCGTGGCCTGGACCAGGTGACGGTCGAGGAGATCAGTGAGGCTGCGGACGTGTCCGCCCGGACCTTCTTCAACTACTTCCCGACCAAGGACGACGCCCTGGTGGGCGACAGCGAGGGTGACCGCGAGCGGGTGCTGCGGGCGCTCGCCGCCGTACCCCCGGAGCAGCCCGCACTGGAGGCGCTGCGCCGCGCCTTCATCGAGGCCGTCGAGGAGGCGCAGGGGGACGCCGAACTGTGGCAGCTGAGACTGCGGGTGGTCACCCAGCATCCCGTGCTGCTGGGCCGCCTGGTCACCGGCAACGCCACCACCGAACGGGTCCTGATCGAGGCGGTTGCCGCGCGTACCGGACTGGCGGCCGATGAGGCGTACCCGGCGCTGGTCGTGGGGGTCGCGGGGGCCGCACTGCGTACCGCGATGATCCGGTGGGCCACCGGCGGTGCCGGCCCCCTGACCGCGTTGCTCGACGAAGCGTTCGCCGCGGTCGCCGCCGGCTTGCCCGACCCCCGCACCGGTTGACCACCGAGGCCACCACCGGCATCCCGACCACCACCACTGGCCCGGCGTACTCGCGCCGAGGCCGTACCACGTGTGAGAAAGAAGTGTCATGAAGACTTCGATCGAGCCGGTCGACGCCGCTGGGGCGACCGACGGCCGGATGTCCCGCCGGGAGATCCTCCAGGCCCTCTCCGGGCTGATGGTGGGGATGTTCGTGGCGATCCTCGCCTCGACCGTGGTGGCGAACGCGCTGCCGCGCATCATCGCCGACCTCAACGGCAGCCAGACGGTCTACACCTGGATCGTCACCAGCGAACTGCTGGCCATGACGGCCACCGTGCCCCTATGGGGCAAGATGGCCGACCTCTACAGCAAGAAGCTGCTGATCCAGCTCTCCCTCGGGCTGTTCGTGCTCGGCTCGTTGATCGCCGGACTCACCCCGAACGTCGAGGTGCTGCTGGTCAGCCGGGTGGTGCAGGGTATCGGCGCCGGTGGCATGACCGCCCTGGCGATGATCGTGATGGCGGCCATGATCCCGCCCCGTGAGCTGGGCCGCTACGCCGGCATCTTCGGCGCGGTGTTCGGGGTCGGCACCATCGCCGGCCCGCTGATCGGTGGCGTCCTGGTGGACACCTCCTGGCTGGGCTGGCGCTGGTGCTTCCTGATCGGGGTGCCGTTCAGCATCATCTCCATCGTCCTGCTCCAGCGCACCCTGCACCTGCCGGTCATCCGCCGCAAGGCCCGCATCGACTGGGCCGGCGCGGCGCTGATCACCGCCGGCGTCTGCACCCTGCTGATCTGGTCCTCGCTGGCCGGACACAAGTTCGCCTGGGCCTCCGGCTGGACCGCCCTGATGGTCGTCGGTGGGGTGCTGCTGCTGGTGGCGGCCGTCTGGGTCGAGTCCCGGGCGTCCGAGCCGATCATTCCGCTGGAGATCTTCCGCAGCCGTACGGTCACCCTGACCACCGTCGCCAGCATGCTGGTCGGTGTCGCCCTGTTCGGCGGGACGGTCTTCCTGTCCCAGTACTTCCAGACCTCCCTGGGCAAGTCGCCGACCATCGCCGGCCTGATGAGCCTGCCGATGATCCTCGGTCTGCTGGTCTCCTCCACGATCGCCGGCCAGCTCATCACGAAGTACGGCCGGTGGAAGGCGTACCTGGTGGCCGGGGCCGCCACCATGGCCGCCGCGATGCTGCTGCTGTCGACCATCGACATCGACACCCCCCTGCCGCTGCTGTTCAGCTACATGGCGCTGCTCGGCATCGGGGTCGGCATGCTGATGCAGAACCTGGTGCTGGCGGCCCAGAACGACGTACCCGCCCACGAGTTGGGTGCGGCCACCTCGGTGCTCACCTTCTTCCGCAGCATGGGCGGCGCGATCGGGGTCAGCGCCCTCGGGGCGGTGCTGGCCAACCGGGTGACCGGCCTGATGACCGAGCAGCTCGGACCGGCCGCCGGTGCGACCGGCGGCGGCACCACCGAGGTACCGGACCTGTCCACCCTGCCGGAGCCGGTGCTGGTGATCGTGCAGAACGCGTACGCCACCGCCACCTCGGAGCTGTTCCTGATCGGCGCGCCGATCGCCTTCCTGGCCCTGCTGGCGGTGCTGTTCATCCGGGAGAAGCCGCTGCACACTCTCAGCGGCGACGAGCGGGCCCGCCAGGAGGCCAACCTCCCCCTCACACACTGACCCCACCCCACCCCACCCACTCCTTCGCGATCTTGCAGTTTTGGTCGCCAAATTGCGGCTCCTGTCCGGTTATGCGGCGACCAGAACTGCAAGATCGGCGGGGAGGGGGTGGTCTGGGGTACGACTGCCGCGCGCCGCGTGAGAGGCCCTCCGGTGGCGGGATAGGGTGGGCCGGCCGACTCGATCATCCGACCCGGAGGGCCTTCGCATGAGCGATTCGTTCGCGCATCTGCACGTGCACACGGAGTACTCGATGCTCGACGGGGCGGCCCGGCTCAAGGACCTGTTCGCCGAGGTCAAGCGGCAGGGGATGCCGGCGGTCGCGATGACCGACCACGGCAACATGCACGGCGCGAACGACTTCTACAAGCAGGCCATGGCCGCCGGGGTGACGCCGATCCTGGGCGTGGAGGCGTACGTGGCGCCGGAGTCGCGCTTCCACAAGCAGCGGGTCAAGTGGGGCCGCCCGGAACAGAAGAGCGACGACGTATCCGGTAACGGCGCGATCACCCACATGACCATGTGGGCGAAGAACAAGAACGGCCTGCACAACCTCTTCAAGCTGAACTCGCGCGCCTCCATGGAGGGCCACTACATCAAGTGGCCGCGGATGGACATGGAGTTGATCGCCGAGTACGCCGAGGGGATCATGGCGACCACCGGTTGCCCGTCCGGCGCGGTGCAGACCCGCATCCGGCTCGGTCAGATGGACGAGGCGCTCAAGGTCGCCGGGGCGTACCAGGACATCTTCGGCAAGGAGAACTACTTCCTGGAGTTGATGGACCACGGCCTGGACATCGAGAAGCGGGTCCGGGACGGGCTCATCGAGATCGGTCGCAAGCTCAACATCCCGCCGGTGGTCACCAACGACTCGCACTACACCCGCGAGGAGCAGGCCGAGGCGCACGACGTGCTGCTCTGCGTGCAGACGGCCAGCAACATCAACGACCCCAATCGGTTCCGCCTGGAGGGCGGCGGCTACTACATCAAGTCGGCCGACCAGATGCGGGACGTCAACTCCTCGGAACTCTGGCTGGAGGGTTGCCGCAACACGCTGCTGGTGGCCGAGAAGGTCGACCCGGCGGGGATGTTCGAGTTCCACAACCTGATGCCGCGTTTCCCGGTGCCCGATGGCGAGACCGAGGAGTCGTGGTTCCGCAAGGAGACCTTCGCCGGGTTGGCCCGCCGCTTCCCGAACGGCATCCCCGAGGGGCACGTGGTACAGGCCGAGTACGAACTCGGCGTCATCATCCAGATGGGTTTCCCGTCCTACTTCCTCGTGGTCGCCGACTTCATCCAGTGGGCCAAGAACCAGGGCATCGCCGTCGGTCCGGGCCGTGGCTCCGCGGCCGGTTCCCTGGTCGCGTACGCCCTGGGCATCACGGACCTGGACCCGATCCCACACGGGCTGATCTTCGAGCGGTTCCTGAACCCCGAGCGGGTCTCCATGCCGGATGTCGACATCGACTTCGACGAGCGTCGGCGCGGCGAGGTGATCAAGTACGTCACCGACAAGTGGGGTGAGGACAAGGTCGCCCAGATCGCCACCTTCGGCACCATCAAGGCCAAGGCCGCGATCAAGGACTCGGCCCGGGTGCTCGGCTACCCGTACGCGGTCGGGGACCGGATCACCAAGGCCATGCCCCCGGCGGTGATGGGCAAGGACATCCCCCTGGAAGGGATCTTCGACCCGAAGCATCCGCGCTACGCCGAGGCCGGCGAGATCCGCGGCATGTACGAGTCGGAGGCCGACGTCAAGAAGGTCATCGACACCGCGCGGGGCATCGAGGGGCTGATCCGGCAGACCGGTGTGCACGCCGCCGGCGTCATCATGTCCGCCGAGCCGATCATCGATCACATCCCGCTGATGCGCCGGGACTCCGACGGGGTGATCATCACCCAGTTCGACTACCCGACCTGCGAGTCGCTCGGGCTGTTGAAGATGGACTTCCTCGGCCTGCGCAACCTGACCATCATCGATGACGCGGTGAAGAACATCCAGCTCAACCACGGCAAGGAGCTGGACCTGCTGGGCCTGCCGCTGGACGACAAGCCCGCCTACGAGCTGCTGGCCCGAGGCGACACCCTGGGCGTGTTCCAGCTCGACGGCGGGCCGATGCGCTCCCTGCTGCGGATGATGAAGCCGGACAACTTCGAGGACATCTCCGCCGTCCTCGCGCTGTACCGGCCCGGCCCGATGGGCGTGGACTCGCACACCAACTACGCGCTGCGCAAGAACGGCCTCCAGGAGATCACCCCGATCCACCCGGAGCTGGAGGAGCCGCTGCGGGAGATCCTCGCCCCCACCTACGGCCTGATCGTCTACCAGGAGCAGGTGCAGCGCGCCGCGCAGATCCTCGCCGGCTACACCCTGGGGCAGGCCGACCTGCTGCGCCGGGCGATGGGTAAGAAGAAGAAGGAGATCCTGGACAAGGAGTTCATCCCGTTCCGGGACGGCTGCCGCGAACGCGGCTACTCCGACGACGCCATCCAGAAGGTCTGGGACGTCCTGGTCCCATTCGCCGGGTACGCCTTCAACAAGGCGCACTCCGCCGCGTACGGGCTGGTGTCGTACTGGACGGCGTACCTGAAGGCGCACTACCCGGCCGAGTACATGGCGGCGCTGCTCACCTCCGTCGGCGACGACAAGGACAAGATGGCGCTGTACCTGTCGGAGTGCCGCCGGATGGGCATCCAGGTGCTGCCACCGGACGTGAACACCTCCGCCGGGCCCTTCACCCCGGTCGGTACGGAGATCCGGTTCGGCCTGGGCGCGATCCGCAACGTCGGCGCGAACGTGGTCACCTCGATCATGCGCTGCCGGGAGGAGAAGGGCGAGTACGCCGACTTCTACGACTTCCTGTCCAAGGTGGACGCGGTGGTCTGCAACAAGAAGACAATCGAATCGCTGATCAAGGCCGGCGCGTTCGACTCGATGGGGCACTCGCGCAAGGGCCTGCTCACCGTGCACGCCGACGCCATCGACGCGTACGCCGACGTCAAGCGCAAGGAGGCCGTCGGTCAGTACGACCTGTTCGGGGCGGGCTTCGGTGAGGCCGAGGTGGCCACCAACACCACTGTCATGCCGACCATCGGCGACGGGGAGTGGGACAAGCGCGACAAGCTGGCCTTCGAGCGCGAGATGCTCGGCCTGTACGTCTCCGACCACCCGCTGTTCGGCCTGGAGCACATCCTCGGCTCGGCGGCCGACTGCACCATCTCCACCCTGTCCGAGGAGGGCACCGTGCCTGACGGGGCGGTGGTCACCCTCGCCGGAATCCTCTCCGGGGTGCAGCGGCGGGTCACCAAGCAGGGCCGGGCGTGGGCCTCGGCCACCCTGGAGGACCTCGCCGGTGGGGTGGAGACCCTGTTCTTCCCGAACACCTACGAGGTGATCGGGCAGTACATCGCCGAGGACGCCATCGTGGTGGTCAAGGGCCGGGTGGACCGACGCGACGACATCCCCCGCATCATGGCGATGGACATGTCCCTGCCCGACGTCAGCGCCAGCGCCACCAACAAGCCGGTCACCCTCACCATCCCGGTGACCCGCTGCACCCCACCCCTGGTGGAACGGCTCAAGGAGACCCTGGTGCTGCACCCCGGCGACGCCGAGGTGCACGTCAAGCTGCTCAACGGCAGCCGGACCACCCTGCTGCGGCTGGGGCCGGTCCGGGTGGCGGCGACCACCGCCCTGATGGCCGACCTCAAGAGTGTCCTGGGCCCAGCCAACGTCAGCTGACCCCGCCCCGGCGACGGGCCGGGGTGTGGCTGGCGCCGTTTCGGCGGAATGGCGGTGACAGACCGGTCGGGACCCCGCCACACCGCCGAAACGGTGTCGATCTTCGCCCGAAGGTTGAGGGCCAAAGGGTGCGGATTGGCGCTGCGCACCTGTCGGCACCGGCGACTAGCGTCGGTCTGCGTGGAGCTTGAGCAGGCACAGAAGCTGTGGCAACCGCGACCCGGATGGCTGAACACCGCCAGCTACGGGCTACCGCCCGACCCGGCCTGGGACGCGGTGCAGCAGGCCCTGACCGACTGGCGTCGCGGGACCGGATCCTGGGAGGACTGGAGCACGGCGACGGACCGGTCGCGGGCGGCCTTCGCCCGCCTGACCGGGGTACCGGTGGCCGACGTCGCCGTCGGCGTCACCGTCTCGCAGTTGCTGGCACCGATCGCCGCCGCACTGCCCCCCGGTGCCCGGGTGGTCGTGCCCGAGGTGGAGTTCACCTCCAACCTGTTCCCCTGGCTGGTGCAACAGGACCGGGGGGTCGAGGTACGCACGGTGCCGCTGGCCGAGTTGGCCACCTCGATCGACGCCGGCACCGACCTGGTGGCGTTCAGCCTGGTGCAGTCCGCCGACGGCATGATCGCCGCGTACGACGACATCGTCGCGGCGGCCCGGGCGCACGGTGCGCTCGTCGCGGTCGACGCCACCCAGGCCTGCGGCTGGCTGCCCTTCGAGGCGGCCCGGGCCGACGCGGTGGTGGCCGGCGGGTACAAGTGGCTGATGGGTCCGCGCGGGACCGCTTTCGCCTACCTGGCGCCGCAGTTGCGGGACCGGCTGCGCCCGGACGCCGCCGGCTGGTTCGCCGGCCGTGATCCCCACGGCTCCTACTACGGTCCGCCGCTGCGGCTGGCCGACGACGCCCGCCGGTTCGACATCTCGCCGGCCTGGTTCAGCTGGGTCGGCGCGGCCCCGACACTGGAGCTGCTGCTGGAGATCGGGGTGGCGGCGGTGCACGCGCACGACGTGGCGTTGGCCAACCGGTTCCTCGCCGGGCTGGGACAGCCGCCGGGGGACAGTGCGATCGTCACCGTGCAGGTCGCCGACGCACAGGAGAAGCTCGAACGGGCCGGTGTCCGGGCGGCGGTACGCGCCGGCAACGTCCGCGCCTCCTTCCACCTGTACTCGACCCAGCAGGACGTCGACCTGGCCCTGGAGGCCCTGACCAGCTGATCACACGCCCCTCGCCGGACCGCCAGCTCGGTACGGTCACCGTCCGGTCCGGTGGCCGCCCGCTTCGCCGGTCACCGTCCGGTTCGGTCACCGTCCGGTTCGGTCACCGTCCGGCGAGGGGCGTCGGGTCACCTCGCGGTGCCGGTGACGATGCCCGGGTTGATGCACAGCCCCGGGGAACTGCCGTTCTTCTCGGCGATCTCCAGGCAGCGGGTCACCTTGTCCACCTTGGCGTTGGTCTCGGTGATCTCCTTCTGGATCTCGGCGTTGCGGCGGTCCTGTTCGAGATTGCGGGTCTGGGCGAGCTTGTCCTGGAAGGCCTTGATGTTGCCCTCGGTCTTCTCGTCGTGGTTGACCCGGGTGATGGTCACCGACAGGATGTCGACGTCGCTGCCCAACCGGGTCTCGGCGCTGGACTTGATGCTCTCGGCGAAGGGCTTGAGGTCGACGTTCAGGTTGCCGGTCTTCGCGTCGATGCGCTCCAGCGGGTTGTAGGAGGCGAAGGCGTCGTTGACCGCACTGTCGAGTTGCACACCGACCCGCTGCCCCCGGAAGCTGCCGAAGTCGCCCTTGTAGTCCATGAACTGCTGCGGGGCGTTCTCCGGCTTGACCTGCCACTCGATCAGCACCTCGACGCAGGCGTCGGCGAGGGTGCCGGTACGCACCCGCACACAGGCGTCGTTGCCGATGTGGTCGTACTTCTGTCGGCCCGCGTCCCATTCGCCGACCCGCTGCCACGGCGCGACCCACTTCAGGCCGGAGCCGGTGACCTCACCGGTCGGCTTGCCGAAGCTGGTGACGATCCCGACCGAACGGATCGGTACCGAGTGGGCGCTCGACGTGACGGTGAGCAGGAGCGTCACGGCCAGTGCGGAGATCGCCGCCAGGGCACCGATCTGTCGCACGCTGCGGTGGCCGCCGAGCAGAGCGACGGCGACGGCGATGGCCGCGATGACCGCCGTGGCGATCGAGAGAATGAAGCCGATTGGCATGGGTGTGGACCTTCCGGGGCGAATTGCTGAGTGGATCATCAACCTACCCACCCTGATCAACCCCTCCGCCCACCCGCCAGCCGAGGAGGGCCTACGCGGCGGACGTACAGTGCACCGCCGCGGCGCCGAGGTGGGCCGGTCCGCTGCGTGATCGGCGAACCGAGGCGCAAGGTCGACCAGCCTGGCGGCTTCGGGTGCGTCTGTTGTCGCTGGGGCCGCGACAAGTGCACCCGAAGCTCACGCCCGCCCGTCTGTGACGCGTCAACGCCCACGACGGGAGCGCTGGCGGCGGCGCAGCGGAGACATCAAGCAAGCAGAGTGACGGCGGTCACATCAGATACGAAACGGTTCAGTATCGATACTGGTGACCCTAGGCTCGGATTCGATTACGGACGCGGTCGTATCGAAAACCGGGGGTGCGGGGATGCCGTCTGTTGCCGACACCGGGCATCCGAGGAGATGGGCGATCCTCGGGGTGCTGGTGGTCAGTCTGCTCGTGGTCGTCCTGGACACCACGATCCTCAATGTCGCCCTGCGGACCATCGCCGATCCGGTACACGGTCTCGGGGCCAGCCACGGCGAGTTGGAATGGTCGATCAACTCCTACACCCTGGTCTTCGCCGGACTGCTGTTCACCTTCGGGGTGCTCGGCGACCGCGCCGGTCGGCGTCGCATGTTGCTCATCGGCCTGGTGCTGTTCGGCCTGGCGTCGTTGTGCTCGGCGTACGCGCAGAATCCCGCGCAGTTGATCGCGGCCCGGGCGTTGATGGGGGCCGGTGGCGCGGCCGTCATGCCGGCCACCTTGTCGATCATCTCCAATGTCTTCGACCCACGGGAGCGGGCGCGGGCCATCGGCATCTGGGCCGGCGCGGTCGGGTTGGCGATGGCGATCGGCCCGATCCTCGGCGGCCTGCTGCTGGAGCACTTCTGGTGGGGTTCGGTCTTCCTGATCAACGTGCCGGTCATCGGGCTCGGCATAGTCCTGGTGGCGCTGCTGGTACCCGAGTCCCGGGATCCGAACCCGGGCCGGATCGACGTGCTCGGAGTAGTGCTCTCGGTGGTCGGTCTGGTCACCCTGACCTACGGCATCATCGACGGCGGTGAGCACGGGTTCGGTCGGCCGGTGGTCTGGGCCGCCATCGTGGCCGGGATCGGAGTGCTGGCCTGGTTCGTCGCCTACGAACGGCGCAGCAGCCACCCCTCACTGGACGTCCGGCTGTTCCGGGAGCCGCGCTTCGCCGTACCGGTGGCGCTGATCGGGCTGGTCTTCTTCGCGGCCATGGGGGTGATGTTCTTCAGCTCGTTCTACCTGCAACTGGTGCGGGGCTACAGTCCGTTGCAGACCGGCCTGATCTTCCTGCCGTTCGCGGTCGCCCAACTCGTCTTCGCCCCGCTCAGCGCCACGATGGTGCGTCGGTACGGCCCCCGGGCGGTGTCGGTGGTGGGGCTGCTGCTGGCCGCCGTGTCGCTGGCCGCCTTCGCCTTCATCGACGCGGTGACCCCCATCTGGGTGGTGCTCGTGTTCTTCTTCATCCAGGGGGCCGGGATGGCCAACATCATGCCCCCGGCCACCGAGTCGATCATGTCCTCGTTGCCCAGGGAGAAGGCCGGTGTCGGTTCCGCGGTCAGCAACACCATCCGGCAGACGGCCGCCGCGCTGGGGGTGGCGGTGCTCGGCTCGGTGCTGGCCGCGGGCTATCGCAACGGCATCGCGCCGACGCTGGAGGAGTTGCCGCCGGGGGCACGCGAGTCGGCCGGGGAGTCGATCGCCGGGGCGTACGCCGTCGCCGGTCAGCTCGGGCCGGCGGCGCCGCAGCTGATCACGGCGGCCAACGACGCCTTCGTCTCGGCGATGCATGTCTCCGCGGCGCTGGCCGCCGTGATCACGGTCGGCGGCGCCCTGGTGGCGCTGCGCTGGATGCCGGCCCGGCCCGGGGCAGCCGTACCGGACACGGTCGGTGAACCCGAGTTGGCTGGTACGGCGTAGCGTCGGGAACAATGCGGGCATGACTAGCACGGCAGACGCTCCGCGGCCGCCCGGCCGGCCGCGCAGCGTCCGCGCGGCCGAAGCGATCATCGAGGCCACCCTCGACCTCCTGGCGGAGGGCAGCACGATCGAGGCGATCTCGGTGGAGGCCATCGCCGCTCGGGCCGGGGTCGGCAAGGCCACCATCTACCGTCGCTGGTCGGGCAAGGAGGCCCTGCTGCACGACGCCCTGCGTACCCTCAAGGGCGACCAGCCGCAGCCGGCCGGTCGGTCCGTCCGGGAGGATCTGATCACCCTGGTCGGGGCGGTCGGGCAGAATGTCGACCCGCGGGCGGCGAAGATCATGCCCTGTCTGGTGCCCGAGGTGAAACGCAACCCCGAGCGGTACGCGCTCTACCAGAGCATCGTCGAGCCCCGCCGGGCGGTGATGCGCGAGGTGCTGCGACGGGGCATCCGCGACGGGGAACTGCGGGCCGACCTGGACATCGAGGTGACCCTGGCCATGATCACGGGTCCGATGCTCATCCAGCGGGTGATGAACTGGAACCCCGAACTCGACGAGTCGACCCTTGCCGCGAAGGTCGTCGACCAGGTGCTGGCGGGCATCCGGGCCCGCTGAGAGCGCCGCGACGCGCCGGGGCGAAGTGCGCGACCGGGGGTGACCAGGACGGACGATCCGGTGCGGGGCGAGATATCGGCATGCGTCGGTGTCGGGGCCACGGGCAGCCGGTAGGGGCCTAGACTACGGGCGTCCCACAGTCATCGGGATCGTTCCCAGCCATCGGAGGTCTTCGTGCTGTCACCCGTCACCAACCTGGCCCTTGGGCCGGACTGGCTGGACCCGGAGTGGCTGATCTCGACCTTCGGGCTGATCGGCATCCTGGTGATCGTCTTCGCCGAGTCCGGGCTGCTGATCGGCTTCTTCCTGCCGGGTGACTCGCTGCTGTTCACCACCGGGTTGCTGGTGGCCGACGGGCAGTACCTCAAATATCCGCTGTGGCTGGTGTGTCTGCTCATCACCATCGCCGCGATCGCCGGTGACCAGGTCGGCTACCTGTTCGGCCGCAAGGTCGGCCCGGCCCTGTTCCGGCGGCCTAACTCACGCCTGTTCAAACAGGAGAACCTGCTCAAGGCGCACGAGTTCTTCGAGAAGTACGGCGCCCGGTCGATCGTGCTGGCCCGGTTCGTGCCGATCGTGCGGACCTTCACCCCGATCGTGGCCGGGGTCAGCCGGATGAACTACCGCACCTTCGTCATCTACAACGTCGTCGGCGGCATCCTCTGGGGCACCGGCGTGACCGTGCTGGGCTACTTCCTCGGGCAGATCCCGTTCGTCAAGGCCAACATCGAGTTCATCCTGATCGGCATCGTGGGGCTCTCCGTCCTGCCGATCGCGGTGGAGCTGCTGCGGGCCTGGCTGTCCGCCCGGCGGGGCGTCACCCCCGAGGAGCGGGCCGCCGCCGAGGAGGCGATCCGGGAGACCCGGCAGCACTACGGCAAGCACTGACCGCAGGCAAGGGTCGGTCGGCTCAGCCGGTACGCAGCCGGTGCAGCCGCAGGGCCAGCTGCACCTCCAGGGCCCGTTCGGGTTTCTGCCAGTCCGCGCCGAGCAACTGCCCGACCCGCTCCAACCGCTGGGTCACCGTGTTGACGTGCACATGCAGCACCTCGGCGGCCCGGGCCAGGCTGCCACCGACCCCGAAGTAGGACTCCAGGGTGCGTACCAGGGCGGTGCCCCGCCGGGCGTCGTAGTCCACCACCGGGCCGATGGTGGTGGCGAGAAACCGGCTGACCTCGGCGTCGCCGCCGCCGGAGGCCGTGCCCAGCAGCAGGCCGACGAAGCCAAGCTCGGCGGTGCTCGCACCCTGCCCGGCCCGGCCCAGGGCGCCCAGCGCGGCCAGGCAACGGTCGGCTTCCCGGAAGGCCGTGGCCAGCGAGGTGGGGCCGGTCACCGGGCCGCTGGCCCCGGCGGTCACCGGTCGTGCGGTGATCCGGGACAGATCCCGCGACACCGCCCGGGCGCTGCCGCCGGCATCCTGTCCGGGCAGCATCAGCACCACCCGCCCGTCCCGCGCCGCGGCCAGTCCACCCCGGGTCGAGGCGTACGTGGTGGCCCAGGAGAGCACCCGCTGTCGGGCCGATCCGGTGGCGGCGATGGCGTCGTCGTCGACGGCCACCAGCACGTGCGGGGCGTCCAGGTCGACGCCGAGGCGGCGGGCCCGGCCCCGCAGCGCCTCGATGTCCCGCAGGGGCCGGGCGATCAGGTCGTCGAGCAGCTCACCCCGGACCCGACCCTCGGCCTCGGCCACGGTACGCCGGAACAGCAGCAGCAAGGCGGTCACCAGCGCGGCCCGTTCCAGGATGCGCTGGTCGGCGTCGGCCAGTTCCCCCTCGGGGTGCAACACCAGGGCGCCCAGGTTCTCCGCCCCGGCCACCACGGCCGCGTACCACAGCTGGCCTCGGCGTACGCTGCGTCCCTCGGTCCGGGAGGCCGCCACCGCCTCCACGATGTCCGCCCGGTCCGGCTCGTCGAGTTCACCGACCCGGGCCAGCAGCCGACCCTCGGTGTCCAGCGCCAGCAGGGCCCCGCCCAGCACCTCGGTGACCGCTGCGGTGACGTCCTCCACCCCACCCCCGCGCAGCACCAGGGCGGTCATCCGGTCGTGGGCGGCGGCGGCCCGCTCCACCGAGGCGCTGTGCGCCCGGATGGTGGTGTTGGCCGAGGACAGTTCCGCCAGCGCGGCCCGGGTCTCGGCCAGCAGCCGGGCGGTGTCGATCGCCACCGCGGCGTGCGCGGCCAGGGAGAGCAGCAGTGCCACCTCCTCCCGGGCGAAGGGTCGGGCCGACCGGTTCGCCGCGTAGAGCACCCCGATGCTGGTGGAGCCGAGCCGCAGCGGCACCCCGAGGATGGCGACCAGTCCCTCCTCACCCACCCCGGCGTCGATCTCCCGGGTGTGGTGGAAGCGCTCGTCCTGGGGATAGTTCGCGGTGACGTACGGGGCGCCCGACTGGGCCACCAGCCCGCCCAGCCCGGCACCCATCGGCAGCCGCAGCCGCTGGAACCGGGCGGACACCGAGCCGTCGGTGACCCGCATGTAGGTGTCGCCGCGTTCGGCGTCGTTGAGGGTCATGTAGGCGACGTCGGCACCGAGCAGGTGCCGGGCCCGGTGCACGATGGCCCGCAGCACCTCGTCGAGGTCACGCAGCCCGGCCAGGTCGCTGACGGTGTCGTACAGGCTGAGCAGTTCGCTCTCCCGGCGGCGGCGGCGCTCCAGCAGCGCGCGGACCCGCAGCGCCACCGTCTTGGCCTGCTCCAACTCGGCGATCCGGTCGGCCGGCAGCCCGGCGGAGCGGGCGGCCACCAGCGGCCCCTCGAACTCGACCGGGGCGGCTTCCCGGGCCAGTAGTTCCAGGAACTCCAGCGGCGAGGACATGACCGACATTGTGCGGGGGGCCACTAGTTCGCCGTCCAGCCCCCGTCGAGCGCGATCGAGGTGCCGGTGAGGAAGGCCGCCGGGGGGGCGCACAGGTAGGCCAGCAGCTCCGCCACCTCCTCCGGTTCGATCAGGCGTTTGATCGCGGCCCGGGCCAGCATGATCTTCTCGATCACCTCGTGCTCCGGGATGCCGTGGGTGGCGGCCTGGTCGGCGATCTGGCCCTCCACCAGGGCGGTGCGCACGTACGCGGGGTTGATGCAGTTGGCGGTCACCCCGTGCGCCGCGCCTTCCAGGGCCACCACCTTGGACAGTCCTTCCAGCGCGTGTTTGGCCGCGACGTACGCCGCCTTGTAGGGCGAGGCGCGCAGCCCGTGCACCGAGGAGATGTTGACGATCCGACCCCAGCCCCGGGCGTACATGTGCGGCAAGGCCCGCCGGATCAGCAGGAACGGCGCCTCGACCATCACCCGCTGGAGGTACTCGAAGCGTTCCACCGGAAAATCCTGGATCGGGGCGACGTGCTGGAGGCCGGCGTTGTTGACCACGATGTCCACCTCGGCGTCGAGCCGGTCGATCGCGCCGACGTCCGCCAGGTCCAGTCCGACGGCCCGCCCGCCGGCCTCGGCGGCCACCACCCGGGCCGCCTCGACGTTGCGGTCGACCACCAGCACCTCGGCGCCGGCCGCGGCCAGCCGCAGGGCGCAGGCCCGACCGATGCCGCTGCCGCCACCGGTCACCAGCGCGGTGCGGCCGGTGAGGTCGACGTTCACGACGTGGGGGAGCGCCACGGGTTCTGCCGTCATGGCGCATGAAACTACGAGCTGTGCGGCCGAGGGCACATGGCGGCGCAGCACATACTCCGGTGGAATCAGGTGGCCGTCGGATACATCGCGGGGCGGGTGAGGTCGCCGCCTGACGGCGGTGCCGCGTGTCCCGGGGCGCGGCCGGGAGACGGCATCGGTAGGGTGTCGAACACACGTACTGCTCGACGGCTGGGAGGGGGAGGCGTGCGGGTGCTCGGCGTCGACCCGGGGCTCACCCGGTGCGGGGTCGGCGTGGTCGAGGGGGTGCCCGGACGTCCCTGCACCCTGGTCGCCTACTACGTGATCTACACCGATCCGGCGGACGAACTGCCGACCCGCCTGCTGCACCTGGACCGGTCGTTGACCGACCTGGTGGCCGAGCACCGGCCGGACAGTGTGGCCGTGGAGCGGGTGTTCAGCCAGCACAACGTGCGTACGGTGATGGGCACCGCCCAGGCCAGCGGGATCGCCGTACTCGCCGGGGCCCGGGCCGGGCTGCCGGTGCAGACGTACACCCCCAGTGAGGTGAAGGCGGCCGTGACCGGCTCCGGTCAGGCGGACAAGGCGCAGATGACGGCCATGGTGACCCGGCTGCTGCGGCTGGCCGAGCCACCCCGCCCGGCCGACGCCGCGGACGCCCTGGCCCTGGCCATCTGTCACGTGTGGCGGGGTGGCACCCGTTCCAAGCTGGCCGCCGCCGCGGACCGGGCGAGACGAGGAGGAGCGAGATGATCGCCAGTGTGCGTGGCGTGGTGACCGCCACCGGCCCGGATCACGCGGTGATCGAGGTCGGCGGGGTCGGCCTGGCCGTGCAGTGCGCCCCGGGCACCATCGCCGACCTGCGGGTCGGCCAGCAGGCCCGACTGGCCACCAGCCTGGTCGTCCGGGAGGACTCGCTGACCCTCTACGGCTTCGCCGACGACGACGCGAAGTCCCTGTTCGAGCTGTTGCAGACCGCCAGTGGAGTGGGCCCCCGCCTGGCCCAGGCGGTGCTGGCCGTGCACACCCCGGACGCGGTACGCAAGGCCATCGCCAACGCCGACACGGCCGCCCTGACCCGGGTCCCCGGCATCGGGAAGAAGGGGGCCGAGCGACTGGTGCTGGAGTTGCGTGACCGGATCGGCCCGGTGGCCGTGGGCGCCGACGGAGCGGCCGGGGTCACCGGGGGCGCCTGGCCGGAGCAGGTCCGCCAGGCGTTGATCGGGCTGGGTTGGACGGCCGGCCAGGCCGACCAGGCGGTGGCCGCGGTCGCGGAGACCGTCGACGGGGCCACCCCGCCGGTGCCGGTGCTGCTCAAGCAGGCCATCCGGCTGCTGGGCCGGACCCGATGAGCGCGAGGAGTGAGTCCGGTTTGCGAGCCCCGCAGTCGCGAATGGAGATGGTCCCGTGACCGGCCCCGACAGCGGCCTGGTCTCGGCGTACGTCAACGAGGCGGACCGGGACGCGGAGGTCAGCGTCCGCCCCAAGCGGCTCGACGAGTTCATCGCCCAGCATCGGGTCCGTGACCAGCTCGACCTGCTGTTGCAGGGGGCCATGCGGCGCGGCTCGCCGCCGGATCACATCCTGTTGTCCGGGCCCCCCGGCCTGGGCAAGACCACCCTGGCCAACATCGTCGCGGCGGAACTGGGCTCCGGCATCCGGGTGACCAGCGGGCCGGCGATCGAGCGCTCCGGTGACCTGGCGGCGATCCTGACCAGCCTCGCCGAGGGCGACGTGCTGTTCATCGACGAGATCCACCGCATCGCCAAGCCTGCGGAGGAGCTGCTCTACAGCGCGATGGAGGACTTCCGGGTCGACGTGGTGGTCGGCAAGGGCCCCGGGGCCACCGCCATCCCGTTGGACGTCGAGCCGTTCACCCTGGTCGGCGCGACCACCCGGTCCGGTCTGCTGACCGGTCCGATGCGTGACCGGTTCGGTTTCGTCGCCCACCTGGACTTCTACTCCCCGGCCGACCTGGAGATCCTGCTGCACCGTTCGGCCCGCATCCTCGGTGTGCCGATCACCGAGGAGGGCGCGGTCGAGATCGCCGGCCGGTCCCGGGGCACCCCCCGGATCGCCAACCGCCTGCTGCGCCGGGTGCGCGACTACGCCGAGGTACGCGCCGACGGCGTGGTCACCCTCGACACCGCCCGCGCGGCATTGACGGTCTACGATGTCGATGCGCTCGGACTGGACCGGCTGGACCGGGCGGTGCTCACCGCGCTTGTCGACTCGTTCCGGGGCGGTCCGGTCGGCCTGTCCACCCTCGCGGTGGCGGTGGGGGAGCAGCCGGACACGGTGGAGGAGGTGTGCGAGCCGTTCCTGGTGCGGGCGGGACTGCTGGCCCGTACGCCGCGGGGCCGGGTGGCCACCGAGGCCGCTTGGCGGCACCTTGGCCGTACTCCACCAAATGGTACATTTGCTGCTGAAGTTCCCCCCGCGCCCGATCTGTTCTCCGTGGACACGGGGGAGCCGTGATCTGTTCGTGATCTGCGGCGCGTTCGGCGTTCCCAGCTACAGCGACTAGACTCGCCGCGGTCTGTACAGGATGTGAAAATCCGCCTCCGCTCCGGCGCCATGTGCCGGACTGGGGCCAATGGGAAGGTCGACACCGGTGTTTCACGCAGCAGAAGGCAGCGGAGCGAGTAGCTTCACGCCGATCCTCATGATCGCGCTGCTTGTCGGCGTCATGTACTTCATGATGATCCGCCCCCAGCAGAAGCGCCGCCGCGAGGCCGAGGCGATGCAGTCCGGCCTGTCCATCGGCGACGAGGTGGTGACCATCGGCGGGCTGTACGGCACGGTCTCCGGAATCGAGGACGACAGCGTCCTGCTCGAGGTCTCTCCCGGTGTGCAGACCCGGTACGCCCGACCCGCGATCGCCCGTGTGGTGACCAGGGCGGAGCGTGCCACGGAGCCAACGGCCGAGGAGACCGACGCCGTCAAGGAGTGAGCACCGCACCCACCTGGTCTGCCGGTGCCCCCGGCACGACCAGGTGGGAGAACCACCCGCACGCGTCCCCGGCGGGTGGCCGCCGCCGCGGCGGCGCCCACAACTGAATAGCAGGCCGACGCCGGGCGTCGGCGCGCCGGCTCGGTCCGGTCCACGCGCCCGCGTCGACCACCAGGCGGCGGCGTCAGCCCCGGGCGCCGTCGGAAGGCAGATCGTCGGCCGGGAGACCGGCAGACCCGCCGTCGCGCCTGCGGCGGCGCGACCGTACAGGGAGACAAGACAGCCGTGGCACCACCTCAGGGACAGATGCGCCCGGGACGGCAGTTGGCCGTACTGGGCGGCATCTTCGTCGTCCTCTATCTTTTGGTGTTCTTCGCGGGCGGTGCCAGCGGAGGCTGGAAGGACCGGCTCGAACCCCGCCTCGGTCTTGACCTCGTCGGTGGCACCCGGCTGACGTTGGAGGCGACGAACACCCTCGACGGCCGGGCCCCGACGGCGGACAACCTCGAACAGGCCCGCCAGATCATCGAGAGCCGGGTCAACGCCTACGGCGTGGCCGAGGCCGAGGTGGTCACCGAAGGCGACCGCAACATCGTCGTCTCCCTGCCCGGCGAGAACCGCGACCTGACCGAGATCGGTAGCGCCGCCGAGCTGCGCTTCCGCAAGGTCCTGAAGATCGTGGACGGCAGCGGCGCCCTTCCGGCGCCGGCACCCGTCCCGTCTGAGGGCGCGGAGCCCGCGGCCACCCCGAGCCCCTCCGGCAGCACCAGCCCCACCCCGAACGCCGAGGCCACCGCCTCGCCGTCCGGCGGTCAGGGCGGCGGTGCCCCCACCCCGGACCCCTCGCAGAGCCCGAGTGCCGCCCCGTCGCCGGCTGCCAGCGAGGAGCCGGTGCCGCAGACCCTGGAGGAGCAGCGCAAGGCCGTCGAGCAGAAGGTCGGCGCGGAGGCCTGGGCCGCCGCGAGTGGCCTCCAGGCGCCGGCCGACTTCAGCGCCGACCCGTCGCTGGCCGAGAAGCTCAAGCCCTTCGCCGAGCTGAACGGCCGTGAGGTCGCGGTGCTCCCGACCCAGATGCAGTTCAACGTGCCGACCATCGGCTGCCTGCAGCTCGACGACCGGCCCCCGGCGTCCATCTCCGCCGCGGACCAGCAGGTCGTCGCCTGTGAGGGTGGCTACGCCAAGAACCTGCTGGACCAGGCGAAGGTGCTCGGCACCGATGTCGACTCGGCCGCCGCGGTGCGTGACCAGACCAGCCAGTGGGTGGTCAGCCTGGACTTCACCCGCAACGGCCAGGAGAAGTGGACCGCGCTGACCCGCGAGGCCTTCAACAACGAGGGCCAGGCCTGTGACCCTTCCGCACTCGGTGACGAGGGCCGCTGCCGGGTGGCCGTGGTGCTGGACAACGCGATCATCTCCTCGCCGCAGATCCAGGGGGTGCTCACCGGCAACTCCCAGATCACCGGCAACTTCAGTAACGCCGAGGCCAGCGAGCTGGCCGGCTACCTGAACTACGGCGCCCTGCCGGTCACCTTCGAGGCGCAGGAGCAGCAGAACGTCACCGCCACCCTGGGCGCCAGCTACCTGCGGGCCGGTCTGCTCGCGGCCGGCATCGGCATGCTGCTGGTCATCATCTACTCGTTCTTCTACTACCGGCTGCTCGGCTCGGTGATCTTCGCCAGCCTGGTGCTGTCGGCCCTGCTGCTCTTCGGCGCCCTGGTGGTGCTCGGTAGGCAGATCGGCTTCACCCTCACCCTGGCCGGCATCTCCGGCATCATCGTCTCGCTGGGTGTGGCGGCGGACTCCTTCGTCATCTACTTCGAGCGATTGAAGGACGAGATCCGCGAGGGCCGCAGCCCGCGCAGCGCGGTCTCCCGTGCCTGGGTCCGCGCCCGCCGTACGATCATCTCGGCGAACGCCATCACGATCATGTCGGCGGTGGTCCTCTACGTCGTCTCGGTCGGTGCGGTCAAGGGATTCGCCTTCGCCCTGGGTCTGGCCACCGTGCTGGACCTGGTCGTGGTCTTCCTCTTCCGGCACCCGATGATGACGATGCTCGCCCGGAGCCGGGCGTTCCTGTCCCCGCGGGTCAGTGGTCTCGGCCGGGTACTGCCGGCCAAGACGGAGCAGCCCCAGTCCCGCAACCCGCGTGTCAAGGAGGCCTGAGATGGCTGCTGAGAGCTCTCTGGCAAGCCGCCTCTACCGGGGCGAGGCCGGCCTGAACGTCGTCGGCAAGCGCAAGATGTGGTTCACCGCGGCGGCCATCCTGGTGCTGATCGCGTTGGGCAGCATCCTCATCAAGGGGTTCAACCCGGGTATCGAGTTCGCCGGCGGTAACTCGTTCCAGGTCCCCACCAGTGTGGGCACCATGCAGCAGGCCGAGGACACCGCTGGTGAGTCGTTGAGCACCGAGGGTGCCCACGTGGTCACCGCCCAGCAGGTCGGTGGGGCCGGTGGCTCGTTCTACGAACTGCGGACCACCCAGCTCGACCAGGCGCAGGCCGAGACCGTCCGGCTCGACATGGCCGAGCGCTTCGGCATCGACCCGAACGAGATCAGCGCCAACCGGGTCAGCGAGGCCTGGGGTAGCCAGGTGACCAACCGGGCCGTACTCGGTCTGGTCATCTTCATCGCCCTGGTGACCGTCTACCTGGTGCTGCGCTTCGAGTGGCAGATGGCGGCCGCGGCCATCTTCTCCCTGCTGACGAACCTGGCGCTCACCGCCGGCATCTACTCGATCGTCGGCTTCGAGGTCACCCCGTCGACGATCATCGGTTTCCTCACCATCCTGGGCTTCGCGCTCTATGACGTGGTGGTGGTCTTCGACAAGGTGCAGGAGAACGCCAAGGGCATCACCGCGAGGAACAACCAGACCTACGGCGAGGCGGCCAACCTGGCCGTCAACCAGAGCCTCATGCGCTCGGTCAACACCTCCGTGGTGGCCCTGCTGCCGGTCGGCGGCATCCTCTTCATCGGTGCCGGCCTGCTCGGTGCGGGCACCCTGAAGGACCTGGGTCTGGTGCTGTTCGTCGGTATGGCCATGGCGTTCGTCACCTCGATCACCCTGGCCACCCCGCTGCTGGTGGTGCTGAAGAACCGCGACCCGCGGATCCAGGCGCACAACAAGCGGGTGGAGGCCCGCCGGGCCAACCCGGTGCCGGTCAAGGAGACCCGCAGCAAGGCGGCTTCGGCTGTCGCGGTCGAGGGGGAGGACGAGGAGCCGGTGCCGGCGCAGGCCGATGCGGCTCTGGCCGGTGCGGCAGCCCCGAAGGTGGGTGCCCGTCCGGCCGGCAAGCGTTCCGGCGGGGCCCGCGGTGGGCGGCCCGGCGGCGGCAACCGCCCGGGCGGCGCAAAGCGACGCTGAGCGACACCGGGTACACCCGGTAGGAACTGATCCGGCGGCGTCCGGCATGCTGTGCGAGCAGAATGCCGGACGCCGTCGGCGTCGTGGAAGGGGAGCGCAGCTACCGTGACGGAGACCCACAGCAGCGGGGTACGGGGAGACTTCGGCCCGGAGGTGGCCCAGTTGGTCGCCGGCCGGGTGCTCGACGTGCCCGACTTCCCCAAGCCCGGTGTGATGTTCAAGGACCTCATGCCGTTGTTCGCCGACGGTGCGGCCTTCCGTGAGGTCATCGACGGGATCGTCGCCTACCACGGACCGGAGTCCTTCGACACCGTGGTCGGCATCGAGGCCCGAGGCTTCGTCGTCGCCGCGGCCATCGCGTACGCCACCGGGGTCGGGGTGGTGCCGGTCCGCAAGGCCGGCAAGCTTCCCCGCCCCGCCTACGCCGCCTCCTACGCCCTGGAGTACGGCGAGGCCACCCTGGAGGTGCACCAGGACGCCTTCACCGCCGGCCATCGGGTCCTGGTGGTGGACGACGTACTGGCCACCGGGGGTACCGCCGCGGCGACCCTGGATCTGGTGGAGCGGGCCGGCGGCACGGTGGCCGGGTTCACCGTGCTGTTGGAGTTGGCCTTCCTCAAGGGGCGGGAGCGGTTGGCACCGCGTACCGTCCATGCCCTGTTGACCGTTTGAGGTGCGACCGCCACCGGGCGGAGTCGGCACGGTCCGTCCGGCGGAGCGGCAGGGCACTGCGGGTGCGGGTAGCATTGCCCATTGCTGACCGGACGGTGACCCGTCCGAGCGGCACGAGACCAAGCCGGCCGGCGCACGGTCGGTTCGTTCCGGCGAGCGGTGAGGAGGCCGGTGTCCCACGATGTCGCCCCTCCGGTGGAGGGCACGGTGCACCCGACAGGCGACGCGGACGGCTCGGTGACCGATCGCAACAGCGCCACTGCGGCGCCGGGCGGCGGGCCCGCCACGGTTCAGCCCACCGGCGATGTGGCCCGCACGGGTGTCGGAGCCGATGTGGCACCGGTCGACCCCGTTGTCGACTCCCCGCCGAGCAGTGGCTTCGCCCTGTCCAACGCGCCCACCGGGCGGCGGGTCCGGGCCCGGTTGGCGCGGTTCAACGCTCCCTGGCAGTCCTCGCAGGTCAGCGAGGTGCTGGAGCCGCTGATCTCGTCCCATCGGGAGAATCACCCCAAGGCTGACGCGCGGCTGCTGCAGCGGGCCTTCGACACCGCGGCCCGCTGGCACTCCGGCCAGTACCGCAAGTCCGGCGACCCGTACATCACCCATCCGCTGGCGGTGGCGACCATCCTGGCCAACCTGGGCATGGACACCACCACCCTGGTCGCCGCGCTGCTGCACGACACCATCGAGGACACCGAGTACACCCTCGACCAGATGCGTGCCGACTTCGGTGGCGAGGTGGCCCTGCTGGTCGACGGAGTCACCAAGCTGGACAAGGTCAAGCTCGGTGACGCGGCCAAGGCGGAGACCATCCGCAAGATGGTCGTGGCCATGGCCAAGGACCCCCGGGTCCTGGTGATCAAGCTGGCCGACCGGCTGCACAACATGCGTACCCTGACCTTCCTGCCCCGGCCCAAGCAGGAGCAGAAAGCCAAGGAGACCCTGGAGATCCTCGCCCCACTCGCGCACCGCCTCGGTATGAACACCATCAAGTGGGAGCTGGAGGATCTGGCCTTCGGCACCCTGTTCCCGAAGCGGTTCGAGGAGATCAACCGGCTGATCGGGGAGCACCAGCCGCAGCGGGAGGCGTTGCTGCGGCAGGTCACCCAGAAGGTGCAGACCGACCTGAAGGCCGCCAAGATCAAGGCGGAGACCACCGGACGGCCGAAGCACCTGTACTCGATCTACCAGAAGATGATCGTGCGGGGTCGGGACTTCAACGACATCTACGACCTGGTGGGTGTGCGGATCCTGGTCGACACGGTGCGGGACTGCTACGCGGCGTTGGGTGTCATCCACGCCAACTGGCAGCCGGTGCCGGGCCGGTTCAAGGACTACATCGCCATGCCGAAGTTCAACATGTACCAGTCGTTGCACACCACCGTGATCGGCCCGACCGGCAAGCCGGTGGAGATGCAGATCCGCACGTACGCGATGCACCGTACGGCGGAGTTCGGCATCGCGGCGCACTGGAAGTACAAGGAGCACAAGGGCACCCAGATCGTCGGGCCGCCGGCGCACATCGACGAGATGACCTGGCTGCGGCAGCTGCTGGACTGGCAGCGGGAGGCCGCCGACCCGAGCGAGTTCCTGGACGCGCTGCGGTTCGACCTGTCCAGCCAGGAGGTGTACGTCTTCACCCCCAAGGGCGACGTCATCCCCCTGCCTACCGGCTCCACGCCGGTGGACTTCGCGTACGCGGTGCACACCGAGGTCGGGCACAAGTGCATCGGGGCGCGGGTCAACGGCAAGCTGGTGCCGCTGGAATCGACGCTGTCCAACGGCGACGTGATCGAGATCTTCACCTCGAAGTCCGAGACCGCCGGCCCGACGCAGGACTGGCTGGGCTTCGTCAAGAGCCCTCGGGCGCGGACGAAGATCCGGCAGTACTTCAACAAGGAGCGCCGCGAGGAGGCGATCGAGGAGGGCAAGGACGCGATCGTCAAGGCGATGCGTAAGCAGGGCATGCCGTTGCAGCGGATGCTCACCTCCGACAACCTGATGGCGATCGCCCGGGATCTGCACCTGGCCGACGTGGCCTCGCTGTACGCGGCCGTCGGCGACAGCCAGGTCTCCGCGCAGTCCGTGGTGCAGAAGCTGATGGCCACCTACGGCGGCGAGGAGGGCGCGGCCGAGGACATCGCCGAGACCGCCGTGGCCACCCGGCCGCCGCGCAGCCGGGTCTCCAGCCACGACCCGGGTGTGGTCGTACGCGGGGTCAGCGACGTGTGGATCAAGCTGGCCCGCTGCTGCACCCCGGTGCCCCCGGACTCGGTCTTCGGTTTCGTGACCCGCTCCGGCGGGGTCAGCGTGCACCGCGACGACTGCGCCAACGCCGAGGACCTGCGGGCCCAGGGGGAACGTGTGGTCGAGGTGAGTTGGAAGCTCACCTCCGCCTCGACCTTCCTGGTGGCCATCCAGGTGGAGGCCCTCGACCGGCACAAGTTGCTGGCCGACGTCACCCGGGTGCTCTCCGAAGAGCGGGTCAACATCCTCTCCGCCACGGTCACCACCACCCGCGATCGGGTGGCGGTCAGCCGGTTCAGCTTCGAGATGGCCGACCCCAAGCACCTGGGTCACCTGCTCGCCGCCGTACGCAAGGTCGACGGCGTCTTCGACGCCTACCGAGTAACCTCCGGCTCCTAACCCTCCCCACCTTCCCCACACCCCGCACCCCGCCCCACGCTCCGCGTCGGGCGCGCTCTCCGCGTCGGGCGCGCTCTCCACGTCGATCTTGCACTTTTGGTCGCCACATAACGGGACAGATAACGCATAAAGGCGACACAAAGTGCAAGATCGCGGGTGCGGGTGCGGGTGCGGGTGCGGGTGCGGGTGCGGGTGCGGGGTGGAACGGTGGGATGGTGGGATGGTGGGATGGTGGGGCAGGGAAGCGCCCCCCCGCTCCAGCCGGCGGGCGCTTCGACGTGTGGGGCTTAGGGTCAGCTCATCGTCAGGTCGGTGATGAGGACTTCCTTCTTGGGGTGGCCGCCCCCGGCCTGCTGGGCGAAGGCGCCGTCGTCGCCGGCCTTGGCGACGTCCTCGACGATGTCCATGCCGCCGGTGATGGTGCCGAGCACGGTGTAGTTCGGGTCCAGCGGCGAGTCACCGTAGACGATGAAGAACTGGCTGCCGCTGCTGGCCGCCTGGCCCGAGTTGGCCATCGCGATGACACCCGCAGGGTACGGCGGACGCTTGTCGGTGGGCAGGTTCTCCTCGGCCATCCGGTAGCTCGGGCCGCCGGTGCCGTCGCTGTCCCGCCAGCCCTCGCCGGTGGCGCTCGGGTCGCCGCACTGGAGCACCTTGATGCCCTCGGTCACCAGTCGGTGGCACTTGGTGTTGTCGAAGAAGTTCTGCTCGGCCAGGTGGACGAAGCTGCCCGCGGTGCAGGGCACCGCCGACCGGTCGATCCGCGCGGTGATCGGACCGAGGTTGGTGGTGATCGTCATGGTCTGGCTGCCGACCTTGCTCTGCTCGACCGGCGGCAGTCCGACGTCCTTGGTCGTCGGGCTCCGCTCGCCGTTGGGCAGCTCGACCCAGTCGCACTGCACCGTGTCCGCGCTCTGGGCGGTGGTGTCGGTGCCGCTGTCGTCGCCGATCAGGCTGGTGGCCAGCCAGACCGTACCGGCGACCACCAGCAGCAGGACCACGCCGCCGCCCACGACCGCCTGGGTCTGCCGGCGCTTACGGGCCCGGGCCGCCCGCTCGGCCATCTCCTTCTCGAGCCGGGCGCGGGCCGCCGCGCGCTGCCGCTCTCTGGTGGACGTCACGCCTCGATCCTCCTGGACTGTCTGTGGATGCCGCTGCCCGTCGTGGGTCAGCCGGCGTTCGGGCTCGCCTCTGGTGAATCGGAGACCGCCGGGCTCGGCGTACCCGTGGGGTCGGTGGGCGATGCCGGATCCAGCACCGGCTCACCGACGGTCAGGCTCTGGATGACCACGTCGTTCTCCGGCTTGACCTTCTGCCCAGCCTCATTGTCCACGGTCGGCAGGGCGCCGATCTTCTCCACCACGTCGAGGCCCCCGGTGACCCGACCGATGATCGGGTACGCCGGATCGTCGTGGGTGGTGAAGTCCTTGAAGAAGATCAGGAACTGGCTGCTGTTGGCACCCGGCGGGTTCGAGATCATCGCGACCGTGCCCTTGGGGTACGTCGGCGGCTCACTCGGCGGGGCCGGGCTGCTCTCCGGCGGGGTCGGCACGTTCTCGCTGTGGAACGAGTACGCCGGGCCACCGAGTCCGGTGCCGCTCGGGTCGCCGCAGCGCAGCGCACCCTCGGCCGTGATCTCGTGGCAGTTGGTGTTGTCGTAGAACGACTGGCTCGCCAGGTGGGCGATGCTCGCGGCGGCACACGGCGCCTTGGCGAGATCCAACTCGATGTTGATCGGTGCGCCCTGGTTGGTGGTCACCGTCATCGGGCGGGTGCCGGTGGTCGGCAGACCGGTGGTGGCCGGCTCGCCGACCTCCTTGAGGTTGCTGTTGCCCTGGGTGTTCTGCGGGGTCCACAGGCAGATCTCCGGGCTGGCGGTGTCCTCGCTCGTCTCCCGGTCGAACGCACCCAGCGCCCAGGCCGAGCCGACGACGACGAGGACGAGGATCAGGGCCGTGCCGACCCCGGCGCGAATCTGTCGGCGCCGTTTGACGGCGGCGGCTCGACGAGCCATCTGCCGGTCGAGCTTGGCCCGCGCGAGTTTGCGCTGCCGGTCCCTGCTGGAAGCCACTCGCGCTCCCCTTCCTCTACCCTGATTGTCAGTCGCTGGTGCGCGTACCCGTCGGGCGGCGGGTGCGCCACGCCACACGCCCGCCAGAGTGTACGGGTACTGGCTGGAAAAGTCGTGTACGAGGTCCGTGCGCGGGCTGATCGTGACCTGGTTCGTCCCGACGGGCTGCTGGGGCGGCGACGGAAATGGGCGCGACGGGCCGGTTAGGCTGCGATCGACGGACAGTTCGACGAAAGAGGAGCGGACGTGCTCGTAGCCGGCTTTCCCGCCGACGCCTTCGGCACCAACTGCTACGTGGTCGCCACCGGGCCGGGGGAGCAGTGCGTGGTGGTCGACCCCGGCATCGGGGTGGTCGACCGGCTGGACGCGCTGCTGGCAGAGCATCGCCTGCATCCGGCCGCGGTGCTGCTCACCCACGGCCACCTGGACCACACCTTCTCGGTGGCGCCGGTCTGCGGGGCGCGCGGGATCACCGCCTACGTGCACCCGGGGGACCGGGAGATGCTGGCCGATCCGGCCAAGGGCCTGTCGATGGACCTGAGCCAGTTGTTCGGCGGGCGGCTGCCGTACGCCGAGCCGGAGGACGTGGCCGAGTTGGCCGACGGTACGACGCTCACCCTCGCCGGGTTGGAGATCACCGTCGACCACGCGCCCGGCCATACCGGCGGGTCGGTGCTGTTCCGACTGCCCGGCGCCGGTTCGCCCTGGGAGGCCGACCAGGTCTGCCTCTCCGGTGATGTGCTGTTCGCCGGCTCGATCGGCCGCACCGACCTGCCGGGCGGCAGTATGCCGACGATGCTCACCAGCCTGCGGGACAAGATCCTTCCACTGGCCGACGACACCGTCGTACTGCCTGGCCACGGCCCCGCGACCACCATCGGCCGCGAGCGCGCCACCAACCCGTACCTCGCCGAGGTGGCCGGGATGGGCGGCGGGCGACCGGCGGCCCCCACTCGCGGCCTGTAGCGGCCGCGCCCACGCTCACCCGCGCGGACCGTGCGGGTTTCCGAACGGAGCATCATGAGCAAGCCCACGCCCATCTCCGGTTTCCCGGAGTGGACGCCCGCCCAGCGGATGATCGAGCAGTACGTCCTGGACCGGATCCGGTCGACCTTCGAGCTGTACGGCTTCGCCCCGCTGGAGACCCGGGCGGTCGAGCCGCTGGACCAACTGCTGCGCAAGGGGGAGACCTCCAAGGAGGTCTACGTGATCCGTCGGCTGCACGGGGACCCGGAGGGCCCGTCCGGCGACGACACCCTGGGGCTGCACTTCGACCTGACCGTGCCGTTCGCCCGCTACGTGCTGGAGAACGCCGGCAAGCTGAACTTCCCCTTCCGGCGGTACCAGATCCAGAAGGTGTGGCGGGGCGAACGCCCGCAGGAGGGGCGCTACCGGGAGTTCCTCCAGGCCGACATCGACATCGTCGACCGGGACACCCTGGCACCGCACCACGAGGCGGAGATGCCGCTGGTCATCGGCGACGCGCTGCGCTCGCTGCCGATCCCGCCGGTGCGCATCCAGGTCAACAACCGCAAGATCTGCGAGGGCTTCTACCGGGGCATCGGGCTGACCGACCCGGAGGCGGCACTGCGCGCGGTCGACAAGCTCGACAAGATCGGCCCGGCCGGGGTGACGCAGTTGCTGGCCGAGACGGCCGGGGCCAGCGAGGCGCAGGCCAAGGCGTGTCTGGCGCTGGCCGAGATCTCCGCGCCGGACGCCTCCTTCGCCGACGCGGTGCGCGGGCTGGGGGTCAGCGACCCGCTGCTGGAGGAGGGCGTCGAGGAGCTGGTCCGGGTGGTGGAGACCGCCGCCGCGCACTCGCCCGGCCTCTGCGTGGCCGACCTGCGCATCGCCCGAGGCCTGGACTACTACACCGGCACGGTCTACGAGACCCAGATGATCGGGTACGAGCGCTTCGGCTCGATCTGCTCCGGCGGCCGGTACGACAACCTGGCCAGCGCCGGCAACGTCCGGTTCCCCGGGGTGGGCATCTCCATCGGGGTGACCCGGCTGCTCGGCCTGCTCTTCGGCGCCGATGCCCTGTCGGTGTCCCGGTCGGTGCCCACCTGTGTGCTGGTCGCGGTGACCAGCGAGGAGCACCGTGGCGCCAGCAACCGGGTCGCCGAGGCGCTGCGCTCGCGCGGCATCCCCACGGAGGTCTCGCCGAGCGCGGCGAAGTTCGGCAAGCAGATCCGCTACGCCGAGCGGCGCGGCATTCCGTACGTCTGGTTCCCCGGCACCGACGGCGCCCCCGACGAGGTCAAGGACATCCGCTCCGGCGACCAGGTCACCGCCGCGGCAGGGGAGTGGACCCCACCCCAGGCCGACCTCAAGCCGCTGATCGGCTGAGCGAGTCGGTCCCTACCCGGTGCCGCTGCCGGGCCTGGCTGTGCTCGTACCCGATGAAGCTCCGGGCGTGGGGGGGGGGGGGGGGGGCGGCGCCCCCCCCCGGGGCGGGGCCGGGGGGGCGGCCCCGGCCGAGGCTGGCCCGCCACCGCTGGGGCGGGGGATGGGCGAACCTGCCACGGGCCCGTCACCCGGGGGGGCGGGTGGCGCTGCCCCGGGGGGGGGGGGCGGGCGCGGCCCCCCCCCCCACGCCGGGAGCGGTCCGGGGGTGCCGCCCGGTGCCGCGTTTCCGTCAGGCGGCGGGAGGCTCCAGGGGCAGCAGGAGGCAACTGGAGGTGGCGTGGGCGACCAGGCGGTCCCGCCCGTCGGTCAGCCGGGCCTCGGCCAGGGCGGTACGGCGGCCCTGCTGGAGCACCGTCCCCTCGCAGCGCAGCATGCCGGAGTCCACCGTCACCGGGCGGAGGAACTTCACGTTCAGGTCGAGCGTGGTGTAGCCGATGCCGGCCGGCAGGGTGCTGTGTACGGCGCAGGCGGCGGCGGTGTCCAGCAGCGTCGAGATGACCCCGCCGTGCACCGTGCCGAGGGGGTTGTAGTGGAACTCCTGCGGCTTCAGTTCGACCACCACCCGCCCCTCCTCGGCGGTCATGCTGGCCATGTCGATCAGGCGCATCACCGGAGGGGCGGCCAGCTCGCCGGCGACCATGGCGCGGATCAGGTCCAGGCCGCTGCGTCGGCCGATCTGCGCGGCGTTGATGCTCGGGTCGGACCACGAGAAGGTGCGGCTGCGCGTCGCATCCTGCGTCTGCGTCATGGACTCAGCCTGGCAGCGGTTGCTGAGTCTGTCAACGAGACCTAGCCTTGCGGGATGAGACCCACGGCGTTGGACTGGTCGGTGGACAACTGCACGGTCGCCCGCGCCATGGAGATCCTCGGCGAGAAGTGGACCCTGGTGGTGCTGCGTGAGGTGTTCAGTGGGGTCCGACGCTTCGACGACATGCGGGTGCGGACCGGGATTCCCCGCCAGGTGCTGACCAACCGGCTGGCCGGCCTGGTCGAGCAGGGCGTGCTGCGCCGTGAGCCGTACCAGGAGCCGGGCAGTCGGATCCGCCACGAGTATCGCCTCACCACCAAGGGCTTCGACCTGTGGCCGGTGCTGGTCGCCGTCCTGGCCTGGGGTGACCGCTACCTCGCCGATCCGGAGGGGTCGCCGCTGACCGTCGGCCACCGCGACTGTGGCGCCGAGGTACGCGTGGAACTCCACTGCACCGCAGGCCACCCCGTTACCGACCCCCGCGACCTCATCCCCCGCCCCGGCCCCGGCGCCCACCCCCGCTAGCCCTCCCCACCCCTCCCGCCCGCGCGCAGGCCTCACCCCGCCTCGCGCGCGGCCCCCGCCCGCCCCGCGCCCGTCGATCTTGCATTTTCGGTCGCACCTTCGGGGTTTTTGCCCAGGTGTGCACCGACAGAAAGTGCAAGATCGCGGGGAGGGTACGGGCGCGGGGGGAGGGAGGGGGCGTGGGGGAGGGGGGAGGGGAGGGAAGGGGGGCTACCAGGGGTAGCCGGCGGGGTAGGAGATGGTGGACAGGGCCTGCTGGCCGGTGGTGTTGGGGTGGAAGTAGTCCCAGGTGGAGAGCTGGGCGAGGGTGAAGGGGTAGCTGAAGACGGCGTTGTTGTCGTACCGGCAGTTCGCCCCGTAGGCGGCGCAGGCCGCGGCCAGTTGGGCGTTGAAGGCGATCACCCGCTGCCGGACCCGGTCGCGGCGGTCGACGTCGGCCTGGGCGGTCGAGGTCGGGTTGGCCAGGATGGACTGGCAGATGCCGAAGACCGACCAGGCGGTACGCGCGCTGCTGCTGCCCTTGCCGACCGACCAGAGTCGGTGTACGTCCGGGATGCTGATCACGTAGACCTTGGCGTTCGGTAGGCCGGACTTGAGTCGGGCCAGTGCCGAGTCGATGTTCGCCCGGAAGGTGGCCGTCGAGGTCATCGTCGACTCCGAACTGGTGCAGGCGTCGTTGGCGCCGATCAGGACGGTGACGTAGTCGACG
The DNA here is from genome assembly GCF_049844505.1 of Micromonospora sp. DT229. NCBI lineage: Bacteria > Bacillati > Actinomycetota > Actinomycetes > Micromonosporales > Micromonosporaceae > Micromonospora > Micromonospora sp. DT229. The sequence goes on along the minus strand of NZ_JBNCLD010000012.1, from coordinate 124,730 downwards.
CCCTGGCTGACCGCGGTACCGGCCTGGCCGTACAGGTCGGCTGACTTGGCCCCGGTGCGGGCGGCGTTGTGGTTGCGGCCGTTGATGGCCGGGTTGGTCCGGCGGATTCGCAGGTAGTGACTGTTCACGGTGGCGTCGCCGCCGGTGCTGAACGAGCGGTTGGTGCAGTCGACGTACCACCCGCAGGCGTTGAAGCCGCGGGTGATGGAGTCGCCCAGGCTGGCCATCGAGTTCGGTGGTGGACCGGGGTCGGCCAGAGCGGGGCCGGTGGCGAACAGCACGAGGGCGGTGACGCCGGCGAGGGTGGCCAGCGCGCGTCGGACGAGGGTCATGGTGGCCTCCGGGTCACGGTTGCCGGGGGGTGGCGGTGACCAGAGCGTATAGATGACCGTCTGTATCCACAATGTTGCCGGCGGGTTACTTCGGATGACCGGCGAAATTGGGGCAAAGGGCGGCCTTGTCTATGATCTTAAATGTGTGAATACTTCTCTTCGCTTGGCCGTTTCCCCAGGTGGCCGAGTTTCCCCCTGCCCTGTCGGCATGACAGGGCCCTCCAACCCCCTTCGGGAGGCTGTTACATGCGACCCACAAGGTCAATGCTGCGCCGCGCGGTCACCGTCGCCGCGGCCGGAACCCTCGTCGCCGGCGTACTGGCCGGCACCCCCGCCCAGGCGGCTCCCGCCTCCGCCACGCCTGACTCCGCCGCCACCCTGGCCGAGCGGCTCGGTGCCCGCGCCGCCGGCACGTACGCCGACGCGACCGGCAAGATGGTCGTCGCGGTGACCGACAGCCTCGCCGCCCGTCAGGTGGCGTCGGCCGGCGCCACCCCGAAGCTGGTCAAGCGGGGTGCGGGGGAGCTGAACCGGGCCACCGCCGAGTTGGACCGTTCCGCGGCCATCCCGGGCACCGCCTGGTGGGTCGACCCGGCCACCAACCAGGTTGTCGTCTCCGTCGACAGCACCGTCACCGGCGCCAGGCTGGAGCGGGTCAAGGCCGCCGCGGCGCGGACCAACGGCGCGGTACGCATCGAGGCCGAGGCCGGTGTGCTGAGCACCCGGATCTCCGGCGGCGAGGCCATCTACGCCCAGGGCGGCGGGCGCTGCTCGCTCGGCTTCAACGTCCGGGCCGGCAACACGTACTACTTCATCACCGCCGGGCACTGCACCAACATCGCGGCGAACTGGTACAGCAACTCCAGCCAGAGCGCGCTGCTGGGTTCGCGTACCGGCAGTGTCTTCCCGGGCAGCGACTACGGCATCGTCCGGTACAGCAACCAGAGCGTGGTGCAGCCGGGCAACGTCTCCCTCTACAACGGCAGCTTCCGCGACATCACCGCGTCCGGTAACGCCTACGTCGGCCAGTCGGCGCAGCGCTCCGGCAGCACCACCGGCGTACGCAGTGGTTCGGTGACCGCCCTCAACGCCACGGTCAACTACGCCGAGGGTCAGGTTCGTGGCCTGATCCGGACCAACATCTGCGCCCAGCCCGGTGACAGCGGCGGTTCGCTGTTCAGCGGCACCATCGCGCTCGGCCTGACCTCCGGCGGCAGCGGCAACTGCTCCATCGGCGGCACCACCTTCTTCCAGCCGGTCGGGCCGGTGCTGAGCCGCTACGGCGTCAGCGTCTACTGATCTGCCGTACCCCCTGACCCTCCTCACCGCAGCGGGCCGCCGGATTCCTCCTCCGGCGGCCCGCCCGCGTGTGCCGAGGTTCCAGGTGCCGTCGGGTCGGGATGCAGGGGGTAAACGGCGTGCGGACCGGCTGTTAAGAGGGGACCCTTTTGCTACCTGAGGCGTTAAGAAGGGGCCCTTCCTTGCACCCGGCAAACGGCGGCGGGGGAGGGCTGCGAGAATGCCCGCAACAGACGTAGAGCTTCACGAGGGAGACGCACGCCGTGATCCGTACCCATGACGCCGGCAGCCTGCGCGCGACGGACGCCGGCACCACGGTGACGCTCGCCGGATGGGTGGCCCGCCGGCGCGACCACGGCGGTGTCATCTTCGTCGACCTGCGCGACGGCTCCGGCGTGGTCCAGGTGGTCTTCCGTGAGGAGGACGCGCACGCCCTGCGCAACGAGTACTGCGTCAAGGTCGTCGGTGAGGTCACCCGGCGGCCGGAGGGCAACGAGAACCCGGAACTGCCCACCGGCGAGATCGAGGTGACCGCCACCGAGTTGGAGGTGCTCTCCGAGGCGGCGCCGCTGCCGCTGCCGGTGGACGACCAGGTGGTGGCCGGCGACGACATCCGGCTCAAGTACCGCTACCTGGACCTGCGGCGCGGCGGACCGGCCAAGGCGATGCGGCTGCGCTCGCGGGCCAACCAGCTGGCCCGGGCCGTGCTGCACGAGCGGGACTTCCTGGAGATCGAGACCCCGACCCTGACCCGGTCCACCCCGGAGGGTGCCCGCGACTTCCTGGTCCCGGTGCGCCTGCAACCCGGCAGCTGGTACGCCCTGCCGCAGTCGCCGCAGCTGTTCAAGCAGCTGCTGATGGTCGGCGGCATGGAGAGGTACTACCAGATCGCCCGCTGCTACCGCGACGAGGACTTCCGGGCCGACCGGCAGCCGGAGTTCACCCAGCTCGACATCGAGATGTCCTTCGTCACCGAGGACGACGTGATCGACCTCGGTGAGGCGATCGTGGCCGCCCTCTGGTCGGACCTGGCCGGGTACGAGATCCCCCGGCCGCTCCCGCGCATCACCTGGCACGACGCGATGGCCCGGTACGGCTCGGACAAGCCGGATCTGCGTTACGGCGTCGAGCTGACCGAGCTCACCGACTACCTGCGCGGTACCACGTTCCGGGTCTTCGCCGGCGCGATCGACGCGGGCGGCTACGTCGGCGCGGTGGTCATGCCCGGCGGCGCCGCCCAGACCCGCAAGGAGCTGGACGGCTGGCAGGACTGGGCCAAGGCGCGCGGCGCCAAGGGCCTGGCGTACGTGGTGCTCGACGCCGAGACCGGCGAGGCACGCGGCCCGGTGGCGAAGAACCTGTCGGCCGAGCACCTGAACGGGCTGGCCGACGCGGTCGGCGCCAAGCCGGGCGACGCGATCTTCTTCGCCGCCGGCGCCGAGACCCGGGAGGCCCAGGAGCTGCTCGGGGCGGCCCGCATCGAGATCGCCAAGCGGGCCGGCCTGGTCGACGAGAGCGCCTGGGCGTTCTGCTGGGTGGTCGACGCGCCGATGTTCGAGAAGACCGACGAGGGTGGCTGGACGGCGGTGCACCACCCGTTCACCTCGCCGAACTCCGAGTGGGTGGACCGCTTCGAGGAGGCGCCGGACCGGGCGCTGGCGTACGCGTACGACATCGTCTGCAACGGCAACGAGATCGGCGGCGGCTCGATCCGTATCCACCGCCGCGACGTGCAGCAGCGGGTCTTCGACCTGCTCGGCATCACGCCCGAGGAGGCGCAGGACAAGTTCGGCTTCCTGCTGGAGGCGTTCAGCTACGGCCCGCCGCCGCACGGCGGCATCGCCTTCGGCTGGGACCGGGTCTGCATGCTGCTGGCCGGGGCCGACTCGATCCGCGAGGTGATCGCCTTCCCGAAGACCCGGGGCGGCTTCGACCCCCTCACCGGTGCCCCCACCCCGATCACCGCCCAGCAGCGCACCGAGGCCGGCATCGACGCCAAGCCCAAGCCCCAGGCCCCGTCCCACCCCGGCACCGCCGGCCCCGCCGCCCCGGTAGCCGACCCCACCTGACCCACCCACCCCTCGGCCACCCTTCCTCGGCCTCCTGGTTGATCAAGAAGTTTGCGTCATGATCTGAGCCCTTCGGCGACGCAAACTTCTTGATCAACCAACCGGGGAGGGGCGAGGATGCGGGTTCTGGTGGTGGGGGGTAGTGGGTTTCTGGGGCGGGAGGTGTGCCGGCTGGGGGTCGGCGCGGGGTGGTCGGTGGTCGGGACGTGCCACTCCGGTGCGGTGCGGGTGCCGGGGGTGGCGGTCCGGCGACTGGACGTGACCGACCGGCTCGCGGTGCGCACTCTGGTCGCGCAGGTGCGCCCGGACGTCGTGGTCAACACCTCCTACCGGTACGACGACTGGGCGGTCACCGCCGACGGGGCGGCGTACGTGGCCCGGGCCGCTGCCGAGGTGGGTGCCCGCCTGGTGCACATCTCCAGCGACGCGCTGCACGCCGGGCGCTCCGAGCCGTACGCCGACGATGATCCACCCACCCCGATCTTCCCGTACGGTGCGGCGAAGGCGGCTGCGGAGACGGCCGTGCGCGCGATCGACCCGGGGGCCGTGCTGGTGCGTACCTCGCTGATCGTCGGCGAGGGCAGTCCGCAGATTCGGCTCTGCCGAGAGGCCCTGGCCGGACGAGGAGCCCTCTTCACCGACGAGTTGCGCTGCCCGGTGGACGTCACCGACCTGGCCGCCGCCGTGCTCGAACTGGCGACTTCGGACTACGCCGGACCGCTGAACGTGGCCGGCCCGGACCCGGTCAGCCGAGCGGAACTGGGTCGACTGCTGGCCCGCCGGGACGGCCTGGACACCGGTGCCCTGACCACCACCACCGCCGCCGAACGTGGCCTGGTCCGCCCGGCTGAGATCCGCCTCGACACCACCCGCGCCATCACCCTGCTCCGCACTCGCCTACGCGGCATCACCGAACTCCTAGCCCGCTAGACCCACCCCGGGCCGACCTCACCCACCCCGCCGATCCACCCCTGCCGTCGATCTTGCACTTTCTGTCGGGGCAAAGCTGACAAAAGCCTCGAAAGAGCGACCGAAAGTGCAAGATCGACGGGGAAGAGGAGTGCACAATAGTTGTGCATAGGAGTTGTGCATAAGTATTGTGGATTCATGGGGAGTGGTACGGGGGATCGGCCTCGGCGAGTGCGGATCGATCGGCGGCAGGTTCGGGTGTTGGCGCATCCGTTGCGGACGCGGCTGTTGGGGGCCCTGCGGGTGAAGGGGCCGGCGACGGCAAGCGGGCTCGCTGAACTGCTCGACACCAACACCGGGGCGACCAGCTATCACCTGCGGCAGCTGGCCGAGGTGGGGTTGGTGGTCGAGGAGCCGGGTCGGGGGACCGGGCGGCAGCGGTGGTGGCGGGCCGCCCACGACGTCACGAACTGGGAGAACACCGACTTCGACGATGACCCGGACGCGCGGGCGGCGATCGAGTGGATCCAGGCCGAGCAGGTACGCCAATACGTCGAGTACGCCGAGCGGTGGTTCGCCGTACGCGATCAGTGGCCGCCGGCCTGGCGCGACCTCTTCGGTACGAGCGACATCTTCATGACCATTCCGGCGGACCGGTTGGCGCAGTTGCGTGCCGAGCTGTGGCAGGTGCTGGAGCGCTACCGGGCCGAGGCGGACCCGACCGAGCCCGGGGCCGAGCAGGTGCAGATCTTCCTCACCGCCCTGCCGATGCTGATCGGTGGCACCCGGTGAACCCCCTGTCCGTACGCCAGGTCCGGCGGCGTTACCTGGCCCTGCACGGCCTGCGCTGGTTGCCGGTCGGCCTGCTGATCCCGGTGACCATCCTGCTCATGCAGGAACGCGGCCTGACCCTGACCCAGATCGGTCTGGCCGTCGCCGCGCAGGGCGTGGTGGTGCTCGCCCTGGAGTTGCCGACCGGCGGGGTGGCCGACGCCCTGGGCCGCAAGCCCGTGCTGGTGGTGGCGAGTCTGGTCGGCCTGGTCTCGACCGGGTTGCTGGTGGTGGCGGACTCCTTCGCCCTGCTGGTCGTCGTCTGGGCGCTGCAAGGGGTGTTCCGCGCCCTGGACAGCGGCCCCCTGGAGTCCTGGTACGTCGACACCACCCTGGCCGCGGACCCGGACGCCGGGTACGAGAAGGGGTTGGGGCAGGGCGGCATGGTGCTCGGCCTGGCCATGGCGGCCGGGGCGCTGCTCAGCGGCGGCCTGGTGGCCCTGGGGCCGATCGGGCCGCTGAGCGCCTTGACCGGGCCGGTGCTGGCCGCCGTCGGCTTGCAGGTGGTCTACCTGGTGGCGTTGCTGATCCTGCTGGTGGAGGGTCGGGCGGCGATCGGCTCGGCCGCGTTGCGGGCCTCCGTGCGTGACGCCCCGCGCATGGTGGGGGAGGCCCTCGGTCTGCTGCGCCGGTCCCGGGTGCTGCTGGCCCTGGTGGCGGTCGAGTTGTTCTGGGGCTTCGGCATGGCCACCTTCGAGGGGCTGTTGCCGATCCGGTTGGCCGAGGTGGTGGGCGACCCCGAGCGGGCCGGTGTCCTGCTCGGGCCGGCCAGTACGGCGGCGTGGCTGGCCTCGGCCGGTGGCGCGGCGATGACTCCGCTGATCATCCGCCGGCTGGGTGCCGCACCCGGTGCCGCCCTGCTGCGGATCATGCAGGGGATCACCGTGGTCGGCATGGCGCTGTTCGCCGGGCCGACCGGAGTGTTGATCGCCTTCTTCGCCTGCTACGCGGTGCACGGCGTCTCCAATCCGCTGCACATGGGGCTGCTGCACCGGCAGGTCGCCGGCCCGTACCGGACCAGTCTGATCTCGCTGAACTCCATGGTGGCGATGCCGGCCGGCGCCCTGGGTGGGGTGGTGCTCGGTTACATCGGCGACCGGGCCGGGGTCAGCGCGGCGATGCTGGTCGGCGCGGTGGTGCTGGCGGTCGCCGCGCCGCTGTACCTGCCGGCCTGGCGGGCCGGCCGCCACCCCGAACCGCCGGTGACCGCCGATCAGCAGCACCCCACCGATCGGCAGCAGCCCGCCGCCGAGGAGCAGCAGCCCGCCGAGCCGGAGGCCGGCAACGGGGTGGCGATCCCGGGTCAGGCGCAGCGCACCGAGGTGAGCCCGACGGTCTCGACGTAGCCGAGCCGACGGTAGAGCCGCATCGCACCGCTGTTGGCCAGGAAGACGCCCAGCGCCAGCACGTCGTAGCGGGCCGACAGGGCCCGGCTCATCCCGGCGGTGAGGGCGGCACCCAGGCCCCGGCCCCGCCAGGCCGGCGCCACCGTCAGCCCGGCGAGGTAACCGACGTCACCCCGGGTGCGGTCGGCCCCGCAGGCGATCAGCCGGTCACCCTCGCGGATGCCGTACCAGTCGACGACCTGGGGATTGCCCGGCCGTGCGGTGGAGGTGGGGAAGGAGTCCTCGATGAGGGCGGTCAGCTCGGGATGATCCGCCTCGGTGAGCCGGACGACCCGTTCCTCGCCGGGTTGCGGTGGCGGCGGGGTGGTGGTCCAGAGGAAGTCCCAGTCCTCGTGAGCCGCCACCCCGGGGGCGGTGTCGAGGGTGGCCCGGTCCAGTCGGGGCAGATGAACCCAGCGGCCGGGCTGCAGGACGCCCTCGGCGGCGAGTGCGCCGAAGAGGTCCACCGCCTCGGCCGGCGGCCCGACCATCCCACCCAGCGGCCCCGTCGTGACCTCGGGCAGCAGCCAGCAGACCGCGCTGTCACGGCGCCAGGCCCGTACCGGCTCCCGCAGCGGCAGCGAATGTCGAAGGAAGGGGTGCGGGCCCGCGGCGCGCAGAATCGCCTCCCGCTCGGTCAGCCCTCCGTCGCAGATGACCATGGGATGAGCCTAGGTGGGCCCAGATCATGGCAGCAGAGGTCCCCGGGAGGGTGGTCCGGGGTCCAGGATGGAGATTGGTGAGGGGACCGATCGGGTACATCTCGGGCCGACCTACTGGAACCCCCACCGGAGGAACGCCATGCTCGCCATTGCCGCCGCTGCGGTCTTCGGCTTCACGTTGCTGCTGGACCTGCTCGGTACCGATCTCGGAGCGCCGGACCTGTTCAACTGGAACACCCTCGTACTGATCGGCCTGCTGCTGCTGGCGCTGCACCTGGCCGGTGTCGGCAGCCGGGGTGGCCGCTGGTATCGGGGGCGTCGTCCCGGTCGCGGCTGACCGAGAGCGATCATCCCGGGCTCGATCGGTGGCGTGATTCTGGCGTGGTCGGTCGAGCCCGGTACTGTTCTCGTGATGGAGTCCGAGACGCTGTTCACCCTGGGTGAACCTGCCGCAGCAGTCGGTGCGGTGGCAGGTTCCAGTGGCGTCGGTGGCTTCAGCCCGGTCGGCCCGGACGCCCCGCTGCCGGTCCGGATGCGTCCGGCGAGCCTGGACGAGCTCGTCGGTCAGGAGCACCTGCTCGCCCCCGGTGCGCCACTGCGACAACTGGTCACCGGGCAGGCCCCGATGTCGGTCATCCTCTGGGGGCCACCCGGAAGCGGCAAGACCACCATCGCCCACCTGGTGGCCACCGCCACCGACCGGCGGTTCGTCGCCATGTCGGCCCTGTCGGCCGGGGTCAAGGACGTCCGCGCGGTGATCGACACCGCTCGGCGGCAGCGGCGCTCCGGCGGCCCGCCCACGGTGCTCTTCATCGACGAGGTGCACCGGTTCAGCAAGACCCAGCAGGACTCCCTGCTCGCCGCCGTCGAGGACCGTACGGTCACCCTGCTGGCGGCCACCACGGAGAATCCGTACTTCTCGGTCATCTCCCCGCTGCTGTCCCGGTGTGTGCTGCTGTCCCTGCACCCGCTCGACGACGCGGCCGTGCGTCGCCTGCTGCATCGGGCCCTGACCGACGAGCGGGGCCTGGCCGGGACGCTCACCCTCGACTCCGAGGCGGAGGATCATCTGGTCCGGTTGGCCGGCGGGGACGTCCGCAAGGCCCTGACCGCCCTGGAGGCCGCCGCCGGGGCGGCCACCGCCCTGGGCACCGGTCGCATCGACCTGGCCACCGCCGAACGGGCGGTGGACACCGCCGCGGTCCGGTACGACCGGGCCGGGGATGCCCACTACGACGTGACAAGCGCCTTCATCAAGAGCATGCGGGGCTCGGACGTGGATGCCGCCCTGCACTGGCTGGCCCGGATGCTGGTCGCCGGGGAGGACGCCCGGTTCATCGCCCGCCGACTGGTCATCTTCGCCAGCGAGGATGTCGGCATGGCCGATCCGAGTGCCCTCAGCGTGGCGACCGCGGCTGCACACGCGGTGGAGTTCGTCGGCCTGCCGGAGGTGCAGCTCAATCTCGCCCAGGCGGTGATCCACCTGGCCACCGCACCCAAGTCGAACTCGGCCACCACCGCGATCGGTGCGGCGATCGCGGACGTACGGGCGGGTCGGGGTGGCGCGGTGCCGCGGGGCCTGCGCGACGCCCACTACGCCGGGGCCCGCGGCCTCGGTCACGGCACCGGGTACCGCTACCCCCACGACGACCAGCGGGGCGTGGTCCGCCAGCAGTACGTCCCGGACGACCTGGTCGGGACCGACTACTACCAGCCGAGCCAACACGGTGCGGAACGCGCGGTGGCCACCCGGCTGCCGTTGCTACGCCGGATCGTTCGTGGACTACCCGCCCCCGCCGCCACGGGAACGTCGCCGGGCGGCGGCCGGGCTCAGGTCCGCTCCGGTGCCGATGACCCGCAGTCGACGACCGCGGCCGCCGAGGTGACCGAGGAGGTCGGCGATCGCGCCGACGGGAAGGGTCAACAGTGAGATCGCCTGGTTCCGAGCGACCGGAGGACGGCCAGGAGGAGCGGCGCGCCAAGCCCCGCCGCTGGGGCCGAAACAAGTCGGAGGCCGTCCCGCAGGAGCCGGACGGCGGTGAGGACTTCGGCTGGATCGACGACCTGCGCTCGGCCAAGCAGCAGCGCGGCGAACTGGGTCCCGACGGGGTCACACCCGTACCCGAGGGCCCGGCGGCGGCGTCCCGGCCCGATCCGACCCGACCCGTCCACCCCGGCCCGATCCCGGGCAGCCCCGCCTCGGCCGGGCCGGGAGTCCCGCCCACCGGGCCGGTCCGACCTCCCGCCGACGGGCGTACGCAGTCGATGCCGGTTCGTGGCACCGGCCTCCCGCCCCGCCCCGCCGAAGCGCCCCGCCCCGTGGAAGCGCCTCGCGCCCGCCCGGTGGACGGCCCCTGGCCTGGTACGCCGATCACCCGCCCGAGCGGTGGCGGCCATCCGACTGCCGGTCCCGCCCCGACTGGCGGCCCCGCCCCGGTCGGCGGCCCTCGTCCGGCCGGTGGGCCGGTGGCCGCCGGTGGGCCTCGGCCCACTGAAGCCCCCGGGGTCGCCGCCTCGCCGGGTGCGGCGCCGCTGCCCGGCACCGGGCACCAACCGGTGGCAGGTGCCCGAGAACCGCTACCCGCGCCCGCAGGACAACCCCCTGCGCCCACCGGACCTCGTGGCCGCCAGGGCCCGGGCACGGCGGACACCCCGCCGGGTGGCTGGCCGCAGACAGCGGAGGGGCGGTACCGGGGCGAACCGAGGACCGGTCCGGTGATCGGGCCGCCGGCCAACGCGCCGGAGGGGCCCGTCTCGGGTTCTCCGGTCGGCCCGGTGTCGGGTCCCCCCGCAGCGCGCCGCGCGGTCCGGCCGACCGGGACGCCCGCCGGCCCTCGTCGGGCTATGCCGGAACCGATGGGCGGCCCCCGCGTTCCCGGTGCCCCCGAGATCGACCCTGCGGTACCTCCGCTGCCGGCTCAGCCGGGCCGACGTGCGGTCCCGGAGCCGTCCTCCACCGCCGACCCGGCCGCGGGTGGCCTGGGCCGTCCGGCAGCAGGCATGGCGCCCGCCCCGGGGGCACCGACCGGCGCACCCGCCACCGGTCGACGGGTGGGACGGCGACGCGCCGCCGAGCCCGAGGCGGACCAGCCGGTGGTGCCGGCCTCCGGCAATGCGCCGCCGGTCCCCGAACCGGCATCGCACGGCACCGGCGACGAGAATCCCCTCCGGGGCCGCAGTCCCGCGCCGGAGGGCCCGTCCACCGCGCAGCGAGGCCCGTCCGCTGCTACGCAGGGCCCGTCGATCGGGCAGCGAGGCCCCGCGACCGCCCCACAGGGCCCCTCGACAGGGCACCGAGGCCCGTCCGCGCCGCAGGGCCCGTCGACGGCGCCGCCGGGACGGTCGACGGCAGCGCACGGCGTACCGGTGGTGCCGCCAGGGCCGCAGACGCCGCCCCAGGGCCGTCGGGCGGTGCCGGAATCACCGCGTCGAGCGGACGTGCCGGAGGTGTCCCCTGGCACCGGGACACCGCCGCCGAGCAGGGCCGGTCGCCGGGCTGCCGAGGACGGGCCGGTGACCGCTACCGGCTCGGTCGACGACCCCGGCGGGCGGTCGGTGGACCCCCGCTCCGGCACCGGCGGCCCGGACCGGCCGCAACGACCGGCGGACTGGCTACGTCAGGCTGGACGTGCCCACCACACCGATCCGGCGCTTCGGACGATCACGAGGTCGGAACCCGGCCGCCCCGACGGTGCCACCACCGGCGATGTGCCGACGACGCGGGGGCAGCATGGCGTGGAGAACCCCGCCGGGCCGCCGCCGGGTCGCGCCGCCGCCGAAGCGGGCAGGCCCGAGGGCGGGGTACGGCGGCCGGCTGGCGGAGCAGCCCGTCACGACGGGCCGCCCACCGGCCGAGGGCGTGTCCTGCCCCCGGTCGGAGCACCGGCTACGCCGCCGACCGCGAACGAGCCGCCGCCCGGCCGAACCGGATCAGCCGTATCCCCCGGAGGACCCGGATCAGCCGTACCCCCCGGACGGCCCGGATCAGCCGTACCGCCCGGCCGGTCCGGACCGGTGCCGGGGCAGCCGGGCGGAGGGCCGGTGACCGGGCGTACCCGGGCTCCGGATCAGTTGCCCGCCCCGCCGCGCGGTACCGCCCGCCCCGATGGCCCACACGTCGGCCGCCCCGCTGACCTGCCGCCGGGACCCCCCGGGTCGCCGGTGGTCGCCCGGGGCGCCGCCGTGCCTCGGTCCGAGGAACGGCCGGCCGGCCGGGCCGCTCCGCCCGCACGCAACCCGGGGCGTCCGGAGCCCTCCGGCACCGCACCGGTACCCCCACCGGCGCGCGCCGGTGAAGGCCCGGCGGTGGCTCGGGCGGCCGCGGCGGTGGTGCCGATGGGCCCGGTGCTCCGACCCGGGCCGGAGCCGCAGGTACGCAACCCGGCCGAGGCGCCACCGGCGCACTCCGACGGACCGGGAGACGACGGGCCGGACGACGGCGCGCAGGAGCGCCACCAGGACGGCGACAACCGTCGGCTGCGGGTGATGATCCTGGCCGTGGTCAGCGTGCTGCTGCTCGGCGCGGTGCCGGTCTTCTTCGGCCTGCGCGCGGAGGGCCGGGACCCGGTCTTCGCCTCCTTGGACGAACTGGCGGTGCCCACCTGGGCCGCGGTCAACACCACCGATGCGGTCAGCGGCAGCCGCTGGTGTCTGCTGGACTGCCGACTGCGGGAACGGACGGTGACCTCCGAGCGGTCACCGGAGGAGACCGCCCAGGTGTACGAGTCGGCGCTGAGCCAGGACGGCTGGCAGCCCTGGAAGCCGGCCTACTGCCCGGAGCAGGAGGAGAAGGGCCGCTACACCTGCTGGCGGCGGGACGAGTTGACCCTCGATCTCTGGGTCCGCCCACCCACCTGCGTACCTCCGCCGGTGGACGGCGAGCCGGCCGTGGTTCCCTCGCTGGATCCGGAGGCCGCCGCCGAGGAGTGCGCCGGATCGTTGGTGACGGTGAAGGTGCGTAACGCGATCGACGACGACCGGACCCGGCCACAGCCGAGCACCGATCCGTCACTGACCGGTGTGGACCCCTTCCCGACCCTGGGCGACGATCCGCTGGGTGACTTGACGCCCTCACCACCGTCCTGAGCCGAATGTCATCACGGACGGTAGGGTCTCACCTGGCGTCCCGCGTGTGACCCGGCCGGCCCTGCGGCGGGCCACCGGGCGTCGGCGCGGGCGTGACGGTCGTGCGGATCGGGGATAATGCCGCCCCGAGACATCTCGTTGAGGAGGACAGGCGTGGGCATTTTGGAGGTCGCGGCACTGATCGCGGCAATCGCATTCGCGATTCTGGTGCTTTTCCTGACGCGGCCCATCCTGCGGCTGCGGCACACGCTGGATGCCACCACCCGCATGATCAACGACCTCAACGACCGGACCGGTCCGTTGCTGGGCGAGGTCAACACCACGGTCCGCAATGTCAATGTCACCCTGGAGCAGGTGCAGACCTCCCTCGACGGGGTGAACCTCCAGCTGGCCAAGGTCGACACCATGACCAGCCACGCGCAGAACGTCAGCGCCAATGTCGCCAACCTGGTCACGGTCGTCTCCGCCGCCGCGGCCAATCCGCTGGTCAAGGTGGCGGCCTTCGGCTACGGGATACGCAAGGCGGCGGCCACCCGTCGGCACGCCGAGACCGAGCGCGAGGTCCGCGACACCATCAAGGCTCAGCGGCGCGCCGCCCGGCGCGGGAACCGCTGACCAGACGAGGGCGGAGGTACGAGCATGAGGCGCCTGTTCTGGCTGGGTATCGGGGTGGCCGTCGGGGTGATGGTGGTGCGCAAGGCGACCCGGGCCGCGCACGCGTACACCCCGGCCGGCATCGCCGACAACCTGTCTGAATCCGCTGGCAACCTGGTCGAGGAGTTGCGTAGCTTCGTGGCGGACGTACGCGCCGGGATGGCCGAGCGGGAGCAGGAGATCCACGAGGCGTTCGCCCAGGGTGAGGCGTTCGACGACCAGTTCGCCGAGCTGCGGGAGGACCCGCGGATCGGCGATCGAGAAATCTTTCCGGAGGAACACCAGCGATGAAGACGGCGGAGATCAAGCGGCGGTTTCTCGCCCATTTCGAGGCGAACGGTCATGCCGTGGTGCCGTCCGCTCCGCTGCCCGCCATCAACGACCCGAACCTGCTGTTCGTCAACGCCGGCATGGTGCAGTTCGTCCCGTACTTCCTGGGCCAGCAGACCCCGCCGTACCCGCGGGCGGTCAGCGTGCAGAAGTGCATCCGTACGCCGGACATCGACGAGGTCGGCAAGACCAGCCGGCACGGCACGTTCTTCCAGATGAACGGCAACTTCTCCTTCGGTGACTACTTCAAGGACGGGGCGATCCCGTTCGCCTGGGAGCTGGCCACCAAGTCGGTCGAGGCGGGCGGTTTCGGGCTGGACCCGGAGCGGATCTGGGCGACGGTCTACCTGGACGACGACGAGGCGCGCGACATCTGGCTGCGTACCGGGGTGCCGGCGGAGCGGATCGTGCGCCGGGGCAAGAAGGACAACTTCTGGTCGATGGGCATCCCCGGCCCGGCCGGCCCCTGCTCGGAGCTGTACTACGACCGGGGTCCGGAGTACGGCCTCGAAGGCGGCCCGGAGGTCGACGAGGACCGGTACCTGGAGTTCTGGAACCTCGTCTTCATGCAGTACGAGATCGCGGACGTCCGGAGCAAGGAGGAGTTCCGGATCGTCGGCGAACTGCCGAAGAAGAACATCGACACCGGTATGGGCCTGGAGCGGATGGCCTCCATCCTCCAGGGGGTCGACAACCTCTACGAGATCGACGAGGTCCGGCCGATCCTGGAGCGGGCGGCCGAGCTGACCGGCAAGCGCTACGGGGCGCACTCCGGCCAGGCGGCCAACCAGTCCCACCCGGACGACGTACGGCTGCGGGTGGTCGCCGACCACGTGCGGACCGCGTTGATGCTCATCGGGGACGGGGTGACCCCCTCCAACGAGGGCCGGGGGTACGTGCTGCGGCGGATCATGCGCCGGGCCATCCGGGCGGTGCGGCTGCTCGGCTGGCAGGAGCGGGCCCTGCCCGAGCTGCTGCCGGTGGCCCGGGACTGCATGGCGCCGTCGTACCCGGAACTGGCCACCGACTTCGACCGGATCTCCGCGTACGCGTACGCCGAGGAGGACGCCTTCCTCGCCACCCTGCGGGCCGGTACCACGATCCTGGACACCGCGATCACGGAGACGAAGTCGGCCGGCAAGCCGGCGCTCTCCGGTGCCAAGGCGTTCCAGTTGCACGACACCTACGGCTTCCCGATCGACCTGACCCTGGAGATCGCCGCCGAGCAGGGGCTCGACGTCGACCAGGAGGGTTTCCGCCGGCTGATGGCCGACCAGCGGGCCCGGGCCAAGGCCGACGCCCAGGCGCGCAAGACCGGGCACACCGACCTGTCGGCGTACCGGTCCGTGCTCGACTCCGGGGGCCCGGTGACCTTCACCGGCTACACCGAGACGGCCCGCGAGTCGACCGTACGGGCGGTGCTCGGCACCGACGGTCCGCGCGCGGCGGCGGTCGAGGGCGACCTGGTGGAGCTGGTGCTGGACACCACCCCCTTCTACGCCGAGGGCGGTGGGCAGCAGCCCGACCTGGGCATGATCACCGTGGGCGGTGGGCAGGTCGAGGTGCTCGACGTGCAGCAGCCGGTGCCCGGTCTGATCGTGCACCGGGCCCGGGTGATCCGGGGCGAGGTGCGCGCCGGGGAGACCGGGTACGCCGAGATCGACACCAGTCGGCGGCGGGCCATCTCCCGGTCGCACACCGCGACCCACCTGGTGCACCAGACCATGCGCAACTTCCTCGGCGAGTCCGCCACCCAGGCCGGTTCGCTGAACGCCCCGGGTCGGCTGCGGTTCGACTTCAACACCGCGACCGGGGTGGCCCCGAGCGTGCTGCGGGACGTGGAGCAGCAGGTCAACGAGGTGCTCCTGGCCGACCTGGAGGTGCACGCCTTCGTCACCTCGCTGGACGAGGCCCGTCGCATCGGCGCGATGGCCCTGTTCGGCGAGAAGTACGGCGAGCAGGTCCGGGTGGTCGAGGTCGGTGACTACGCCCGGGAGCTGTGCGGCGGCACCCACGTGTCCCGCTCCGGTCAGCTCGGCCTGGTGAAGATCCTCTCGGAGTCCTCCATCGGGTCCGGGGTCCGCCGGGTAGAGGCGCTGGTCGGCATGGACGCCTTCAACTTCCTGGCCCGGGAGCACCTGCTGGTGGCCCGCCTGGCCGAGCTGTACCGGGTCCCCGCCGAGCAGGTCGCCGACCGGGTCGAGCAGACCGTCACCCAGCTGCGCGACGCGGAGAAGGAGCTGGAGAAGCTGCGCGCCCAGCTGGTGCTCGGGGGTGCGGCGGCCTTCGCCGCCCAGGCCAAGGACGTACGCGGGGTCGCCTACGTCGGCATCGAGGCGCCGGAGGGTGCGGCCGGCAACGACGTGCGCACCCTGGCCCAGGAGATCCGTGGCCGGATCGACCTGGCCCGGCCCGGGGTGGTCGCGGTGGCGGCCCGGTCGAACGGCAAGGCATCCCTGGTGGTGTCGGTCAATCCCGCCGCCCGTGGGCGGGGGCTGGCCGCCAACGACCTGGTCAAGGCGGCGTTCTCCGGTCGTGGTGGGGGCAGCCCGGATCTGGCTCAGGGCGGTGGCCTGCCCGAGTCGGAGGTGCCGACCCTGCTGCTGACGGTCGAGAAGGCGATCGCCGAGGCGTGAGTCATCGGCACAGCGGGCCAGGGTGGACCAGTTCGGTCCGCCCTGGCCCCTTTCTCTACAGGGGTGACGTTAGGTGACTGAGCTGTCCCGTGGTGTGCGGCTGGGGGTGGACGTCGGCCAGGTCCGCATCGGGGTCTCCCGGTCCGATCCGCACGGGGTGCTCGCCACCCCGCTGGTCACGGTCGCCAGGGAGCAGAATCCCAGGCCGGACGCGATGCCGAGCGATCTTGCCCAGCTCGCCGCGTTGGTCGTCGAGCACGAGGCCGTGGAGGTGGTGGTGGGCCTTCCGGTCAACCTCGCCGGTAGACATGGGCCCGCAGCCGAGCACGTCAAGGCGTACGCTCGACAACTGGCCGAGGTGATAGCGCCTGTCCCGGTGACGTTGACCGACGAGAGGATGTCCACGGTCGTGGCTAGTCGTAGGCTGGCCGAACGGGGTGTCCGGGGGAAGAAGCAACGTGCGGTGGTCGACCAGGCCGCCGCGGTGGAGATTCTGCAGAGCTGGCTGGAGACGCAGCGGAGGCGGACGTAGATGTTTGACGAGCTGGACCTCGGTCAGGACGAGCAGGATCGGGGGGACAAGGGCAAGCACCGCCGAGGTCGTAAGCGGGGCGGTCGCTCCAGTGGGGGCAAGACGGCGCTGGCCCTGTTGCTGGCCCTGGTGCTGCTCGGCGGTATCGGCGGCGGTGCCTTCTACGGCTTCGACCGGATCCAGAACTTCTTCGTCACCCCCGACTACGACGGCGCGGGCACCGAGGACGTGACGATCCAGATCCCGCAGGGCGCGTTCCTGGCCGACATGGCCGTGGTGCTCCGCGACGCAGGCGTGATCAAGAGCACCAAGGCGTTCATCGAGGCCGCCGAGGAGAACTCCCGCAGCCGCAACATCCAGTCGGGCACCTACAAGCTGCGCAAGCAGATGAGTGGTGAGCTGGCCCTGGCCGCGATGCTCGACCCGGCCAACCGGATCGTCAACGGGATCACCATCCCCGAGGGGCGTACCGCCAAGAGCATCTTCAAGCTGCTCAGCGACAAGACCGACATCCCGGTCAAGGAGTTCGAGGCCGCCGCGAAGGACCCGGAGAAGCTCGGCGTACCGGACTGGTGGTTCAAGCGGGACGACGGCAAGAAGTCCAAGAAGTCCATCGAGGGCTTCCTCTTCCCGGACACCTACGAGATCCCGCCGAACGCCACCGCCGAGACCATCCTCGGGCAGATGGTCGACCACTTCCTGAGTGTCACCGGGCAGATGGAGTTCGCCGACCGGGTGCAGAAGGAACGCGGCGGGATCAGCCCGTACGAGGCGTTGATCGTGGCGTCGCTCGCCCAGGCCGAGGCCGGCACCAAGAAGGATCTCGGCAAGGTGGCGCGGGTCGCCTACAACCGGGTCTACTCGGGCACCTTCCCCTGCGGCTGTCTGGAGATGGACGTCACGGTCAACTACTACCTGGAGTTGACCGGGCAGAAGACCAAGACCTCGGCCGAGATGACCCGGGACGAACTGCTCGACACCAAGAACCCGTACAGCCGCAAGCTGCGTGGCATGATCCCCAGCCCGATCAACAACCCTGGCAAGGATGCCCTCGAAGGTGCCATGGACCCGCCCAAGGGAGAGTGGCTCTTCTTCGTGGCCGTCGACAAGGAAGGCAACTCCGAGTTCGCCGAGACCTACCAGGAACACCGCAAGAACGAGGCCAAAGCCCGGAAGGCCGGGATCATCTGAGTTCCGGCGATACACAGCCTGACGGGGGTGGAGATCGACTCTCCACCCCCGTCAGTTCGCTTCGATCAGTCGATCCCGGCGCCCGGCGGCATCTGGCCGGTGTTCACGCAACCCAGTGCGACATACCGCAGGGTGCGCTTGTAGCCGACCTTGAGCCACTTGTTGCTGGTGGCACCGTTGCAGGTGTAGGAACCGCCGGTGGTCACACCGGTGGTGGTCTTGTTGCAGTCCGACGTGATGGGGTACCAGCAGCCCACCCACTGCCCCGTGTTGATCTGGGCGACCGCCGTGTAGCCGGTGCCGGCTCCGGTGCGGATCTTCACCGCGGTGTTGCCCGCCTTCGGCGTCGCCCCTGCGTTCAGGGTGCTGGCGTTGGCCGGCGCAACACCCAGCGTGAGGGCCACCAACGTGCCGGCGACAACAGCTGCGGACACTCTTCGTAACAGCATTCACACTCCCCGTGGATTGGTGTGGGGGTATCGAATCATCGAAGGCCGCTAATCAGCAAGCTTTATTTGGACTCCCGCCACGCCCTGTCGTGGTCAGGACAGGTCGATGGTGGCGGTGGTGTCGGCGGCGTCGATGGTGAAGCGGGCGGTGCGGTCACCCGCCGAGACGATGTAGTCGCCGAGGAACCCTTCGACGGTGATCATGCCGTCCGGGTCGGTGCGCATCGTGGTCGGTGTTAGCCACCATTCGTCCTTGATTAGGGCTTCGAGTGTGTCGTACGACGGCTTGCGGCTGCCGTCGGAACGAACGAGGCCGGCTGGGGCACCCAACCACGCGCCCCGGTCGGTGAGCCCCCAGTAGTTGACCGCCTGCACGGCGGGGTGGGCGAGCAGGGACCGGTAGTGCCGGACGATCTCCTCGGCCTGCCGGGCCTCGCCTTCGGGGGTGCTCGGCCACTCCGGGATCTGGTAGTCGTTCAGGTCCTCGATCTCCGGCGGCATGAGGTGGCCGGAAACCAGCGTGGTCTCGGTCAGGTGCAGCGGCAGGCCGTAGCGAGCGAACCGGTCGAGCATCTCGTGCACGTACTCCTCGCCCCGGTACCCCTGGTGCATGTGGGTCTGCAGGCCGATCGCGTCGAGACGGACGCCGGCTTCGAGGACGCCCTCGATCAGGCACTCGTAGGCCGAGCTGAGGTCGAAGTCGTTGAGCACCAGGGTCGCCGCCGGGTTGGCCGCTCGGCCCTCCTCGAACGCCATCCGCACCAGGTGGATGCGGCCCCGGGCCCGGGCCAGGGGAGTGATGGCGTTGTCCCCGTTGCCGAAGACGGGCATGATGACCGCCTCGTTGATCGCGTCCCAGGTGTCGATCAAACCGGAGAACCCGCCGACCAGGTCGCGGATCCGGGCCCGTTGCAGCGCCTCGACCTCGTCGAGGTCGAGGCCGAGCAGCCACGGCGGCTGCACGGTGTGCCAGACCAGCGGGTGGCCCTTGACCGTCACGCCGTGACCGGCCAGCCAGCGGGCGGTCCTGGTCAGCCGCTCGGTGTCGGGTGCGCCGCGTCGTGGCTCGTAACTGCCCCAGTAGAACGGCAGCGTGGCGGTGTTGAAGAGGTTCAGCCACAGCTCGCTGAGCCGGTCGAGATCCGATGAGTCCGTGCCGCCGAAGGGCTGGGCGCCCTCGGGGCCGGGACCGCCGACCAGGTTGACGAAGTCGAAGCCGATGTTGCCGAAGGCGAAGGCGTGCCGCCGCTGCTCGACCGTCACGACCTGCTCGGCGAGCACCTGCCGATCCGGCCCGCGCACGGTGAGGGTGGTCTTTCCGGTGCGGTGTCGCAGGCTGCTGTCGGACATTGTTGGATGTTAGGTGACAGTCGTCCCTGCGGTGGAGGAGCCTCGTTGGCGGTCTCGGTGCACAAGACGGCGGTGGTGGGCAAGCCGATCGCGCACTCGCTCTCTCCGGTGATCCACAATGCCGGCTACGCCGCCGCCGGGCTCGATGGGTGGTCGTACACCCGGATCGAGTGTTCGGCGGCGGAGCTGGCGGATCTGGTCGCGGGCCTGGGCCCGGAGTGGGCCGGGTTGTCGGTCACCATGCCCGGCAAGGAGGCGGCGCTCGCGGTGGCCGCCGAGGTCTCCCCGGCCGCCGCCGCCGTCGGCGCGGCCAACACCCTGGTACGCCGACCCGACGGTTCCTGGTACGCCGACAACACCGACGTCACCGGCATGGTCGAGGTGCTGACCGAGGCGGGGGTGGCCCCCGGTGCCACGGTCACCGTGCTGGGGGCCGGTGGCACTGCCCGGGCGGCTCTGGCGGCGGCGGCCCGGTTGCGGGCGGCCGGTGTCACAGTGGTCGCCCGCCGGCCGGAGGCGGTGGCCGAACTGGCGCCGGTGGCGCACACCCTGGGCCTGGCCCTGACGGCCGCGCCCTGGTCGCAGGCGGCGACCCTGACGAAGGCCGAGGTGTGGATCTCCACTGTGCCCAAGGGGGCCGCCGACGAGTTGGCCGACGCGGTGGCCTGGCGGCCCGGCACGGTCCTCTTCGACGCCATCTACGATCCCTGGCCGACCCCACTGGCCGCCTCGGCCGCCGCCGCCGGCTGCCGCATCGTCTCCGGTCTGGATCTGTTGCTGGCGCAGGCGATCGGCCAGTTCGAGCACTTCACCGGGGTGCCGGCCCCTCGGGCGGCGATGGCTGCCGCCCTGGCGGCCGCCCGCACGGACCAGCCCTGACCCGAGCCGGGGTGCGAGTGTGGCCCGGTACGTTCCCGCGGAATTGAAGGTGATCACGCAACGGAAGCACCTTCCTGGGTGGAGCCTTAGGTGAGGGTTAAGACGCGCTTAGGTCCCCCTGTCATGCCCATGCTCCGTGGTGTGCACCGATACGCTGCTCAGCGTTACCGCCGTAGACGCAAGGAGTTTCCGTGACCAGGCGTGGACTGCATCGGCTCATTCGGCACCCCGGTCCCCGGCGCAAGGCCGTTGTCCTCGGTGCCCTCGGCATCACGGTCGTGCTCGGACTCACCGCGACCATGGTGCCCCTGCTGGCCGACGACAACCTGTCCATCCCGGTGGTCGCCGACACCACGGCCACCTCGGTGGCGCAGGACGGGGACAACAGCGTCAAGACCACGCTGGCCACCTGCCCGGCCCGCTGCGACGGGAACTCCCGTGGTGGGCGAGAGGCCGTGCTCGCCTTCCTGGTCACCTCCCTGCCGGCGAACGCCACAAACGTCCGGGCGACCCTGCGGGTGCACACCTGGCAGGCATTCAAGGCCACGGTGACCGCACACGCCTCGAATCTGGACGCCACCGCGCAGCGGCCCGTGCCGCAGCGGGCGGGTACGGCCCTGGACACCGTCACCGGGGTAGGCAAGGGCTTCAACGAGTGGGACGTCTCCGGGCTGGTCACCGGTAACGGCATCTGGACGTTGTCCCTGGCCCAGGCCGGGTTGGATACCCGCATCTACTGGGCCTCGGCCGAGAACCGCAACGCGGATCTGCGGCCCAACCTGGTGGTGACCTACGACGTGGCCGCCCGTCCGCCGTCGGCGCCGCCGCCGAGCGCCACCCTGCCGGCCACCCCGGCACCGACGGCCACCGTCGCGCCGAGTGCCTCGCCCAGCGCGTCGCCCAGCCGGGCGCCGACCCCCACGCCGTCGGCTCCGACCACCACCCGGCCCCCGGCCGACTCCGGCAAGTGTGGACAGGTCTCGGAGAAGCTGGTCCCCTCCTGTGGCGCCTGGTGGGGGATGTACTCACCGACCAACCCCCAGACCTGGGACCACGGTCGGGCCATCACCGATGTCGAGGCCCAGGTGGGTCGCAAGTTCGACGTCGTGCACCGGTACCACGACTTCTCCAACAACGGCAGCAACGGTGCCTTCCCGGACACGTACCAGCAGCAGCAGATGCGTGAGGGCCGGCTGATGTTCTTCGCCTGGGAGAGCCGGGTGTTCTCCTCGGGCACCGTGTTGACCTGGAAGGACGTGTACAGCGGTCGGTACGACGAGACCATCGACGCGGTCGCCGGGCGGATCCGGGCGGTCGGGCAGCCGGTCTTCATCGGCTTCGACCACGAGCCGGAGGACGAGCCGGCCAAGGGCAGCGACGCCGACTTCGTCAAGGCCTGGCGGTACGTGCACGACCGGTTCGGCGCGGCCGGCGTACGCAACGCGGTCTGGGTGTGGACGATGATGGGCTGGTCCGGCCACTACGACCGGTACGCCGGGCTCTACCCCGGCGACCGGTACGTCGACTGGGTCGCCTGGGACCCGTACAACTTCCATGTCTGCAACGGCGGCACGGTCTGGAAGAGCCCGAGCACCACCATCGGATCCTTCTACCGCTGGCTGGACGAGAAGGGCATCGGGGCGGGCAAGCCGCGGATGCTGGCCGAGTTCGGTACGAACTTCGACGCGGCGGATCCGAACGCCAAACGGCGGTGGTTCGAGGAGTTCCCGGCGGCGTTGAAGGCCCACCCCAAGATCAAGGCAGCGATCTACTTCAATTCGCCAGGCGTGACGACCTCGACCAAGACCTGCAACATGACGATGAACCACGACGCGGCATCGCTGGCCGGGTTCACCGCCGCAGGACGGGACAGTTACCTGCGGCAGCCCACCGGAGGGAGCCGCTGACCGTAACCGGACACCCGTTTGCGACACTCGGTGGCTGCTGAAGCCCCTCGCGTCGCTACTGTCCGACAACCGATGCACCGACCGCCCAATCGGCGGATGTCGCCCTGCTGGGTGGACGCGAGAGGCTACCGGCAATCCCGTCCACCCTGGAGGCGAAGCGTGCCCGTAATCTCCTTTCAGCGGCACCCCACCCGTAGACGTAGAGCGCGGGTCGGGGCCGTCGCGTTGGTAACCCTCGCGGCAGTGCTGGCCGTGCCGAAGGCGGCTGAAGCGGCCGTACTACCCGTACCGGAAACCGGCACCCTGGTGTCGACGAATCCGGTCGACCACACCCCGCACGGCCGCGACGGTGAGGCCCGTGCCTTCGCCGAAGTGGGCAACACCGTGTTCGTCGGGGGTACCTTCACCCAGATCCGGCAGACCGCCAGTTCTCCGTGGATCACCCAGCGATACCTGTTCTCGTACAACCGGACCACCGGCACCATCAACACCGCCTTCGTGCCGGTGCTCGACGGCGCGGTCAACGCCCTCATCGCCGGGCCGGGTGGCACCCTGATCGTCGGTGGGACCTTCAAGAACGTCAACGGGGTGTCGCGTCGGAACCTGGTCGCCCTGGACCCGGCCACCGGCGAGACCATCGACAGTTGGGTCGGCCGCTCCGACGGCGGAATGATCCGCGACATGGTCCTGCACGGCAACGACCTGTACCTGGCCGGTGCCTTCAACTGGATCAACGGCACGGCGCACTCCGGCATCGCCCGGATCAACGCCAGCACCGGTGCGATCGACCCGACCTTCGATGTCAACGCCACGGTCGGTCGGCACGGCACCAGTTCGTACGCCTGGACCATCGACATCACCCCGGACGGCAGCACCCTGGCCGTCGGCGGCAACTTCACGCTCGTCGACGGGCTGCCCCGTAACCAGATCGCGCTGATCGATGTCAGCGGCACGCCGAGCGTGATCGACTGGAGTTCGGAGCGGTTCGTCGCACCGTGCGGGGACCCGGCCACCTTCGTGCACTACGTGCAGGACCTGCGTTTCAGTGGCGACGGTAGCTGGTTCGTCGTCGGCACCAACGGCGGCACCGGCTGGCCGGCCGCCTACTGCGACGCGCTGGTCCGGTTCGAGACCGCCAACCGGGGACCCAGCCAGGTGGGCACCTGGGTCAACTACACCGGCAACGACACGATCACCTCGGTCGAGGTGGCCGACAACATCATCTACCTCGGTGGGCACTTCCGCTGGCTGAACAACCCGAACGGCAGCGACCGGGCGGGTAACGGCGCGGTCGACCGGCTCGGTATCGCCGCGGTCACCCCGGCCACCGGCATGCCGGTCAACTGGAACCCGGGTCGTCGGGGCGGCAGCGCCCTGCCCTCGGGGGCCAGCAACTGGGGCTCGACGGTGCCGGTGATCTGGCGGGGCAGCACCGGTCTGTACTTCGGGCACAACTCCGACGGCATGGCCAACGAGTACCACGGCCGGCTCGGCATGTTCCCGATCGCCGGTGGTCGGACGATCAGCCCGCGGAACCCGTCGGCGGCCAGCTCCGGGCACCTGTACCTGGGTGTGACCGCGGGCGAGTTGCAGCGGGTGCCGTTCGACGGCACCACGCTTGGCACGCCGACCACGGTCAGCCAGCCCAACTACACCGGTGCCGGCGCGACCTGGGGCCTGGGTGACCGGATCTACTGGTCGCGGGCTGTCCCCGGCAGCACCACCGGCAGCCGGATCGACATCTCGATGTTCAACGGCGGCAATGTCGGGGTGCCGTGGGAGTCGTCCGGTTTCAACGCCTGGTACAACCCGGCGAACATGACCGGCGCCTTCTTCCTCGACGGTCGCCTCTACTACACCCGTACCGGCGCCAACCAGCTCTACTACCGGTACTTCGAGGTGGACGGCAACTACCTGGGTGCCACCGAGTTCACCCTGCCGACCACCGGCGTGACCTGGTCTGCGGTGCGAGGGCTGGCCTGGGTCGACGGCAAGATCGTGTACGGTCACACCGACGGCAGCCTGCGCAGCGTGCCGTTCGACCCGACGGCCGCGCCCGCGGTCAGCGGGACGGCGAGTACGGTGCTCACCACGGCCGCGGACGGGCTCTCCTGGTCGATTCCCCGGATGTTCTTCGCGGTGCAGTAGGGGTGTACCCGTTGTAGCAGAAGGTCGGTAACTTGTTCAGGTCGGGCCGGCGGCGGATTCCCGTCGCCGGCCCGAGCGTTGGGCGGAGCTGTCCCGCAGGCCGCTGCACCCGCGATGCTCCTTTTCGACGACGTAGCGACGGTGGCGTTCATGACTGATGCACAGCCCGGCTGGTCCGGCGGTACGGTTGCGGCTCGTACGGTCACACTGACCGATTTGTTGCGGGTTCCGCTGCACCGGATCCGGCTGGTGGCCGCAGTCGCGGTGCTGGGCCTGGCGGCGGCGATCGGGTACGTCTTCTTGGTCCCCGGTGCGGTCAGCGCGAGCGCGGTGGTCGCGGTCCGCCCGGTGGTCACCGATGCCTTCACCCCCAGCGGCGCGGCGGCCGACCGGGCGGTGAACATGAACGTGGAGAGCGGCATCGCCACCGGCACGGAGGTGGTCCAGCGGCTGGCCGACGCGGGTGGCCGGGATCCCCGTGACGTGCGCAACGCGCTGGATGTGGAGGTACCCGCCGGCGGGCAGATCCTGCGCTTCACCTTCACCTCGAACTCGCCCGAGTCGGCGGTGGCCAGTGCCAACCTGGCCGCCCAGTCATACCTGGAAGTACGCCGCACCATGTACGAACGGCAGCGTGAGGAGATGCTGCGTTCGTACGACGAGAGCATCGAGAAGGTCGCCGCGCAGCAGGCCGCCCTCCAGAAGCGGGTGGCCAACGCGCGCGACGGGGCCCGGGAGGCGGCCGTCGCCGAGCTTTCCGGAATGAACAACCAGTTGACCCAGCTCAGCTCGGCCCGTACCGAGATCGCCGCGGTCGACGTCAATCCGGGCTGGGTGACCCAGAGCGCGGAGAAGGCCCTGGTCTCCGCCGGCGGGCGGGGTCCGCTCTACCTGGCGGCGGGGCTGCTCGGCGGGCTGCTGTTCGGTGTCGTGCTGGCCTTCGCCTGGGAGTCCATCGACCGGCGGATCCGTTCGGTCGACGACGGACGGGACGCCACCGGTCTGCCGTTGCTGGGCACGGTACGGGGGCAGGGGCTGTTCGGCCGGCGCAGGCCGGTGGACGCCGACATCCGCTACGTGGCGATGGCCATCGCGGAGCGGGTCCGCGAACCGGCCCGGGTGGCCCTGCTGACCACCCGGGAGGATCAGACCACCCTCGCCGCCGGCCTGGCGGTGGCCCTGGCGGCCACCGGCCGGGAGGTCTACCTGGCCGACGACAGCGGCCGGCTGGACCGGTTGCGGGCGACCGTGATGACGGACCGGGGTCGGCTGCCGGCTGCGATCAACCCGGCCCGGCCCGCCATCCCCAAGCCCCGCCCGGACGGCTCCGGCCCCATCGACGACATCACCCAGCAGATCGCGGTACGCCGTCCGTCCCCGCATCCCAGCCCGGTCCGGCCCGGCACCGACCCGGAGGCGACCATGATGTTGCCCCGGATGAGCGGTGGCCCGGTGACGGCGAAGAGTCCGGTCGCCGAGCACCCCGACGAGGTGCCGGTGGGCGGCGGTGGGGTCCGCTTCGGCACCTGGCGGCAGCGGGCCGCCAAGGGGCTGGTGCTGTTCAACGCGCCCCCGGCCGAGGCCGACGAGCGCGGAGTGGCCGCCGCCCGGCAGGGCACCGCGGTCGTGGTGGTCGAGCAGGACCGGACGAAGCAGGACGATCTGCGCCGCCTGGCGGAGCGACTGCGGGCCGCCGGGGTGGCCCCGCTGGGATTCGTGCTGACCCGCAGCGGCCGGGGGTGAGCGGTGCCCATCCTCAGCCCGCCGTCGGTCGAGGAGCCCGCTGGCGAGCGACCGGTGACCCGGCTGGCCGCCCCGACGCTGCCCCGGCTGCCGGTGTGGCCGCTGGTGGTGATGTTCGGGCTGGTGCCGGTCTGGTGGGCGGCCGGGGCCTTCTATCTGGGCTGGTCGTTGCTGGGCGCGGTGTTGCTGGCCCTGCTGCTGGTGCGGGGTCGGGTGCCGTTGCCGCCGGCCACCGGGGTGTGGTTGTTGTTCCTGGCGTTGGTCGTGGTCAGCGCCACCCAACTGACCTCGGTCGGCTCGTTGCTCGCCTTCGGCCTGCGGCTGGGTTTCTACGTGACCGCCCTGGTGGTGGGCGTCTACGTGTACGCGGTGGCGCGGCAGGGCATCGACCTGGCCGCCCTGCTGGTGCCGATCTGCCTGTTCTGGTTCGGGTTGGTCCTGCTCGGCTGGTTGGGGGTGCTGATGCCCCGGTTCAGCCTCAGCACACCGATGGAGATGCTGCTGCCCGGTGGGGTCTCCGGCAACCCCTACATCCAGGACCTGGTACGGGTCCGGGCCAGCGAGTTCAGTCCCCGCTCGCTGAACCCCATCTTCCGGCCCTCGGCGCCGTTCCCGTACACCAACAACTACGGCAGCGCGTACGCGATGACCCTGCCCTGCGTGGTGGCCTTCGTCATGCTCCGCCGGCACGGCCTGCTGCGCTGGGCGTTGATCGTCTCCCTGCCGCTGTCGCTGGCCCCGGCCTTCCTCACCCTCAACCGGACGATGTTCGTCAGCCTCGGGGCGGGTCTGCTGGTGCTCGGGCTGCGGGCCGCCCGGCGCGGCAACATCCGGGTCGGCGCCTCCGTGGTCGGTGTGCTGCTCATCGGCGGACTGGCCGCCCTGTTCATTCCGGTCACCGAGCTGATCGACAACCGGGTCGAGTCCAGCGACACCAACAGCGACCGGTTCGCCCTCTACGGGGAGGTGCTGCGGCGGGTGGCGGAGTCACCCTGGCTCGGTTACGGGTCACCGGCCACGGTCGACACGATCAGCGCACCCGTTCCGGTGGGCACCCAGGGGCAGCTGTGGATGGTGCTGTTCTGTCACGGCGTACCGGCGTTGCTGTTCTTCCTGGGGTGGTTCGTGCTCGCGGCGGTGCTCTGCGCCCGGGCCCGGTCGGCGGCCGGGCAGTGGCTGGCGGTGGTGCCGGTGGTGTGTCTCGTGCAGGTGCCGTTCTACGGCATGGCCAGCCCGAACCTCGCGGTGGCCTTCTTCGCCATCGCCCTCTCCATGGCCCTGGTGGAACGGGAGGCCCGACCGCCCGGCCCGGCCCTGCCCCAGCCGTCGGCGGCGTCGGAGGCGGTGGCATGAGCGAGCCGATCATCAGGTGCGGCGCGGTGGTCCCGTCGGCCCGCACCCAGCCCAGCGGAGGGCACTCATGAGCATCCCCGTGCAGCCGGCTCCCCAGCCGCCCGCCACCGGCGGCCCGGCTGACCCGGCCTCGGACCCTGCCGCCACCGAGGCCCGCCGGGGCGCCCGCAGTGGCGCCGCCGGGCTGTTCGGTGCCGCCGTCAACGGGCTGATGGGCTTCGTGCTGGTGGTCGTCATCACCCGCGGCTACGGCACCGAGGGGTCCGGGGTCTTCTTCGCCACGATCGGGGTGGTGACCGTGGCGGCCGCGCTGTGCGTGCTGGGCGCGGAGACCGGACTGATCTGGAGCCTGCCCCGGCGTCGACTCGGTCCGCAGGGCGACGCCGCCCGGATGCTGCCGGTGGCGCTGATTCCGCCGCTGACCGCCGCCCTGGCGGTGGCCACCCTCGGCATCCTCGCCGCCGAGCCGCTCGCCCGCCGACTGCTGGACGGCGCGGGCGCCGAGGGCGGTGACCTGCTGCGGGTCAGTTTCGCCGCCGTGCCGGTGGTCGTGGTGATGACCCTGCTGTTCGCGGTGCTGCGCAGCGTGCGGCCGATGCGGGCGTACGTGGCGGTGCAGTCGGTCCTGCTGCCCACCGCCCGACCGCTGCTGATCGCCGCGGCCGTGCTGCTGGCCGGCGGGGGCCTGCTGGCCGGCCTGACCGGCTGGGCGGTGCCGGCGCTGATCGCCCTGCTGGTGACCTTCCTGCTGGTCGCCGGCCCACTGGGGCTGGGCCGGGGGGCCCGGCTGCGGGCCCGGCCCGAGGAGTGGGGCTCCTTCTGGCGGTTCGCCCTGCCCCGGGCCGCCTCGGCGGCGATCGACGCGGGCGCGGTCTGGGTCGGGGTGCTGCTGACCACCATGCTCGCCGGTGCGGCCGAGGCCGGCATCTTCGGCGCGGTCAGCCGCTACATCCTGGCCGGTCAACTCGCCATGCAGGGGCTGCGGGTGGCGGTGTCGCCGCAACTGTCCCGGCTGTTCGGTCAGGACCGCCACGACGCGGCCGCCGCCCTGCACCGGCAGTTGACGACCTGGGCGCTGGTGCTGTCCTGGCCGGTGTATCTGCTGCTGGCGGTCTTCGGCGCGGGCTTCCTGGCCCTGTTCGGGTCCGGGTTCGCCGGTGGCGCCACCGCGATGACCGTCCTCGCGTTGGCCATGCTCGTCAACACCGGAGTAGGCAATGTGCAGAGCCTGCTGTTGATGAGCGGGCGCAGCGGGCTGCATCTCGTGGCCACCGTGGCCGGTCTGACGGTCACGGTCTCCCTGAGCCTGCTGCTGATCCCCGCCCACGGGGCCACCGGGGCGGCCTGGGCCTGGGCCGCGGGCATCGTCACGGAGAACCTGATGGCGGTGACCTTCGCCCGCCTGGTCGTCGGTCAGCCGTTGACCGACCGGGGCATGGTGCGGGCCGCACTGATCACCGCCGGCGGGGTGGGCGCCGCCGCGACCCTGGGCGTGCTGGTCGGCGGCCGGGGCATCGCCGGCCTGGCGGTGGCCCTGGCCGTGCTGGCCGCCGGTTGCGTCGGCTTGCTGACGTTGCCTCGGGTGCGCGCCGGCATCCGGGCGACCATGTTGCAGATCCGTGGCGGAGCGCCCAGCGCCTCGGCACGACCCTCGAAAGGCAGGTGACATCGTCGTGGCGTCCATCCGCGACCGGGTGAAGCAGTTGGTGCCTACCCAGGTGACGAGCCGGGTGCGGGAGAGCCTCGTCGATTACGGGGTACGCACCAGCGACCGCCGGCCGCTGCCGGATTTCCTCATCATCGGCACCAAGCGGGGCGGTACGACCTCGCTGTGGAACTACCTCATCCAGCATCCCCTGGTGCCGCGCCTCTTCCCGGCCTGGAACACCAAGTCCTCGCACTACTTCGAGGAGAACTGGGGGCGGGGCGAGGCCTGGTACCGGTCGCACTTCCCGACCCAGCGGCACCGGGAGGCGCTGGAGAGCCGCCACGGTGGTCCGGTGCGGGTGGGTGAGGCCGCCCCGCTGTACATGTTCCATCCGCTGGCCGCGCAGCGGGTCGCCGCGCTGATGCCCCAGGTGAAGCTCATCGTGTTGCTGCGCGATCCGGTGGAGCGGGCGTACTCGCACTGGAAGGAGCGGCGTACCAACGGGGTGGAACCGTTGGACTTCGCCGCCGCGCTGGCCGCCGAACCGGAGCGTACGGCGGGGGAGCGGGAGCGGCTGATCGCCGAGCCGGAGTACTTCAGTGAGGCCTACGACTGGCACACCTACCGGGCCCGGGGCCGCTACCTGGAGCACCTGGAGCCGTGGCTTACCCACTTCGACCGGGGACAACTGCTCTTTCTGCCCAGCGAGGACCTGTACCGCGACGCCCGGGCCACCTACCGGCGCACCCTGGACTTCCTCGGGCTGCCCGCGTACGACCTGCCCGACTTCAAGGTCTACAACGATCGGCGTTCGGCACCCCTGGAACCGGCGTTGCGCGCCGAGTTGACGGAGTACTACCGCCCGTACAACGAGGCGTTGCGGCAGCGACTCGGGCTGCACCTGGACTGGCCGGACCAGGTCTCGTGAGGCCGACCGGTGCCATCGGGTGCCAACCCGGGGCGTTGCGGTGACCGCCCCGGGGGACCTGCGGACCCGTGCGGACGGACTGGGGTGGGTCACCCGGGCCGTCTTCGGCGACGAGCGGATAGCCCTGGCCGTGGACGCCCCGGCCCCGGCCGGGCACACCGTGGTGGCCCGCTACGCCGTCGTCCCCTCGGTGGACCGGGCCCGGTTCCTGCTGCCGCTGGGCTCCTCCCGGGCCACGGCGGCGGCGCTGTTGGCGTACAACGCGTTGCGGCCGGTGAAGGTGCGGGCCGTGCGGGCGGCACTGGGGGTGGCGGCGCGCTCCGGGATGCTGGCCCGGGCCCCGTTTCCGGTGCTGACCGTCGCCGTGCCGACCGCCCTGGACCCGACCGAGGTGCTGCTCGCCGAGCGGCTGGCCGCCGAGTTGGGTGGCGCCAGGGCGTACGCGGCCTGCGGGGTGCGTCCCCCGGACCCCAACCACAAGCCGACCCTGCAACTGTTCGACCACGCCGGTACCCCGCGCGGCTACGCCAAGATCGGCTGGAACGAGGCCACCCGGGCCCTGGTCACCGCCGAGGCGGCGGCCCTGCGCGAGGTGGCCGAGGTGGCCGGCACCGCCGGGCATCCGGGTACCCCCCGGCTGCTGGCCGAGACGAGCTGGGCCGGGCAGGCGGTCGCCCTGGTCGAGCCGCTGCCCACCGGGGTACGCGGAATGCCGGTCGAGGCCGAACCGGAGCTGGCGGCCCTGCTGGCGGTGGCCCGCCGGGGCCGGACTCCGGCACCGGCCCGCCCTCTGGCCGGCTCCTCCTTCCTGGCCCGGTTGACCGCGCAGGCCCAGCGGGCGGCCGAGCAGGACCCGGCCACCGGGGGCCGGGCGGTGGCGGCCGTGGCCGACCTGGCCCGACGGCACGGGGAGGTGGCCGTCGAGTTCGGCCACTGGCACGGCGACTGGGTGCCGTGGAATCTCGGTAGGCACTCCGGTGGGCTGGTCGCCTGGGACTGGGAGCACAGCGGGCCGGACGTACCGGTCGGGTTCGACCTGGCCCATGACGCGTTCCAGCGCTCCCTGGTGTTGCGGGGTGAACCGGCCGCGACCGCGGCCGAGCAGGTACGGCGATGGCTGGACCGGTACGGCGACCGGCTGGGTCTGGACCCGGCCCGCCGCCGTCTGGTCGCCGACGCCTACCTGGTGGAGATGTGGCTGCGTACCTGGCGTCTGGCCGACGCCGGTGCCGGCTGGAATCCGGCGTTGCATCCGGCGTTGCTGGACGTCATCGAGAAACGACAGTGAGAGACGGTCGGGCCACCGCTGGGGGTGCGACCCGACCCGGTGCAGGCACAGCGGACTTGTGGGGAGTCGCGTGGACAACTTCGACAACGACGGGCAGCGGTCACAGTTGCTGCTGGTCGGGTCGAGCGGTGGGCATCTGGCCCAACTGCTCGCCCTGAAACCCTGGTACGAGACCTGGCAACGCTGCTGGGTGACCTTCGACACCCCGGAGGCGGTGTCCCTGCTGGCCGGGGAGGACCTGATCCCGGCCTACCATCCGACCACCCGGAACCTGCGCAACCTGCTGCGCAACACCCTGCTGGCGGCCCGGGTGCTGCGCCGACGGCGGATCGCCGCCGTGGTGACCACCGGGGCCGGGGTGGCCCTGCCCTTCGTCGTGCTGGCCCGGCTACGCCGGATCCCGACGGTCTACATCGAGGTCTACGACCGGATCGACACCCCGACGCTGACCGCTCGGCTGTGTCGGCCCTTCCTGTCGAAGATGCTCGTGCAGTGGGAGGAGCAGCGCCGCCAGTACCCGGAGGCCACAGTCGTCGGGACCCTGCTGTGAGCGGCGAGGCGACCCGCACGGACGAGCAGTTCGGCGGAGTCGGGGACCGGGCCGAGGTGCTCATCCCGGCCCCCCGTGAGAGTGGCCGGGTCGGCCGGGCCCAACTGCTGGTGGCGGTCGGCACCGACAAGCATCCCTTCGACCGGCTGGTCGGCTGGCTGCGGGAGTGGTACCCCGAGGTCGCCGACGAGGTGGTGTTGACCGTGCAGCACGGCCACACCCGGGTCGATGGCCTGCCGGACGCGGTGCCCTTCCTCGGGCACGCCGAGTTGCAGACCGCGATGGCCGGGGCCGACCTGGTGGTCTGCCACGGTGGTCCGGCGACCATCCTGGAGGCCCGCCGGCACGGGCACCTGCCGATCGTGGTGCCCCGGGACCCGAGCCTTGGCGAGCATGTCGACAACCACCAGCAGCTGTTCGCCCGCCGCCTCGGCGCGGCCGGCCTGGTGGTGCTCTGCGAGTCCCGGCAGGAACTGCTGGCGGCGCTGACCGCCGGGCTGGCCGACCCGGGCCGGTTCGCGGTGACGGTGGACGCCGAGGCGGCCGAGGCGCAACGCGCCGCGGTACGCCGGGTGGGCGTGATCGTCGAGGAGTTGGTGGCCGAGGCCGCGCAGCGGCGTCACCGGCCCCGATGGCGGCCGTGGCGCAGGCCCGGCCCGAACGGAAGGCACAAGCAATGACCGCGTACCCGAGCGTCACCGCCGTCGTTCCCACCCGGGACCGTCCCGAACTGCTCCGGGCGGCGGTGCGGGCCATCGTCGGGCAGGAGTATCCGGGGCAGGTCGAGACGGTCGTGGTGTTCGACCAGTCCGAGCCGGACCCCGCCCTGGCCGAGTTGTCCGCCCCGGACCGGCCGGTCCGGGTGGTGACCAACACCCGCACCCCGGGACTGGCCGGGGCCCGCAACTCCGGAACCATGGCCGCCACCGGCGATCTGATCGCCTTCTGCGACGACGACGACGAGTGGCTGCCGGGCAAGCTGGCGGCCCAGGTCGAGGCCCTGAACGCGGTGCCCGGGGCCGAGTTCGTCAGCTGCGGCATCCGGGTCAGCTACGACGGGCGCACCGTCGAGCGGGTATTGGAACGAGACTCGATCAGCCTGGCCGATCTGCTGCGGGACCGGATGACCGAGCTGCACCCGTCGACCTTCCTGATTCGGGCGGCGGCCCTGCGCGACGGGTTCGGGCTGGTCGACGAGGAGATCCCGGGCAGCTACGCCGAGGACTACGAGTTCCTGCTGCGGGCCGCCCGCAGCGCCCCGCTGGTCAACCTGCGCACCCCGTACGTGCTGGTGCGCTGGCACAAGCGGTCGTACTTCGCCCAGCGCTGGGACACCATCTCCGAGGCGTTGCAGTGGCTGCTGGACCGCTATCCCGAGTTCGCCACCCAGCCGGCGGGACAGGCCCGGGTCACCGGGCAGATCGCCTTCGCCCGAGCCGCCTCCGGAGACCCCCGGGGGGCTCTGCGCTGGGCTCGGCAGACCATCCGCCGCAATCCGCGTGAGCCGCGGGCGTACCTGGCGCTGGCGGTGGCCGGCCGGGTGGTCCGGGCCGACGCCGTCCTGCGCACCCTGCACAAGCGCGGCCGGGGCATCTGACCGGAGGGCGGACAGCGGGTGACCGTCGCCGCCGCTCCACTCCACCTTCACCCCTACCGAAGGATCACATGTCGATGGCACTTCACTCGCTCAGATTCCGTCTGGTCGACTCACCCGACTCCTACGGGGCACGACGGCGTGCCCAACGGGCTGCCTGGTTGTCGCAGACCTTCCCCGACCTCGCCGAGATGAGCGTCCTGGACCTCGGCGGCCGGGTGGAGAGCTGGACCAAGGTGCCGGTCCGCCCGGCCCGCGTACATGTCGTCAACCTCGAGCCCCTGCCGGCGCAGTTGCCCGACTGGGCCGAGGCCGATCACGCCGATGCCTGCGAGCTGCCGAAGGAGATCCTCAGCCGCCGGTACGACCTGGTCTTCAGCAACAGCGTGCTGGAGCATGTCGGGGGCCATGAACGTCGGCGCCGGATGGCGGAGGCGATCCGGGAGATGGCACCGGCCTACTGGGTGCAGACCCCCTACCGGTACTTTCCGGTGGAGCCGCACTGGGTGGCCCCCGGCATGCAGTTCCTGCCGGTGCCGGCCCGGGCCTTCGTGGCCCGCAAATGGCCGTTGGCGTACACCCCCGGCAAGTCCTACGACGCGGCGATGCGGCAGGTGCTCACCACGGAGCTGATCGGTCGGGCGGAGATGCAGTACCTGTTCCCGGACGCCACCATCCGCGCCGAACGCCTGCTGGGCCTGACCAAGTCGATCATCGCGATCCGTAGGTAGCGCACACGCTGGCGCCGCACGCGGGTGTGGCGCCGGCGCGGCCCCTGCGACCTCGGCGTACGCCCAGGTCCGGGCCGGTGAGTCCGTAGGGCGGGACCGTGCGGGGCGGCGGACACCGGGCGTGACACACTCATGGCTGTGTTGCGCTGGTTGACCGCAGGGGAATCGCACGGACCCGCCCTCGTCGCGTTACTGGAGGGGGTGCCGGCCGGGATCGAGGTGACCACCACCGAGATCGCCGGGGAGCTGGCCCGCCGCCGGCTCGGCTACGGCCGGGGGGCACGGATGGCCTTCGAGCAGGACGAGGTCGAGGTGATCGGCGGCCTGCGGCACGGGGTGACCCTGGGCAGCCCGGTCGCCATCCGGGTCGGCAACTCCGAGTGGCCCAAGTGGCGCACCGTGATGGCCGCCGATCCGGTCGACCCCGAGGAGCTGGCCAGTCAGGCCCGTAACGCCCCGCTGACCCGACCCCGGCCGGGCCACGCCGACCTGGCCGGCATGCAGAAGTACGGCCACACGGACGCCCGGCCGATCCTGGAGCGGGCCAGCGCGCGGGAGACCGCCGCCCGGGTGGCTGTCGGCACGGTGGCCAAGGCGCTGCTGCGGCAGGCCCTCGACGTGGAGATCGTCTCGCACGTCGTGGAGTTGGGGCCGGTGAGCGTCAAGCCGGGGCTGCGACCCCGACCGGAGGACGCCGAGCGCATCGACGCCGACCCCCTGCGCTGCCTCGACTCGGAGGCCAGCGCCCGAATGGTCGCCGAGGTCGACGCCGCGAAGAAGGCCGCCGACACCCTGGGCGGGGTGGTCGAGGTGCTGGCCTACGGTGTGCCGCCCGGCCTGGGCAGCCACGTGCAGTGGGACCGCAAGCTCGACGCCCGGCTGGCCACCGCCCTGATGTCGATCCAGGCGATCAAGGGTGTGGAGATCGGCGACGGCTGGCAGCAGGCCCGCTCGCGGGGCTCCGAGGCCCACGACGAGATCATCAACACCGCCACCGGGGTACGCCGGGTCACCGACCGGGCCGGCGGCCTGGAGGGCGGCATCACCACCGGCGAGCCGCTGCGGGTCAAGGCCGCCATGAAGCCCATCTCCTCGCTGAACCGGGCCCTGGCCACTGTCGACATCACCACCGGTGAGCCGGCCACCGCGATCAACCAGCGTTCCGACGTCTGCGCGGTACCGGCCGCCGCCGTCGTCGCCGAGGCGATGGTGGCGCTGGTGCTGGCCGAGGCGGCGGTGGAGAAGTTCGGCGGCGACTCGATCGCCGAGATGCGCCGCAACCTGGCCGGCTACCTGGACGCGCTGGTGATCCGGTGACCGGTCCGACCCGTCCGGTCTGTGTGCTGGTCGGTGCCCCCGGCTCCGGCAAGACCACCGTCGGGCAGCTCCTCGCCGCCGAGTTGGGGGTGGAGTTCCGCGACACCGACACCGACATCGAACGCCAGGCCGGCAAGCCGATCCCGGAGATCTTCGTCGACGAGGGCGAGGAACACTTCCGGGCCCTGGAACGGGCGGCCGTGGCCGCGGCCCTGGCCTCCTGCGAGGGAGTGCTGGCCCTCGGCGGAGGGGCGGTGCTGGACGAGGCGACCCGCGGCGCGCTGATCGGGCACCGGGTGGTGCACCTGTCGGTGGAGTTGACCGACGCGGTGAAGCGGGTGGGCCTGGGTGTCGGGCGTCCGTTGCTGGCGATCAACCCACGGGCCACCCTGAAGTACCTGCTGGATCAGCGTCGCCCCCTCTACGCCGAGGTGGCGACCGAGACCGTGGTGACCGACGGCCGCACCCCCGCCGAGATCGCCGCCGAGATCCTCCCCCTGCTCAAGTAGCCGCTCGCGCGGGTGCCGGTGTCGGCACCCGGCGCGGCTGCGGGCGCCAACTGGCCAGCAGGGCCAGGGCCAGCAGGATCTCGGCCAGGTCACCGCCGTAGTACATCACCGCCGCACCGGCCCGCAGCGCCTCCGGCGGGGCGGGTACCTCGACCAGCAGTCCCGCGTACAACAGTTGGGCCAGGCCGGCGTGCGCGACGATCGCGGCGCCGAGCACCACCAGCCGCACCGGTACGCGGGCCCGGTGCCGGTAGGGCTCCGGACCGGCGATCGACCAGGTGAACAGCAACCCGCTGAGCAGGAAGTGCAGGTTGACCAGGTCGTGCAGCGCCGGGCTGCTGAGGGTGGCCCGGTACAGGGGCGTCAGGTAGAGCAGCCACAGCCCACCGGCGGTGAGCAGCAGCCCGGTGACCGGGTGCAGAAGCGTCCGCGCCACCGGATGCCCCAGCGCCCGCAGCGCCGCCCGCCCGAACCGCCGGTCGACCGTACGCAGGGCCAGGGTGCCGGGGGCGCCGAGCACCAGACCCAACGGCGCGAGCATCCCGAGCAGCAGGTGCTGCCACATGTGTCCGGCGAACCCGTCGACCGGCAGCAGCAGGGCGGTGGCGACCAGGGCGCACCCGGCGGCGAAGGCCGCCGTACGCCAGTGGCTCCAGCCCGTCCGGTCCGGTTCGCGCTGCCGCAGTGCGGCAGCCAGGTAACACCAACCCACCACCAGGGGTACGAGCAGCGCCGGGCCGACCGCAGTGGGGTGCTGCGCGGTGTGCGCCAGGCTCATCGGTGTCGACGTACGGTCGACGAATCCTCGCAGAGGTCCACCGCGGTGGCCCGGCGCTGCACCAGCAGACCGACCACTATCAGCAGCACCCCCAGGGCGAGGAAACCGAGGTCCCACCAGAGCTGGTGTGGCCCGGGGCGGACGTGGTGGATGGCCAGCAGGTGATGGTCGACGATGCCCTCGACCAGGTTGAACAGTCCCCACCCGATCAGCGCCCAGCCCCACAGCATCGGCGAGCGCCACAGCCGTCCTCGGGACCGGGTCACCCGGGCATAGAGCATCGCCAGCCCGGTCAGCACCGCCACCCAGGTGACCACGTGGAAGAGGCCGTCCCACAGGGTGTTCATCTGCAACCCGGCCACGGTGTCCACCGGGTACTCGCGGATGCCGATGTTGTCGGCACCGGTGTTGCTGAGCAGGTGATGCCACTGGAGCACCTGGTGCAGCAGGATGCCGTCGACGAATCCGCCGAGCCCGACGCCGAGGATGGTGGCCGGCAGCCGGATGTCGGCCCCGTCGATCGTTCGCTCGGTCATGCCGTCTCCCTGGTGGTCTGCGATGGTGCTGCCCTGCCCCGTGCGGGCAGTGGTAAACCTGCGTTCCACACCTCGGGCACCCCCGGACGGATCCGGTCGAGGCGGTCATCGGTGGGCTAGGCTCCCGGCGATGGACAAGGTGACCCGGATTCCGGTCGGCGGCGAGCAGCCGTACGACGTGCTGGTCGGCCGTGGCCTGCTCGACACGCTGCCCGGTCTGCTGCCCGACGCCACCCGGGTGGCGGTGCTGCACGCCCCGCCGCTGAAGGAGTTGGCCGATGCGATCTCCGACCGGCTCGGTGCCGCCGGGCTGACTCCGCTGCCGATCGAGGTGCCCGACGCCGAGGCCGGCAAACATGTCGATGTGGCGGCGGCCTGCTGGGACCGGCTCGGGGCGGCCGGTTTCACCCGTACCGACGCGGTGATCGGGGTGGGCGGTGGCGCGGTCACCGACCTGGCCGGGTTCGTGGCCGCCTGCTGGCTGCGCGGGGTGCGGTGGGTGCCGGTGGCCACCTCCCTGCTCGGCATGGTCGACGCGGCGGTGGGCGGCAAGACCGGCATCAACACCACGGCCGGCAAGAACCTGGTCGGCGCCTTCCACCCCCCGGTGGGGGTGTTGGCCGACCTCAGCACCCTGGACACCCTGCCACCGGTGGACCTGGCCGCCGGCCTGGCCGAGGTGATCAAGTGCGGCTTCATCGCCGACCCGGCCATCCTGGACCTGGTCGAGCGGGACCCGGCCGGGGCCGTCGACCCCACCGGCCCGGTGACCCGGGAGCTGATCGAGCGGGCAATCCGGGTCAAGGCCGAGGTGGTCGGGGGAGATCTGCGCGAGTCCGGCGTACGCGAGGTGCTCAACTACGGGCACACCCTGGCCCACGCGATCGAGAAGGTCGAGGGGTACCGCTGGCGGCACGGCCACGCGGTCTCGGTCGGCCTGGTCTACGCCGCCGAACTGGCCCGCCTCGCCGGCCGACTGGACGCCGACACCGCCGCCCGGCACCGCGCGGTGCTGACCGCCCTCGACCTGCCCACCCGGTACGCGGCCGAGGCCTGGCCCCGACTGCTGGAGACCATGCGGGTCGACAAGAAGGCCCGCGGCAACCTGCTGCGGTTCGTGGTGCTCGACGGGCCGGCCCGTCCGGCGCTGTTGGAGGGGCCCGACGACGACCTGCTGCGATCCGCCTACGCCGCGGTGTCGGCACCGGAAGGTGGATCGGCATGAGGGTGTACGTGTTCAACGGACCCAACCTGGGCCGCCTGGGCACCCGCCAGGTGGAGGTCTACGGGGCGACCAGCTACGCCGACCTGGTGCAGCTCTGCGAGACGACCGGGCGGAAGCTGGGCCTGGAGGTCGTCGTACGGCAGACCGACGCCGAGCACGAACTGCTCGGCTGGCTGCACGCGGCCGCGGACGAGGGCGCCGCCGTGGTGCTCAACCCGGCAGCCTGGTCGCACTACTCCATCGCGGTACGGGACGCCTGCGCCATGCTGCGGGGGCCGCTGGTGGAGGTGCACCTGTCCAACATCCACGCGCGGGAGCAGTTCCGGCACCACTCGGTCGTCTCGGCGGTGGCGACCGGGGTGATCTGCGGGCTCGGTGTGGACGGCTACCGCCTGGCCCTGCACCACCTGGCCAACCGCCGCGACCAGCACGGCTGACCTCTCAGCCGCAGAGGCGTTGGGCACCGCGACTACCCTCCGCTCTCGTCGCGCTGAGTGAGATCCTGACCTCCCCTCCTACCACCCCCTGCCTCCTTCGCACTGCTTCAACGGACGCAATGGCCCCTGAACAGCGCCATCGTGCCGAGGGTTGGCGCAAGGCGCGGCCTTGTTGTCACAGACTGTGACCGTTGTGTGGGTTGAAGCAGAGCAAAGGGCGGGAGGGGTGGGACTGCGGGGGAGGGAGGGGTTACCGACGGTGGTGGGCGGGACCTCGATGAGCAGAGGGGACGGCCGGTGGGTCCGCACCCGGCTAGTAGACTTGCTAGGTCTGTCCGCCAAATGACGATCAAGGCAGGAAATGGCCACCACCAACGACCTGAAGAACGGCCTGGTACTCAACCTCGACGGGGAGCTCTGGGCCGTCGTTGAGTTCCAGCACGTCAAGCCCGGTAAGGGTGGTGCGTTCGTGCGTACCACGCTGAAGAACGTGCTCTCCGGCAAGGTCGTCGACAAGACCTTCAACGCGGGCACCAAGGTCGAGACCGCGACCGTGGACAAGCGCACCATGCAGTACCTCTACGCCGACGGCGAAGACTACGTCTTCATGGACATGGAGACCTTCGACCAGATCACCGTTCCGGGCGCCACGGTCGGCGACGCCGCGAACTACCTGCTGCCGGAGGCCGAGGCGACCGTGGCCACCCACGAGGGGGTGCCGCTCTACGTCGAGCTGCCGACCTCGGTGGTGCTGGAGATCACCTACACCGAGCCGGGCCTTCAGGGTGACCGGTCCACCGGTGGCAACAAGCCGGCGACGGTGGAGACCGGCGCGACCGTACAGGTGCCGCTCTTCATCACCACCGGCGAGAAGATCAAGGTCGACACCCGCGACGGCCGTTACCTCGGCCGCGCCTGATGGCCGAGGGTCCGAAGCAGCAGATGCCGGCGCGCCGCAAGGCGCGCAAGCGGGCGCTGGACGTGCTCTTCGAGGCCGACCTGCGTGATCGTCCGCCGGTCGAGGTGCTGGCCGGCTACATCGAGCGGATCGAGAAGCCGCGCCCGGACCATCTCGGGTACGCGGTCGGCCTGGTCGAGGGGGTGGCCGGTCACCTGGACCGGATCGACGAGTTGATCGCCAGCTACGCCGAGGGCTGGACCCTGGACCGGATGCCGGTGGTGGACCGTAACCTCGCCCGGATTGCGGTCTACGAGCTGCTCTACATCGACGAGATCGACGACGCGGTGGCGATCAGTGAGGCCGTGGAGTTGGCCCGGCAGATGTCCACGGACGACTCGCCCCGGTTCCTCAACGGCCTGCTCGGCCGCATCGCCGAGTACGCCACCCGGTGACCCCTGGCCGCTGATCGACCCCGCCAGGGGTGCGCTCGGCGACCGGGGTGGCCGCCGGTCACGAGGAGGGCGACCGCAACGAACGAAGGCCCGCGCCGTCCGGCGCGGGCCTTTCGTGCTGCGGGGGTTCAGGAGGCGAAGAATGCCCGGGGGTCGGCGACCAGCACGCCGTGCTCGGTCAGCCGCTCGATCAGGCCGGAGGGGGAGGCGTCGTAGACGATCGCGAGTGCCCGCAGGTCGTCGGCGCGGATCGACAGCACCCGACCGTTGTAGTCACCGCGCTGCTGCTGGATGGCCCGGGCGTACCGAGCCACGTAGGCGAGTTCCTCGCTGGCCTCGTCGTAGAGCCGCTCCAGGTCCAGAACGATCTTGCTGGTGGGCTCGTGCCGCACCCCACTGCCGTCCGGCAGCAGCTCCGAGACCGGGACGCGGTAGAACTCGGCCAACTCGGCCAAGCGGGACACCGTGACGGCCCGGTCGCCGCGCTCGTACGAGCCGACCACAACCGCCTTCCAGCGCCCGTTCGACTTCTCCTCCACGCCCTGCAGGGACAGGCCCTGCTGCTGGCGGATGGAGCGCAGGCGGGCGCCCAGAGACTTGGCGTATTCAGAGGGCATTCGGACACTCCCAGTGCTGCTCGGGGTTCTCCCAGCGATCGCTACGGAGCGTGACGGTACGGGGATTCGGAAACGTGGTCAAGTGGTGCTGACTCTCCAGTTGGGCACCCCGGTCGACTTGTCCCGTTCTGCCCGCTGAACCGATACGTCGACCGGTCCCCGACGACGTGGCCTGAGCCACTCATGCCCGACCGTGGTCACGGCAACGACCACTGGTAACGTGGCCCAAGCCTTCCCGCCGGCCGCAACCCGGCTGACCTGGAGGATCCGACATCCTTTAACGACCCGTCCCGTGAGGCGGGGAAGGAGGTCCGCCGTGGCCTACCCACCGGCTGCCCATCCGTCGCCGCCGCGACAACCCTCGGTGAAGGTGATTTTGACCAGCGCCGAGGTGCAGCGAGTCGTCGACCGGATCGCCCACCAGATCCTGGAGAAGACCCAGGGGGCGTCGGACACCGTACTGCTCGGTGTGCCGACCCGAGGCGCTCCGCTGGCCCGCCGACTCGCCGACCGGATCAACGCCTTCGAAGGCATAGCGGTGCCCGTCGGGGTGCTCGACATCACCCTGTACCGCGACGACCTGCGGCGCAACGCCACCCGGGCGGTCGGCCCGACCCAGGTGCCGCCCGGCGGGATCGACGGCATGCGGGTGATCCTCGTCGATGACGTGCTCTTCTCCGGCCGCACGGTGCGCGCCGCCCTCGACGCGCTGGGCGACCTGGGGCGGCCGGCGTCGGTGCAGCTCGCGGTGCTGGTCGACCGGGGCCACCGGCAACTGCCGATCCGCGCCGACTACGTCGGCAAGAACATCCCCACCGCCCTGGCCGAGAGCGTGAAGGTGACCCTCGCCGAGACCGACGGCGCCGACGAGGTCCGGCTCTACGCGGAGGACGCCCTCTCATGATCAGGCACCTGCTCTCCGGCGCCGACCTCGACGCCGACACCGCCCTACAGATCCTGGACACCGCCGCGGAGATGGCAGCCGTCTCCGGCCGTGAGGTCAAGAAGTTGCCCGCGCTGCGCGGACGCACGGTGGTCAACCTCTTCTACGAGGACTCCACCCGGACCCGGATCTCCTTCGAGGCGGCGGCCAAGCGGCTCAGCGCCGACGTGATCAACTTCTCCGCCAAGGGGTCCAGCGTCGCCAAGGGGGAGAGCCTCAAGGACACCGCGCTGACCCTCCAGGCGATGGGGGCCGACGCGGTGGTCGTCCGGCACCCGGCCTCCGGCGCCCCGCACCGGCTCGCCGACTGGGTCGACGGTTCAGTGGTCAACGCCGGCGACGGTACCCACGAGCATCCCACCCAGGCGCTGCTGGACGCGTACACCATGCGCTCCCGGATGGGCCGGCTGGCCGGCCTGTCGGTGGCGGTCGTCGGTGACGTGCTGCACTCGCGGGTGGCCCGGTCGAACGTGCTGCTGCTGTCCACCCTCGGTGCCAAGGTCACCCTGGTCGGACCGCCCACCCTGATCCCGATCGACATCGTCGCCGCCCTGGCCCCCGGCACCGCCGTCTGCTACGACCTCGACGCCGTGCTGCCCTCGACGGACGTGGTGATGATGCTGCGGGTGCAGCGGGAGCGGATGGGTGACTCCTACTTCCCCTCCGCCCGCGAGTACGCCCGCCGCTACGGCCTGGACGGCACCCGGATGCGCCGGCTGCCGGAGCACGCGATCGTCATGCACCCCGGTCCGATGAACCGGGGCATGGAGATCACTCCGGAGGTGGCCGACTCGCCCCGCTCCACCATCGTCGAACAGGTCACCAACGGGGTCTCCGTGCGGATGGCCGTCCTCTACCTGCTGCTCGGGGGAAACAACCGGTGAACTCGTACCTGCTCAAGAACGTCAGTGTGCTCGGCGCGGCACCTACCGACCTGCTGCTGCGCGACGGGGTGGTCGCTGAGGCCGGCCCGGGGCTGTCCGCGCCGGAGGCCACCGTGCTCGACGCCACCGGGCTGGTGGCCCTGCCCGGCCTGGTCGACCTGCACACCCACCTGCGCGAGCCCGGGCGGGAGGACGCCGAGACCGTGGAGACCGGTTCCCGGGCGGCGGCGCTGGGCGGCTACACCGCGGTCTGCGCGATGGCCAACACCTCCCCGGTGGCCGACACCGCCGGAGTGGTCGAGCAGGTCTGGCGGCTCGGCCGGGAGGCCGGGCTGGTCGACGTGCAGCCGATCGGCGCGGTCACCGTCGGGCTGGCCGGCGAGCGCCTGGCCGAGTTGGGGGCGATGGCCGACTCCGCCGCCCGGGTGCGGATCTTCTCCGACGACGGGCACTGTGTGGCCGATCCCCGGCTGATGCGCCGGGCCCTGGAGTACGTCAAGGCCTTCGACGGCATCATCGCCCAGCACGCCGAGGAGCCCCGGCTCACCGAGGGCGCGCAGATGCAC
Source organism: Micromonospora sp. DT229 (assembly GCF_049844505.1). NCBI lineage: Bacteria > Bacillati > Actinomycetota > Actinomycetes > Micromonosporales > Micromonosporaceae > Micromonospora > Micromonospora sp. DT229. The sequence goes on along the minus strand of NZ_JBNCLD010000012.1, from coordinate 81,082 downwards.
GAGGGTGAGGTCTCCACCCGGTTGGGCCTGACCGGCTGGCCGGCCGTGGCCGAGGAGGCGATCATCGCCCGGGACGTGCTGCTGGCCGAGCACGTCGGCAGTCGGCTGCACGTCTGCCACCTCTCCACCGCGGGCAGTGTCGAGGTGCTGCGCCAGGCCAAGGCGCGGGGGGTCCGGGTCACCGCCGAGGTGACCCCGCACCACCTGCTGCTCACCGACAGCCGGGCGGAGACCTACGACCCGGTGTACAAGGTCAACCCGCCGCTGCGGACCGCCACGGACATCGCCGCCCTGCGGGCCGCGCTGGTCGAGGGGGTGATCGACATCATCGCCACCGACCACGCTCCGCACGCCGTGGAGGACAAGGAGTGCGAGTGGGCGTACGCCCGCCCGGGGATGCTCGGGCTGGAGACGGCGCTGTCGATCGCCCTCGAGGTGCTCGGCCCCGAGTGGGATCTGATCGCCGAGCGGATGTCCCGCACCCCGGCCCGCATCGCCGGGCTGACCGAGCACGGGCACGACCCCGCCCCCGGAGCCCCGGCCAACCTGACCCTGGTCGACCCGGCGGCCCGCCGGACGATCGACCCGGCGGAGTCGGCCAGTCGCAGCCGCAACACCCCGTACGCCCGGATGACGCTGCCGGGTCGCATCGTGGCGACCTTCCTGCGCGGCGAGGCGACGGTCCTGGACGGAAAGGCAGTCCGGTGAGCGTGAGGAATGTAGCGGAGCGGAGTCCCGCAGTCGCGAACGAAAGGCGGACTCAAGTGAGCGCAGCCCAGCGGAGCAACGTCGTCCGGATCGGAGGCGCGGCATGAGTCGTAGGCGTCCGGCGATTCTCGTCCTGGAGGACGGGCGCACCTTCCACGGCGAGGCCTACGGCAGCGTCGGGGAGACCTTCGGTGAGGCGGTCTTCAACACCGGGATGACCGGTTACCAGGAGACCCTGACAGACCCCTCGTACCACCGGCAGGTCGTGGTGCAGACCGCCCCGCACATCGGCAACACCGGTGTCAACGACTCCGACGACGAGTCCCGGCGGATCTGGGTGGCCGGCTACGTGGTGCGGGACCCGGCGCGGATCAGCTCCAACTGGCGCGCCACCGGCGGGCTGGAGGACCGGCTGGCCACCGAGGGGATCGTCGGCATCAGCGGGGTGGACACCCGGGCGTTGACCCGGCACCTGCGCGACCGGGGCGCCATGCGGGTCGGCATCTCCAGCATCGACGACGACCCCCGGGCCCTGCTGGCCCGGGTCCGTCAGTCGCCGCACATGGTGGGCTCGGACCTGTCCGCCGAGGTGAGCACCACCGCGCCGTACGTGGTGCCCGCCGAGGGGGAGCACCGGTTCACGGTGGCCGCGTTGGACCTGGGCATCAAGCGCAACGTGCCGCGTCGGCTCGCCGCCCGGGGGGTGACCACCCACGTGCTGCCGGTGACGGCGACCATCGAGGATCTGCTGGCCACCGGGGCGGACGCGGTCTTCTTCTCACCCGGCCCGGGTGACCCGGCCACCGCCGACGGGCCGGTCAAGCTGGCCCGTGAGGTGCTGCGTCGGAAGGTGCCGTTGTTCGGCATCTGCTTCGGCAGCCAGATCCTCGGCCGGGCGCTGGGCTTCGGCACCTACAAGCTCGGCTACGGCCACCGGGGCATCAACCAGCCGGTGCTGGACCGGATGACCGGCAAGGTCGAGGTGACCAGCCACAACCACGGCTTCGCCGTGCAGGTGCCCGGGGTGGCCCAGGGTGCGGTCGTGCCCGACCAGGTCATCGAGACCGAGTTCGGGGGCGTACAGGTCAGCCATGTCTGCCTCAACGACAACGTGGTCGAGGGGCTGCGGGCCCTGGAGGTCCCGGCGTTCACCGTGCAGTACCACCCGGAGGCGGCGGCCGGTCCGCACGACGCGGACTACCTCTTCGACCGTTTCGCCGAACTGATCGAGGGCCGGAACCACAGCAAGGGGCGCAGCAATGCCTAAGCGCGACGATCTCAAGCACATCCTGGTGATCGGCTCCGGGCCGATCGTCATCGGTCAGGCCTGCGAGTTCGACTACTCCGGCACCCAGGCCTGCCGGGTGCTGCGCAGCGAGGGGATCCGGGTCAGCCTGGTCAACTCGAACCCGGCCACGATCATGACGGACCCGGAGTTCGCCGACGCCACCTACGTCGAGCCGATCACCCCGGAGTTCGTCGAGCTGGTCATCGCCAAGGAACGGCCGGACGCCGTGCTGCCCACCCTCGGCGGGCAGACCGCGTTGAACACCGCGGTAGCCCTGCACGAGGCCGGGGTGCTGGAGAAGTACGGTGTCGAGCTGATCGGCGCCAACATCGACGCGATCCGTCGCGGCGAGGACCGGCAGCTGTTCAAGGACATCGTGGCCAAGGCGGGCGTACGGCTCGGCATGGCGGATCCGACGAGCCTGGTGCCCCGCTCAAGGGTCTGCCACTCGATGGACGAGGTCCGCGAGACCGTCGGTGAGCTGGGCCTGCCGGTGGTGATCCGGCCGTCGTTCACCATGGGTGGCCTCGGCTCCGGCATGGCGCACACCGACGAGGACCTGGACCGCATCGCCGGCTCGGGGCTGGCCGCCAGCCCGGTGCACGAGGTGCTGATCGAGGAGAGCGTGCTCGGCTGGAAGGAGTACGAGCTCGAACTCATGCGGGATCGCCACGACAACGTGGTGGTGGTCTGCTCGATCGAGAACATCGACCCGATGGGCGTGCACACCGGCGACAGCGTGACCGTGGCACCGGCCATGACCCTCACCGACCGCGAGTTCCAGCGCCTGCGTGACCTGGGCATCGCGGTGCTGCGGGAGGTCGGGGTGGACACCGGCGGCTGCAACATCCAGTTCGCGATCAACCCGGCCGACGGGCGGATCGTGGTCATCGAGATGAACCCCCGGGTGTCCCGCTCCTCGGCGCTGGCCTCCAAGGCGACCGGCTTCCCGATCGCGAAGATCGCCGCGAAGCTGGCCATCGGCTACACCCTCGACGAGATCCCGAACGACATCACCCGCAAGACCCCGGCGGCCTTCGAGCCGACCCTGGACTACGTGGTGGTGAAGATCCCCCGGTTCGCCTTCGAGAAGTTCCCCGGCGCGGATCCGGAGCTGACCACCACGATGAAGTCCGTCGGCGAGGCGATGAGTCTCGGCCGCAACTTCAGCGAGGCCCTGAACAAGGCGATGCGGTCCATGGAGACCAAGGCCGCCGGGTTCTGGACGGTGCCCGACCCGGCCGGCGCGACCAAGGAGAACACCCTCGCCGCCCTGGCCACCCCGCACGACGGTCGGCTCTACACGGTGGAGCGGGCGCTGCGCCTGGGTGCCTCGATCGCGGAGGTCACCGCGGCCTCCGGTGGGATCGACCCCTGGTTCGTGGACCAGATCGCCGCGTTGGTGGAGTTGCGCGCGGAGATCGTGGCCGCCCCGGTGCTGGACGGTGAGCTGCTGCACCAGGCCAAGCGGGCTGGCCTGTCCGACCGCCAGTTGGCCGCGTTGCGTCCCGAACTGGCCGCCGAGGACGGGGTACGGATCCTGCGTCACCGGCTGGGGATCCGACCGGTCTACAAGACGGTGGACACCTGCGCCGCCGAGTTCGAGGCCACCACCCCGTACCACTACTCCTCGTACGACGCGGAGACAGAGGTGGTCGGCTCGAACCGGCCGAAGGTGCTGATCCTCGGTTCCGGGCCGAACCGGATCGGGCAGGGCATCGAGTTCGACTACTCCTGCGTGCACGCGGTGCAGGCGCTGCGCGGTACGGGTTCCGGCGCCGGTTTCGAGACCGTGATGGTCAACTGCAACCCGGAGACGGTCTCCACCGACTACGACACCGCCGACCGGCTCTACTTCGAGCCGTTGACCTTCGAGGACGTGGTGGAGGTCTGGCACGCGGAGGACTCCTCCGGTCGGGCGGCCGGTGGGCCGGGCGTGGTGGGCGTGATCGTGCAACTGGGCGGGCAGACCCCGCTCGGGTTGGCGCAGCGGCTCAAGGACGCCGGGGTGCCGGTGGTCGGTACCTCCCCGGAGTCGATTCACCTGGCCGAGGAGCGGGGCGCCTTCGGGGCACTGCTGGCCCGGGCCGGTCTGCGGGCCCCGGAGCACGGCACCGCCACCTCGTACGAGGAGGCCAAGGAGATCGCCGACGAGATCGGCTACCCGGTGCTGGTCCGGCCGTCGTACGTGCTGGGCGGGCGAGGGATGGAGATCGTCTACGACGACGCCACCCTGCGTGACTACATCGGGCGGGCCACGGACATCTCCCCGGATCACCCGGTGCTGGTCGACCGGTTCCTCGACGACGCCATCGAGATCGACGTGGACGCCCTCTGTGACGCCGACGGGGAGGTGTACCTCGGCGGTGTGATGGAGCACATCGAGGAGGCGGGCATCCACTCCGGCGACTCCTCCTGCGCCCTGCCGCCGATCACCCTGGCCGGCTCGCATGTGGCGCAGGTCCGCCGGTACACCGAGGCGATCGCCCGGGGCGTCGGGGTACGCGGCCTGCTCAACGTGCAGTACGCGCTGAAGGACGACACCCTGTACGTGTTGGAGGCCAACCCGCGCGCCTCGCGTACGGTGCCGTTCGTCTCCAAGGCCACCGCGGTGCCGCTGGCCAAGGCGGCGGCCCGGATCGCCCTCGGGGCGACCATCGCCGAACTGCGGGCCGAGGGTCTGCTGCCGGCGACCGGGGACGGTGGCACCCTGCCGCTGGACGCCCCGGTCGCGGTCAAGGAGGCGGTCCTGCCCTTCAAGCGCTTCCGCACCCCGGCCGGCAAGGGGGTGGACTCGCTGCTCGGCCCGGAGATGAAGTCGACCGGCGAGGTGATGGGCATCGACACCGCCTTCGGGTACGCCTTCGCCAAGTCCCAGTCGGCCGCGTACGGGGACCTGCCGACCCAGGGCAAGATCTTCGTCTCGGTGGCGAACCGCGACAAGCGCAGCATGATCTTCCCGGTGAAGCGCCTGGCCGATCTGGGCTTCGAGATCGTCGCGACGGCCGGTACCGCCGAGGTGCTGCGTCGGCACGGCATCGCCTGCGAGTTGGCCCCCAAGCACTACGAGGCCGGCTCCGACGACGACGCGGTGTCGCTGATCCGCAACGGTCGGATCGCTCTGGTGATCAACACCCCGCAGGGTTCCGGTGCCAGCGCCCGTTCCGACGGCTACGAGATCCGCAGCGCCGCGGTGACCGCGGACATCCCCTGCATCACCACGGTCCCCGGTGCCGCCGCCGCGGTCATGGGCATCGAGGCCCGCATCCGCGGCGACATGCAGGTCCGCCCGCTCCAGGCCCTCCACGCCACCCTCCGGACCCCCCGATGACCCCACCCACCCCCACCCACCCCTCACCCCACCCCCCTCAGCCCCGGTTGATCATGAGGTTGGCGGCAGTGGCGGAGATCCACACCGCCGTCAACCTCATGATCAACGGGGGGGCGGCGCGGGGGAAGGGGGAGGGTGATGTTTGAGCGGACGGTTCGGCGGGGGTTGTTCCGGGTCGGGGGCGGGGACGCGGAGGCGGCCCATGAGTGGACGTTGCGGCGGTTGAGCGCCCTGTCGCGGATGCCGGCGGCGTTGGCGGTGCTGCGGGCCCGGTACGCGGTGGCCGCACCCCGCACGGTGTTCGGGGTGCGGTTTCCGAACCCGGTCGGACTGGCCGCCGGGATGGACAAGGACGGGGCGGCGCTGCCGGCCTGGCCGGCCCTGGGCTTCGGCTTCGTCGAGGTCGGTACGGTGACGGCCCACCCGCAGCCCGGCAACCCCCGGCCCCGGCTGTTCCGCCTGCCGGACAGCGAGGCGGTGATCAACCGGATGGGCTTCAACAACGCCGGAGCCGAGGCCCTGGCGGCCCGGCTGGCGGCGTTGCCCCGTCCGTTGGGCGTACCCCTGGGGATCTCCCTGGGCAAGTCCAAGGTGACACCGCTGGAGGAGGCGGTGACCGACTACCAGGCGTCGTACCGCGCCTTGCGTGGGCACGGCGACTACTTCGCGGTCAACGTCTCCTCACCGAACACCCCCGGCCTGCGCGCCCTTCAGGACCGGGACCACCTGGACGCCCTGCTGGCCGCCCTGGTGGGGGAGAAGCCCGTGCTGGTGAAGATCGCCCCGGATCTCACCGAGCCCGCCATCGCCGAACTGCTGGAGGTGTGTCTGGCGCGGGGGGCCGCCGGGGTGATCGCCACGAACACCACACTGGGCCGCGAGGGCCTGGCCCCGAGCGACCAGCCGCGGGCCGGGGAGGCGGGCGGCCTGTCCGGTCGACCGCTGACCGACCGGGCCCGGCAGGTGGTCTCCTTCGTCCACCGCGAGACCGGCGGACGGCTGCCGATCATCGGGGTGGGCGGCATCGTCCACCCCGACGACGCGGCCCGGATGTTCGACGCCGGCGCCAGTCTGGTGCAGCTCTACACCGGCTTCATCTACCGCGGTCCGGCCCTGCCCCGTGCGGTCGCCCGCGCGGCGGCGACCGCCCCGCGACCGGCCACCACCACACGATGACAGACCACGGTGGAGCGGGCGGTGCCGGACCTGAGGGGGAGACAGCGGCCGGCCCGACCCACCTACCGAGGTGTACGAGCGACGGGCGCCGGGTGCGGGCGGTTCGGAGCGGCCACCTCGCCGGTGCCGGAGGGGAGACCCGGTGAGGCCGGAGGAGATTCTCGCCGCTGACGCCGCGCACGTCTGGCATCCGTACGCGACCCTGCCGCCGGCCATGACGCCGTACCTGGTCGAGGGTGCCCAGGGGGTGCGGCTGCGGCTGGCGGACGGGCGTGAGCTGGTCGACGGGATGTCGTCGTGGTGGGCGGCGATCCACGGCTACCGGCATCCCGTGCTGGATGCCGCGGTGACCGACCAGCTGGGCCGGATGAGTCATGTCATGTTCGGCGGACTGACCCACGCCCCCGCCGTCGAGCTGGCCCGCACCCTCGTCGAGTTGGCACCCGAGGGGCTGGAGCACGTGTTCCTGGCCGACTCGGGCTCGGTCAGCGTCGAGGTGGCGATCAAGATGTGCCTTCAGTACCAGCGGGCCACCGGCCGGCCGCAGCGCCGACGGTTGGGCACCTGGCGGGGTGGCTACCACGGGGACACCTTCCACCCGATGAGCGTCTGCGACCCCGAGGGGGGCATGCATCATCTCTGGGGCGAGGTGCTGCCCCGGCAGGTGTTCGCCCCGGTGCCGCCGGGCGGCTTCGACACACCCGTCGATCCGGGGTACGAGGCCGCGCTGGTCGAGGCGGTGCAGCGGCACGCCGACGAGTTGGCCGCGGTGATCGTCGAGCCGGTGGTGCAGGGGGCCGGGGGGATGCGGTTCCACAATCCCCACTATCTGCGGGTGCTGCGCGAGGTGACCCGGGCGCACGGGGTGCTGCTCATCTTCGACGAGATCGCCACCGGGTTCGGGCGTACCGGGGCGATGTTCGCCGCCGAGCACGCCGCAGTGGTTCCGGACGTGATGTGTGTCGGCAAGGCCCTCACCGGCGGCTACCTGACCCTGGCCGCCGCGCTGTGCACCCCCGAGGTCGCGGCCGGCATCCGGGCCGGTGGGGTGCTGGCACACGGGCCGACCTTCATGGGCAACCCGCTGGCCTGTGCGGTCGCCAACGCCTCGCTGGGCCTGCTGTCCAGTGAGGACTGGGCCGGGCAGGTGGCCCGGCTCGAGCGCAACCTGCGGGCCGGTCTGGAACCGTTGCGCGGCGCACCGGGGGTGGCGGATGTCCGGGTGCTCGGCGGCATCGGCGTGGTGCAACTCGACCACGAGGTCGACATGGCCGCCGCCACCGCCGCGGCGGTGGCGGCGGGAGTGTGGCTGCGCCCCTTCCGGGACCTGATCTACACGATGCCGCCGTACCTCACCGAGGACGCCGACCTGGCACTGATCACGGCGGCTATCGGTGCGGCGGCCCGGGTCGCCTGAGTAGTCGGTCCCGGCCTGGGTTCCGCAATTGAGTAGCCGAACAGGGCAAGTTGAGCACTGAGAGAAAGGCGCGAAGGATGGAGAGCTTCGGCACCCGACTGCACCGGGCCGTCCGTGAACGGGGTCCGCTCTGCGTCGGCATCGACCCGCATCCGGCCCTGCTGGCCCGCTGGGGCCTCGCCGACGACGTCGAAGGGCTGAGCCGCTTCGCCGCGACGGTCGTGGACGCCCTCGGTGACCGAGTTGCGGTGGTGAAGCCCCAGTCGGCGTTCTTCGAGCGATTCGGGTCCCACGGTGTGGCGGTGCTTGAGTCAACTATCCGACAGTTGCGCGAGCGCGGCGCTCTCGTTCTGCTCGACGTCAAGCGCGGCGACATCGGCTCGACCGTCCACGCGTACGCGTCGGCGTACCTTGATCCATCCAGCCCCATGCATGTCGACGCGGTGACGGCAAGCCCGTTCCTGGGGGTCGGATCGCTCGCCCCCATGTTCGAACTGGCCGCCGAACACGGCGGCGGGGTCTTCGTCCTGGCGCTCACCTCCAACCCTGAGGGTGCCGCGGTCCAGCGGGCCACGACGGCCGACGGGCGCACCGTGGCGCAGACGGTGATCGACGAGATTGCGCAGCTCAACGCGGGTGCGGAGCCGCTCGGGAGTATCGGTGCGGTGATCGGGGCGACCGTCGGCGAGACCGGCTGCGACCTGTCGGCGATGAACGGTCCGTTGCTGGCGCCGGGCCTCGGGGCGCAGGGTGCCACGGCGGCCGATCTGCGGGTGGTGTTCGGTTCCAGCCTGCCCGCCGTGCTGCCGTCGTACTCCCGAGAGGTGTTGGGAGCGGGCCCACACCCGGATGCTCTGCGGGCCGCAGCTGACCGGGCGGTAACCGACTGCCAGGCCGCGCTGAGGATGTCATGACTGACTGATGGCTCGGTCACTTTGTGGTGATCATCGCGCGCCCACGTTGCCGAAAGCTCCGTTGACCGCTAGTTTTCCCGGCGCTGGGAACCCCTTGGTTCACAGCGACACCACGTTTCACAGATGCGGCGGTGCGTCCCGCCCGTCGCGATAGGGACCTGAGGAGAACTGGTGCCGCTCCCGTCACTGACCCCCGAGCAGCGCGCAGCCGCGCTGGAGAAGGCTGCGGAGATCCGCAAAGCCCGTGCCGAGCTGAAGGAGCAGCTCAAGCAGGGCAAGACCACCCTCGGCGCCGTTCTTGCGCGGGCCGAGTCCGACGATGTCGTCGGCAAGCTCAAGGTGTCGGCCGTGCTGCAGGCGATGCCGGGCATCGGCAAGATCCGGGCCACCCAGATCATGGAGAAGCTCAAGATCGCCGAGAGCCGTCGCCTGCGTGGCCTCGGCGAGCAGCAGCGCAAGGCCCTGCTTGGGGAGTTCGCTGCCAACTGAGCGAGGCTGCGTGTAGAAACAAGCAGTGAGCTTGGATGACGAGACGCGCCCGGCGGCTCGGCTCACTGTCCTGGCTGGCCCATCCGGTGCCGGTAGGGAGAGTGTCGTCGAGTTGGTCCGGGCGCGTTCTCCGTCCGTGTGGCGGCCGATCACGGCCACCACCCGACCCCGACGTGAGGGCGAGCGCGACGGGGTCGATCGTCACTTCCTGACCCCGCCGGAGTTCGACCGCCGCCTGGCCGCGGGCGAACTGCTGGAGTGGAGCCGGTTGGGCGCGCATCGCCGAGGCACCGAGATCGCCCCGCTGCGCAGCCGGCTCGCCGCCGGAGTGCCGGTCCTGTTGCCCCTGGATCTGGACGGGGCCCTGCTGGTGCGGGCCGCCTGGCCGCAGGCCCGACTGGTGTTGCTCCACCCGCCCGGCCGAATGCCGGCCCCGACCGTGGTGTCGGCCTTCGACCACACCATGTCGTACGACCGCACGGAGCGGGTCGTGGGCGAACTGGTAGGATTCATCGGTTCTTCCTTCCTGGCTCCGGCCCGGCCGCGCCCGCGCGGTTGAGCGCCGGCACCGCGCTAGCGCGGTCCGTGCGAAAGACGCAGAGGTTAATCCGTGGGATCCATCGCCAACCCAGAAGGCATCACCAACCCGCCGATCGACGAGCTTCTGGAGAAGACGACGTCGAAGTACGCCCTGGTCATCTTCGCGGCCAAGCGCGCGCGTCAGGTCAACGCCTACTACAGCCAGCTCGGTGAGGGTCTGTTGGAGTACGTCGGTCCGCTGGTCGAGACCACCCCTCAGGAGAAGCCGCTCTCCATCGCGATGCGGGAGATCAACGCGGGCCTGCTCACCGCTGAGCCGACCGACCAGCCGTAATCCCTCCGCGTGCGATGAGCGCCCGGATCATCCTCGGGGTCGGCGGCGGGATCGCCGCGTACAAGGCGTGTGAACTGCTGCGGCTGTTCACCGAGTCGGGACACCAGGTGCGGGTCGTGCCGACCGCCGCCGCGCTGCGGTTCGTCGGCGCCCCGACCTGGGCCGCGCTCTCCGGTCAGCCGGTGACCGAGGAGGTCTGGGCCGACGTGCACGAGGTGCCGCACGTGCGCCTGGGGCAGCAGGCCGACCTGGTGGTGGTCGCACCCACCACCGCCGACCTGTTGGCCAAGGCCGCCCACGGCATCGCCGACGACCTGCTCACCAACACCCTGCTCACGGCCCGCTGCCCGGTGCTGCTGGCGCCGGCCATGCACACCGAGATGTGGGAGCACCCCGCCACGGTCGACAATGTGGCGACCCTGCGGCGCCGGGGGGTACGGGTCATCGAGCCCGCCGTGGGACGGCTGACCGGGGCCGACACCGGCAAGGGCCGGCTGCCCGATCCGGCGGAGATCTTCGCGGTCGCCCGCCGGACCCTGGCCCGGGGCGCGACCGCCCCGGCCGACCTGGCCGGCCGGCACGTGCTGGTCACCGCCGGAGGCACCCGGGAACCCCTGGACCCGGTGCGCTTCCTGGGTAACCGCTCCTCCGGCAAGCAGGGCTACGCCTTCGCCCGCGCCGCGGTGGCCCGGGGTGCCCGGGTCACCTTGATCTCGGCCAACGTGTCGCTGCCCGATCCGGCCGGGGTGGACCTGATCCGGGTGGGCACCACCGCCGAGTTGCGGGAGGCCACGGTGCGGGCCGCGGCCGACGCCGAGGTGGTGGTGATGGCGGCGGCTCCGTCGGATTTCCGACCCGCCAGCTACGCCCCTGGCAAGATCAAGAAGGCGGACGACGGGGTGGCGCCGACCATCGAACTGGTCACCAACCCGGACATCGCCGCCGAGTTGGGCCAGCGGCGGCGGCCGGGACAGGTGCTGGTGGTCTTCGCCGCCGAGACCGGTGACGCCGAGGCCAACGGCCGGGCCAAGCTGGCCCGGAAGCGGGCCGACCTGATCGTCATCAACGAGGTGGGGCTGGACAAGGTCTTCGGTGCGGACACGAACGCGGCCACCGTGATCGACGTGGAGGGTTCGGTCACCCGGTTGGCCGAACAGTCCAAGGAGGAGCTTGCCGACGAGGTGTGGGATCTGGTTGTCGTCAGGCTTTCGGGGCGATCCTCCGTAAGAGTGCTCCCCTAGCCGGCGATCTACGTAGCCGTACCGTTTGGTGACTACACTGCCGCCCAACGACATCCACTGACTCCCAACGACTTCCACTGACTTAGGAGTGCCGTGACACGCCGCCTATTTACGTCCGAATCGGTCACGGAAGGCCACCCGGACAAGATTGCCGACCAGATCAGTGACGGCATCCTCGACGCCCTCCTCAGCCAGGACCCGCACAGCCGGGTGGCGGTGGAGACCCTGATCACCACTGGTCAGGTGCACGTCGCGGGCGAGGTGACCACCAAGGCGTACGCCGACATCCCGACCATCGTGCGGGAGACCATCCTCGGCATCGGCTACGACTCGTCGAAGAAGGGCTTCGACGGCGCCTCCTGCGGCGTCAGCGTCTCGATCGGTGCCCAGTCGCCGGACATCGCGCAGGGTGTCGACAACGCCTTCGAGTTGCGCACCGGCGCCTCGGAGAGCGCACTGGACGCGCAGGGCGCCGGCGACCAGGGCATGATGTTCGGCTTCGCCTGCTCCGAGACCCCGGAGCTGATGCCGCTGCCGATCGCCTTGGCGCACCGCCTGGCCCGTCGCCTGGCCGCGGTCCGCAAGGACGGCACCGTCCCCTACCTGCGTCCGGACGGCAAGACCCAGGTCACCATCGAGTACGAGGGCCTGCGGCCGGTACGCCTCAACACCGTCGTGGTCTCCAGCCAGCACGCCGCCGACATCTCCCTGGAGTCGCTGCTGACCCCGGACGTCCGGGACCACGTCATCGCCCCGGAGCTGGAGGGCCTGAGCCTGGACACCGAGGGCTACCGGCTGCTGGTCAACCCGACCGGCCGCTTCGAGATCGGTGGCCCGATGGGCGACGCCGGCCTGACCGGGCGGAAGATCATCGTCGACACCTACGGCGGCTACGCCCGGCACGGCGGTGGCGCCTTCTCCGGCAAGGACCCCTCGAAGGTCGACCGCTCGGCCGCGTACGCGATGCGTTGGGTGGCCAAGAACGTGGTCGCCGCCGGCCTGGCGGAGCGCTGCGAGGCGCAGGTCGCCTACGCCATCGGCAAGGCCCACCCGGTGAGCCTGTTCATCGAGACCTTCGGCACCGAGACCGTGCCGGTGGCCTCGATCGAGAAGGCCGTCAAGGAGGTCTTCGACCTGCGCCCGGCCGCGATCATCCGGGACCTGCACCTGCTGCGTCCGATCTACGCGCAGACCGCCGCCTACGGTCACTTCGGCCGGGAACTGCCGGAGCTGACCTGGGAGAGCACCGACCGGGCCGCCGACCTCAAGTCGGCCGCGGGAGCCTGACCGGCACCAGGCGAGACGACCGGCGACCCGCGGACGGGTCGCCGGTCGCTCGTGTCTGTGTCGATGTGCCGCTGCCCCACCTGGACCGTCCCTTCGACTACCTGGTCCCGCAGGCGCTGGACGCCGAGGCACGCCCGGGGGTACGGGTCAAGGTGCGCTTCGCCGGCCAGTTGGTCGACGGCTGGCTGCTGGAGCGGCTGGACAGCTCAGCGCATCCCCGGCTGGCGTACCTGGAGAAGGTGGTCTCGCCGGTGCCGGTGCTCGCCGCCGAGGTGCGTCGGCTGGCCCGTGCGGTCGCCGACCGGTACGCCGGCAGCCTGGCCGACGTGCTGCGCCTGGCCGTCCCACCCCGGCACGCCCGGGTGGAGAAGGATTTCCTGGCCCGCACCGCTACCGGGCAACCCCCGACCGACTCGACCGCCGATCCGGGCGAGCCCGCCGATCCGGGCGAGCCCGCCGATCCGGGCGAGCCCGCCGAGCCGAGCGGGTCGGGCGGGCCGGAGCCGGGGGGGTGGGGGGACTACCCGGCCGGGCCGGCCCTGCTGCGGGCGCTCGCCGACGGGCGGGCACCCCGGGCCGTCTGGTCGGCCCTGCCGGGGGAGGACTGGGCGGCGAGGTACGCCACCGCGGTGGCGGCCACCGTGGCCGCCGGTCGGGGCGCCCTGGTGGTGGTCGCCGACGGCCGGGACCTGGATCGGCTGGACGCCGCCCTGACCGCCACCCTGGGACCGGACCGACACGTCTGCCTGTCCGCCGCGCTGGGTCCGGCCCGCCGGTACCGCGCCTTCCTCACCGCCCGCCACCAGGATGCCCCGGTGGTCATCGGTACCCGGGCCGCGATGTTCGCCCCGGTGTCCCGGCTGGGCCTGGTGGCCATCTGGGACGACGGCGACGACCTGCACGCCGAGCCCCGGGCTCCGTACCCGCACGCCCGTGAGGTGCTGCTCACCCGCGCTCACCTGGACGAGGCCGCGGCGCTGGTCGGCGGCTACACCCGTACCGCCGAGGCGCAGCTGCTGGTGGAGACCGGGTGGGCCCGGGAGGTGGTGGCGACCCGGGAGGTGCTGCGGGCGCGGGCCCCGGCGGTCGCGCCGACCGGTGACGACCCCCAGTTGGCCCGTGACCCGGGGGCGGCGACCGCCCGGCTGCCCAGCCTGGCCTGGACCGCCGCCCGGGAGGCGCTACGGGCGGAGTCTCCGGTGCTGGTGCAGGTGCCCCGGCGGGGTTACCTGCCGTCGGTGGCCTGTGACGACTGTCGTACCCCGGCCCGCTGTCCGCACTGCGCCGGGCCGTTGGCACTGCCGTCGGCCGGTGGGGCCCCGCACTGTCGCTGGTGTGCTCGGGTGGCGGCCGCGTACGCCTGCCCGCACTGCCATGGACGGCGGCTGCGGGCCTCCGTCACCGGGGCCCGACGCACCGCGGAGGAGTTGGGCCGGGCCTTCCCCGGGGTGTCGGTACGCACCTCCGGGCGCGAGGAGGTGCTGGTGGAGGTCCCCGGCGGTCCGGGACTGGTGATCGCCACCCCGGGGGCCGAGCCGGTCGCCGTCGGTGGTTACGGGGCGGTGCTGCTGCTGGACACCTGGGCCCTGCTCACCCGGGCCGATCTGCGCGCGGGGGAGGAGGCGCTGCGGCGTTGGACGGCGGCGGCCGCGCTGGCCCGGCCGGCTGCCGAGGGCGGCCGGGTGGTGGTGGTCGCCGACGGCGCCCTGGCCCCGGTGCAGGCTCTGCTGCGTTGGGATCCCGCCTGGTTCGCCGCCCGGGAGTTGGCCGAGCGGCGGGAACTGGGCTTTCCGCCGGCGGTGCGGATGGCCAGCCTGACCGGTGTTCCGGAGGCAGTGGCCGATCTGTTGGCGCAGGCCCGCCTGCCCGAGCAGGCGCAACTGCTCGGTCCGGTGCCGGCCGACGGTGAGCGGGAGCGGATGCTGATCCGGGTGCCCCGGGCCCGGGCCGCCGCGTTGGCCGAGGCGTTGCACGCCGCGGCCGGGGTGCGCAGCGCCCGGAAGGCGGCCGATCCGGTACGCCTGCAGATCGACCCCCTGGCGATGTTCTGACCCCGACACCCCCGTACGGTCGGGTGATCACGGGGTGTGATGCCCGGCACGGTAATTGTCGCCATATGTGAGGCGATCAACTCCCTCTGTGGCGATGCTCCCGTCGCTGGTCGTGTCTTCGGGACCGTCCCGTCGAAGGTGATAGAGTCGCCCGTCATGCCGGGGCGCACGACCGCTCCAGGTCACGGTGCGGCGGCAGGCGCGCAGGGTAGGGGTAGTCGCAGGACGGCGCGACCGCGTCGGTCCGGCGCGAAATCGATGCTTCAATTCAGCCGTGATCAAAGGTGGGCCAGTCGTGACCGTTCGTCAGTCGATCGTCTTCAACGGTGACCTCGGCAGCGGCAAGAGCACCGTGTCCGTGGAGATCTCCAAGCGGCTGGGGCTGCGCCGGGTCAGTGTCGGTGACCTCTACCGGCAGATGGCCCAGGAGCGTCAGATGACCGCCCTTCAGCTGAATCTGCACGCCGAGCTGGACCAGGCCGTCGACGGCTATGTCGACCAGCTCCAGCGCGACATCGCCGCCTCCGGTGAGAGCCTGGTCATGGACTCGCGGCTGGCCTGGCACTTCTTCACCGACGCCCTCAAGGTGCACATGATCACCGAGCCGGGTGAGGCGGCCCGCCGGGTGTTGCTGCGTCCCTCCGGGCCGGCCGAGAGCTACACCTCCATGGAGGAGGCCAAGGCCAGACTCCGGGAGCGCAGCGAGAGCGAGCGGGGCCGGTTCCTGGTCCGCTACGGCGTGGACAAGGCCCGGCTGCGCAACTACGACCTGGTCTGCGACACCACCCGGGCAGCGGCCGGCGAGGTGATCGAGCGGATCATCGACGCGTACGAGGGGCGGCTGGCTCCCGAGGTGCTGCGGGGGGCGCCGCCGCTGCTGCTGCTGGACCCGGCGCGGGTCTACCCGACCGAGGACGTCTCCGGCCTGCGCGGGCTGTGGGACTCGGACCCGACCCTCGTCGAGGAGGTGGCCGAGGCCGGCGAGACCGGCCTGGAGCCGCTGGAGATCGGCTACACCGGTGAGTACTTCTTCGTGGTCAACGGGCACCGGCGGCTCAGCGCCGCCCTGCGCAACGGCTTCCGGATGGTCCCCGGTCGCCTGGTCGCCGAGGTCGACGAGCCGGTGGTGGGTACGACCAGCGCGGTCGACTTCTTCGCCGCGCAGGCCCGCCCCAGCCTGATCCACGACTGGGAGGCGGCGCACGACATCCGCCTGCCCCTGCCGGAGCACGCCCTGCTCGCCGGGGACGCGGTGCTGGCCGGGGAGCCCGGCGGCATCGGCTGACCGAGGCCCGTCGCCACCCCGACGGACCGGTCGGCAGGGTGCCTCCGGTCTGCGGGTGTCTTCGGCTGGCGGGCGGCGGGCATGATGGAGCCTTCGATACCCGGGGAGGCTCTGATGGACCCTGCGGAGATCTTCGCGGCCCTCATGTCGCCCCAGGGGCGCCTGGACCCCTATCCGGGCTACGAACGGTTGCGCGCCCACGGGCCGGTGGTCCAGGTCGGTCTGGGCATGTACGCGGTCACCGGCTATCCCGAGGCCGACGAACTCCTGCGGGATCCCCGGCTGTGGGTGTCCGACGACCGGGTCCGCGAGGTCCTCGCGCCGCAGTGGCGGCAGAGTCTGGCCATGTCGACGATCGCCCGGTCGATGCTGCAGACCAACCCGCCGGATCACAGCCGGATGCGTCGACTCGCCGCAGGGGCCTTCACCCCACGTCGGATCGCGGCCATGCGAGCAGTGGTGGCCGCCCAGGCCGACGAGTTGATCGAGGCGATGGCGGCGGCCGACGGGCCGGTCGACTTCATGGCCGAGTTCGCCTATCCGCTGCCGGTCGCGGTGATCTGCGCCCTGCTCGGGGTGCCCGCCGTCGACCGCCCGTTGTTCCGGCGGTGGGCGGCCGATCTCGTCGGCATTCTGGAACCCGAGATCTCCGGGGAGGACCTGGCGGCGGCCGACGCGGGCGCCGCCGAACTGGTCGGCTACTTCACCGAGCTGGTGGCGGCCCGTCGGCGCAGCCCGGCCGACGACCTGACCACCGCTCTGGTGCAGGTGCACGACGCCGGTGACCGGCTCACCGGCGACGAACTGCTGGCCAACCTCGTGGTCCTGCTGGTCGCGGGCTTCGAGACCACCACCAACCTGCTGGGCAACGGCCTGGCGGTGCTGCTGGCCCATCCCACCGCCGCCGAGGTGCTGCGGGGACACCCGGAGCACGCCCCGGCGTACGTCGACGAACTGCTCCGCTACGACTCGCCGGTCCAGCTGACCAGCCGGACCAGCAGCGAGACCCTGCGGGTCGGTGGGATGGAGCTGCCCGCCGGCAGCTGGGTCCTGCTGCTGCTCGGGGCGGCCAACCGCGACCCCCGGCGCTACCCGGACCCGGCCCGCTTCGATCCCTGGCGGGCGCTGCTGAACCCGTTGTCCTTCGGGGCCGGCCCGCACTACTGCCTGGGTGCCGGGCTGGCCCGGCTGGAGGGCCAGGTCGCCTTCACCCGGCTGCTGCGCCGGCTGCCCGCGCTGGCCCTGTCCGGTACTCCCCGGCGTCGGCTGCGGCTGACCCTGCGCGGGTACGACACCCTGCCGGTCACCGTGGGTGAGTCGGCCCCGCTCCTCGATCATGATGCGCCGGTCGGGTCGGCCCCGGACACTCCGTAGACTGGTCAGGCACTGCCGTCCGCCGCTAAGGAGTCAAACCGCGTGACCGTCCAGCCCATCCGTCTGTTCGGCGATCCGGTGCTGCGCACGCCGGCCGATCCGGTGGTCGATTTCGACGTCGAGCTGCGCAAGCTCATCGCCGACCTGACCGACACCATGCGTGACAGCAGCGGGGCGGGTCTCGCCGCGCCGCAGCTCGGCGTGGGCCTGCGGGTGTTCACCTTCGACGTCGACGACGTGGTGGGCCACCTGGTGAACCCGGTGCTGGAGTTCCCGGACGCCGAGGAGCAGGACGGCCCGGAGGGCTGCCTGTCCATCCCCGGCATGTACTTCGACACCAAGCGCCGGCAGAACGTCGTCGCCAAGGGCTTCAACGGCTACGGTGACCCCCTTCAGATCGTCGGCACCGGCCTGATGGCCCGCTGCGTGCAGCACGAGACCGACCACCTCGACGGCGTGCTGTTCATCGACCGGCTGGACCCGGCCGGTCGCAAGGAGGCGATGAAGGCCATCCGCCAGGCCGAGTGGTACGACGACGCCGCCCCGCCCACGGTGAAGCTGAGCCCGCACACCGCCGGCAGCCCTTTCGGTCTGGGGCGGTGACCGGAATGCATGTGATCTTCGCCGGAACCCCGGCCGTCGCCGTACCCGCCCTGGCCGCCGTCGCCGAGTCCCGGCACGAGCTGGTCGCCGTGGTCACCCGCCCGGACGCCCCGGCCGGTCGCGGTCGCGGCCTGGTCCGCTCCCCGGTGGGTGCCTGGGCCGACGAGCACGGCATCGAGGTGCTCACCCCGGCCCGCCCCCGTGAGCCGGAGTTCCTGGACCGGCTGCGCGAGCTGGCCCCGGACTGCGTACCGGTGGTGGCCTACGGGGCGCTGGTGCCGCCGGTGGCGCTGGAGATCCCCCGGCTGGGCTGGGTGAACCTGCACTTCTCGCTGCTGCCTGCCTGGCGGGGGGCCGCGCCCGTGCAGCACGCGGTGCTGCACGGTGACGAGATCACCGGGGCCAGCGTCTTCCAACTGGAGGAGGGGCTGGACACCGGCCCGGTCTACGGCACCCTCACGGACGAGATCCGGCCGGCCGACACCTCCGGTGACCTGCTGGAGCGGTTGGCCCACTCCGGTGCCGGTCTGCTGGTGGCGGTGCTGGACGCCTTGGAGGACGGCACCGCGCGGGCCGAGCCCCAGCCCGCCGAGGGGGTCACCCTGGCACCGAAGCTGACCGTGGAGGACGCCCGGGTCCGTTGGTCCGACCCGGCCTTCGCGGTGGACCGCCGGATCCGCGCCTGCACCCCGGCACCCGGACCCTGGACGACCTTCCGGGGCGAGCGGGTGAAGCTGGGACCGGTCGTAGCGGCACCCGACGCCGCCGCCCTCAAGCCCGGTGAGCTGCTGGTGGAGAAGTCGCGGGTACTCGTCGGCACGGCTACCGTCCCGATCCGCCTGGGCGAGGTGCGGGCGGCCGGCAAACGGGCCATGCCGGCCACCGACTGGGCGCGGGGCGTCCGGGTCAGTGCAGGGGAGGACTTCGCGTGAGGGACGCCGCACCCCGCCGGGAGACGGACCGTCGGGGCCCGCGTGCCCCGCGCCCGGCCATGGACCGCCCCCGGTACGCCGCATACCAGGCCGTCGCCGCGGTCAACCGGGACGACGCGTACGCCAACCTGGTGCTGCCGGCGATCCTGCGGGACGAGGGGCTGTACGGGCGGGATGCCGCCTTCGCCACCGAGCTGACCTACGGCACGCTGCGGCACTCCGGCACCCTGGACGCGATCCTCACCGCCGCGGCCGGTCGAGACGTGGAGCGCATCGACCCGCCGGTACGCGACGCCCTGCGCATCGGCGCGTACCAGCTGCTGCACACCCGGGTGCCCCCGCACGCGGCCGTCTCCTCGACGGTCGACCTGGTGCGGATGGTCGGTCAGGGGGCCACCGGGTTCGCCAACGCGGTGTTGCGCGAGGTCTCGGCATCTGACATCGACAAGTGGGTGGCCCGTCTGGCGCCGTCGATGGAGACCGACCCGATCGGTCACCTGGCCCTGGCCCACAGCCATCCACAGTGGATCATCCGGGCCTTCGCGGAGGCGCTCGGCGGGGACCTCGGCGAGACCACCCGGCTGCTGATCGAGAACAACGAACGTCCGCCGGTGCACCTGTGCGCCCGGCCGGGTCTGGCCGATCCGGTCGAGTTGGCCGACGCCTCCGGTGGCGCCCCGGGTGCCTTCTCGCCGTACGCGGTCTATCTGGCCGGCGGCGCTCCCGGGGACCTGGCCGCGGTGGTCGACGGGCGGGCCCACGTCCAGGACGAGGGTTCCCAACTGGTGGCCGCCGCCCTGGTGCAGGCACCGGTGGAGGGCCCGGACGGCCGCTGGCTCGATCTGTGTGCCGGGCCGGGTGGCAAGTCCGGGCTGCTCGGTGCCCTCGCGGCCCAGCGCGACGCCCGGCTGACCGCGGTGGAGGTGACCGAGCATCGGGCGCGACTCGTCGAGAACGCCACCCGGGGCCTGCCGGTGACGGTGTTGCACACCGACGGACGGCTGGTAGGTGACGAGCCGAAGCTGCCGGAGGGGCACTTCGACCGGGTGCTCGTCGACGCCCCGTGCACCGGTCTGGGTTCCCTGCGCCGTCGACCGGAGTCGCGGTGGCGCCGCCAGCCCTCGGATCTGCCGGCGTTGACCCGGTTGCAGCGTGAGTTGCTCACCGCCGGGCTCCGAGCGGTCCGCCCGGGTGGGGTGGTGGCCTACGTGACCTGTTCACCGCACACCGTGGAGACCCATGTGACCGTCACCGAGGCGGCCCGTCGCAGTGGCACCCCGGTGGACTTCGTCGACGCCCGGCCGCTGATGCCGGCGGGGATGCCGGGTCTCGGGGACGGGCCCACGGTGCAGTTGTGGCCGCATCGGCACGGCACGGACGCCATGTTCCTCGCCATGCTGCGCCGCGGCTGACCGCTCGCGGGACGGGTTGACGCCGAGCCCGCCGGTCGCCTCAGGTGATCGGCAGGGCTCGGCTGCCGGCCCCCTTCACCGAACGGTCCAGCACCCGCCGGTTGCTCCACATGAAGCACTGCACCCCCCGGTCGCCGCTGCGCCACTCGTCCTCGTCGGGGTGGTAGAAGATGGTGCCGGTGCGGTACTCGAGGTTGCCGTCGTCCGGCACCTTGGCGTACTTGGCGACCAGGCTGCGGCAGGCCCGATGGTTCCGGGTGGAGTTGTTCAGGAAGGCCTCGTAGCTGCTTTTCGGGGCCTTCCAGACACCGACGAACTCGGCCCGGTGCCGTGCCGTGCACTTCACGGCGACCATCTCGGTGACCTGGTTGCCGTCGGCCTTGGCCTGGAAACACCCGTACCGCAGGGGCGAGGACCCGGACAGGGCCCCGGCCAGGCTGGCGGTGCGGCGTACCGTAGTCGAGTCCTCCAGGTCGGACAGTTCGCGAACGTCGCAGCGGAACCAGCGTGCTCCGCCGGTCCACCCCTGCGGCGAGGGCAGGACCACACTCAACCTGACCCGGCCGATCCGCCAGTCGGCGCCGAGGGCTTTGCGTACCTGCTGGTCGCACTCGGTGAAGGCGGTCCGCATCAGGGCGCTGCCGGCGGTCGGTGGCTCCTTCTCGTCGGTCTCGGGCAGGGTGCCGACGTGCATGGTCTCGACCCGGTGCGGTTGATCGCAGGGCACCGGGGCGTAGTCGCGGAGATGACCGACCACCACAGGCTGGGGGTGACAGGTCTGTGCCGCGGGGGTGAACACCACCGGTGCCGCCATCGGCGCCCAGTCGTCGCTGAGATCACCGTCGGTCCCCTCCGGTCTCGTGCAGCCGCCGAGCGCCAGGGCCACCACAGTGCCCAGTGCGATTCCGGTCAGCCACCGTCGCATCCGTAGACCTCCCCCGTACCCGTTCACCCCGCACGCGCAGCGGCAGCATACGGCACCCTCAGGTCACCGGGAGCCCTTGCGGGCCGACCCCCCGCATCGATCCGGTGAGCTTGCGGTCGTCGCTCCACAACAGACACCGCACCCCCCGGTCGCCCTCCTCCCACTCCCGCTGGGAGGGCGGGTAGAAGATCGAGCCGGCGCGGTAGGGCAGGTCGGAGTTGTTGGGCACGTCCGCGTACGCGGCGATCAGCGACATGCAGCGGCGGTGTGCCTGGCCGGCGGACCTGCTGAACTCCTCCCAGGTCATGTCCCGCTCGATGTAGACC
Source organism: Micromonospora sp. DT229 (assembly GCF_049844505.1). Classification (NCBI taxonomy): domain Bacteria; kingdom Bacillati; phylum Actinomycetota; class Actinomycetes; order Micromonosporales; family Micromonosporaceae; genus Micromonospora; species Micromonospora sp. DT229. Next base: position 59,449 of record NZ_JBNCLD010000012.1, on the reverse strand, counting down.
CCGACGAACTCGGCGCCGTGCGGTTCGGTGCACAGCACGGGGGCCATGTAGTTCAGGCTGTTGCCGATCAGTTTCGGGTCGAAGCAGCGGTGCACCAGGGGCGGGTCACCGATCAGCGCGCCACGCAGACTGCCGGTGCGGTTGACCGGCCGGGTGTTGTCGATGCTGTCGGTCTCGCTCAGGTCGCACCGGAACCACCGCGCGCCGCCGTTCCAGGCCGACACCGACGGCAGGGCGATGTTCAGGGTCAGGCGGGCGACATGCCAGTCGCCACCGAGGACCAGTCGGGCCCGCTGGTCGCACTCGGCACGGGCGGCGCGCAGGGCCGCGGAACCGGGGGAGGGGCGTGGGCCACGGGCCGCCGCACCGGTGAAGGCGCCGACGTGCACCGCCTCGGCCAGATGGTTGCGGGCGCAGTCCACGGTCTCGTAGGTGCTCGCCTGCACGATCGCGGTGACCCGGGGTAGGCAGGCGTCCGTGGCCGGGACGAACATCGTCGGTGCCCGCATGGCCGGCCAGTCGTCGGTGAGGTCGCCGTCCGTCGCGCCCTGCCGTACGCAGCCACTCAACGCAATCACAGCCGCACTGGCCAACGCCAGCGCCGCGAACCAGCGTCGCATCGTCCGCCCTTTCCGGGAGCCGGTGCCCGGCTGCGGCTCCCGTGCCCACGGCCAGCAGGTTACCGTCACCGTCCCGGATGGAGTGTCGCCGCGATTCGGCGCTCCGGCCAGTCGGAAATCACCATTTCGCGTGCCTCCGTCTCCGGAGGGTGTCATTCTGCACCATTGGTCACCTCTGGGTCACGTGGTGTCCGGTTCGGTGCCGTGCTGCCGGCGGCCGGTCACCGCCTTCGTACACTGGCCCGGTGACCGTACCGCCGCTGATCGTCGCGCCCAGCATCCTCGCCGCCGATTTCGCCCGCCTCGCCGAGGAGGTCCGCGCCGTCGAGAACGCCGCGGACTGGCTGCACGTGGACGTGATGGACAACCACTTCGTACCGAACCTGACCATCGGGCTGCCGGTGGTGCAGAGTCTGCGCGCCGCCACCGAACTACCCTTCGACGTCCACCTGATGATCAACGATCCGCATCGGTGGGCGCCCGGCTACGCCGACGCCGGGGCCTACAACGTCACCTTCCACGCCGAGGCGTGTGACGATCCGGTGGCGCTGGCCAAGGACCTGCGCGCGGCCGGGGCCAAGGCCGGACTGGCGATCGACCGGGACACCCCGATCGAGCCGTACCTGGACCTGCTGCCCCACTTCGACACCCTGCTGGTGATGACCATCAAGGCCGGGTTCGGTGGCCAGCGGTTCATTCCGCAACTGCTGGACAAGGTCCGCGCCGCCCGCCGGCACCGCGACGCCGGTCACCTGGAACTGCGCATCGAGGTGGACGGCGGGATCGCCGCCGACACCATCGAGCAGGCCGCCGCGGCCGGTGCCGACGCCTTCGTCGCCGGGACCGCGGTCTACGGGGCGGACGATCCGGCCGAGGCGGTACGCCGACTGCGGGGGTTGGCGGAGCGCGCGGTCGACGGGCAGTGAGGTGGAGGCCGCCGGCGATCGCAAGGACGTGATCCTCGTCGTCGACGACGACGAGGACATCGCCCGTTTCGTCGAGTTCAACCTGCGGTTGCACGGTTTCGAGGTCATGCTGGCCGGCGACGGTCAGGAGGCGTTGGAGCTGATCGCCCGTCAGCGTCCCGATCTGGCCGTGGTCGACCTGATGATGCCCCGCATCGACGGCCTGGAGTTGACCCGGCGGCTGCGGGCCGATCCGATGACGGCCGTCCTGCCGGTGATCATGCTGACCGCCAAGGGGATGACCCAGGACAAGGTCAACGGGCTCAGCGCGGGCGCGGACGACTATCTGGTCAAGCCCTTCGACACCCTGGAACTGCTGGCCCGGGTCACCTCGACGCTGCGCCGCAACAAGGAGTTCCGGGAGGTCTCCCCGCTCACCGGGCTACCGGGCAACAGCCGCATCCGGCGGGAGATCGCCGATCGGGTCCGTACCGGCACGGACTACGCGGTGGGCTACATCGACATCGACCGGTTCAAGAGCGTCAACGACCGGTACGGGTTCGTCCGGGGCGACGACTTCATCTCCGCGTTGGCCCGCACCCTGCATCAGGCGGTGGTCTCGGTGGCCCCGCCGCCGGCCTTCCTGGGGCATGTCGGTGGGGACGATTTCGTCTTCGTCTGCACCCCGGATCAGGTCCTGCCGCTGACCTCCCGGGTATCCGCACAATTCGAGAAGGCGGCGGACGCCCTCTACGACCCCACCGACCGCGAACGGGGGTACGTGGAACTGAAGGACCGGCGGGGAAACATCCGAAAAGCGGCCTTGGTGACCCTGTCCATCGGGGTCTGCGTATCCGACTCCGACAAGCGTCTGACCAGCCCACTTGAGGCCATGACGATTGCTTCGGAAATGAAAACCGTGGCCAAGAGCCAGCCCGGTTCGTACGTGGCGGTGGACCGTCGGCGCAGTGTCGGTGAGCCGGGTAACCGTCATGTGAAGTAGCTCGCCGGGCTGGCCAAATCACCCGCCCTACGTGTAAGACTTTCCCTCAGTACCCACCACGCGCTGGCGGGACTCGGTGTAATTCCGAACCGGCGGTGATCCACGGTCTGACCGTGGTAAGCCCGCGACCCGGGAGCGGTTAGTCCGCCCGGTGGACCTGGTGAGAATCCGGGGCCGACGGTTGGGTGCGGTCCGTCCGCGCCCAGACAGTCCGGATGGGAGACAGCGCGCGGATCGGAAGGGTCGGTGCTCGCCGGATCTCGGCGTGCGCACCCACCCGCCCGGGGGCGGCTGTGCCGTTCCTGGACTCCGCCGCATGCCTGATCCCCTCTCCCGCCCGCGCCAGGACCAGCGAGAGGGCAGGGACCAGGCGATGGCGAGCGTCTCCGTGGACGAGGCGATGCGTCGCGCGATCGAACTCGCGGCGCGCGGGCTCGGCACGACAAGTCCCAATCCCGTGGTCGGCTGCGTGCTGCTCGACGCCGACGGCGAGGTCGTCGGCGAGGGCTTCCACGCGTACGCCGGTGGGCCGCATGCCGAGATCGTCGCGCTGGCCCAGGCCGGTGACCGGGCGAAGGGCGGCACCGCCGTGGTCACCCTGGAACCCTGCGACCACACCGGGCGTACCGGCCCGTGCAGCAACGCCCTGGTGCAGGCCCAGGTGGCGCGGGTGGTCATCGCGGTGCCCGACCCCACCCCGGTGGCGGCCGGGGGTGCGGCCACCCTGCGGGCCGCCGGTGTCCGGGTGGACCTGGGGGTCCGTGCCGCCGAGGCGGAACAGGGCAACATCGCCTGGCTGACCGCCATGCGCCGGGGCTGGCCCTACGTGATCTGGAAGTACGCGGCGACCCTGGACGGCCGCTCCGCGGCGGCCGACGGCACCAGCATGTGGATCACCTCCGAGGCGGCCCGGATGGACGTGCACGCGCTGCGCGCGACCGTCGACGCGGTGCTCGTCGGGGTGGGCACCGTCCTGGCCGACGACCCCCGGCTGACCGTACGCAACCTGCGCGACGGCAGCCTGGCCATCCGGCAGCCCCTGCGGGTGGTGGTCGACTCCGCCGGGCGTACCCCGGCCGACGCCCAGGTCCGCGACGGTGCGGCCCGCACCTGGATCGCCACCGCGGCCGAGGTGGGTGCCGGCCCGGAGGGCGGGGTGGACCTGCCCGCGCTGCTGGCCGCCCTGCACACCCGGGGGGTACGGGCGGTGCTGCTGGAGGGCGGGCCCAGGCTCGCCGGGGCCTTCCTGGCCGCCGGCCTGGTCGACCGGGTGGTCGGCTATCTGGCCCCCCGACTGCTCGGCGCCGGCCCGGCCGCCCTGGTCGACGCGGGTGTGACCACCATCGCCGAGGCCATCGACCTGGAGATCATCGACGTTACGCAGATCGGCCCCGATCTACGGATCACCGCGTCACCCCGCAAGAGGGAGGGCTAGGCATGTTCACCGGCATCGTCGAGGAACTGGGCGAGGTCGTCGGGGTCACCCCGACGGCGCAGGATTCCGTTCTGGTCGCGGTCCGTGGCCCTCTGGTCACCTCCGACGCTCGCCACGGCGACTCGATCGCGGTAAACGGCGTCTGCCTGACCGTCGTCGAGGTCGACGGCGGGGTGTTCACCGCAGACGTGATGGGGGAGACCCTGCGCCGTTCGGCCCTGGGCGGGCTGCGGGCCTCCGACCGGGTCAACCTGGAGCGGGCCGCCGCGCTGGGCAGCCGTCTCGGCGGACACCTGGTGCAGGGGCATGTCGACGGCGTCGGTGAGGTGCTGGCCCGGGAGCCCGCATCCCGCTGGGAGACCGTCCGGTTCCGGCTGCCGACGGGGCTGTCGCGGTACGTGGTGGAGAAGGGCTCGATCACCATCGACGGGGTCTCGCTGACCGTGGCCGAGGTCGGCACCGACTGGTTCACCGTCGGCCTGATCCCGACCACCCTGGCGCTGACCACCCTGGGCACCCGGGCTGTCGGCGACCCGGTCAACCTGGAGGTGGACGTGTTGGCCAAGTACGTCGAGCGGCTGCTCGGCGCAAACCCGCCCGGCGCCGATCCGCTCGGCGCCAACCCGCTCGGCGCCAACCCGCCCGCCCTCAACCTGCCCGGGCCGGTGGCGTCGTGACCGCCTCCAGCGGGTGCGGCCCGGTCGGCCGGTGGCGTACCGCCCGGCTCACCACCGCGACCTCCGTCCCGATTCCGTCCACCTACTCGGAGGCCGTCGCATGAGCGAGCACAGCGAGCCGGGACCCTTCACCGACATCGAGCAGGCCCTGGCGGACATCGCCGCCGGTCGGCCGGTCGTCGTGGTCGACGACCCCGACCGGGAGAACGAGGGCGACCTGATCTTCGCCGCCGAACTGGCCACCCCGGAACTGTTGGCCTTCACCGTGCGGTACACCTCCGGGTTCATCTGCGTACCGCTGACCGAGGGCGAGTGCGACCGGCTGGACCTGCCGCCCATGCACCACACCAACCAGGACCGCCGACAGACCGCGTACACCGTCACGGTGGACGCCCGGGAGGGGGTGAGCACCGGCATCTCCGCAGCCGACCGGGCGCACACCATCCGGCTGCTGGCCGACCCCTCGACCGGCCCGATCGACCTGGCCCGGCCCGGGCATGTGGTGCCGCTGCGGGCCCGCCCGGGCGGGGTGCTGCGGCGGGCCGGCCACACCGAGGCGGCCGTCGACCTGGCCCGGCTGGCCGGGCTGCGCCCGGCCGGGGTGCTCTGCGAACTGGTCAACGACGACGGCACCATGATGCGCCTGCCGGACCTGGAGAAGTTCTGCGCCGAGCACTCGCTGGCCCTGATCACCATCGCCGACCTGATCGCCCACCGGCGTCGTACCGAGAAGCAGGTCGAACTGGTCGCCGAGGCCCGGATGCCCACCGAGCACGGGGTGTTCCGGGCGGTGGGCTACCGCAGCGAGAACGACTCGGCCGAACACGTCGCCCTGGTGATGGGGGACATCGGTGACGGCCGGGACGTGCTGGTGCGGGTGCACTCCGAGTGCCTGACCGGGGACGCCTTCGCCTCGGTGCGCTGCGACTGCGGCCCCCAACTCAACGCCGCCCTGGACCGGGTGGCCCGGGAGGGGCGGGGAGTGGTCCTCTACGTGCGCGGTCACGAGGGGCGGGGCATCGGGCTGCTGCACAAACTGCGGGCCTACCAGCTGCAGGACCAGGGCCGCGACACGGTCGACGCCAACCTGGACCTGGGCCTGCCGGCCGACGCGCGGGACTACGGCACCGGGGCTCAGATCCTCTACGACCTCGGGGTGCGCACCATGCGGCTGCTCACCAACAACCCGGCCAAGCGGGCCGGGCTGGAGGGCTACGGGCTCACCGTCACCGGCCGGGAGAGCCTGCCGGTACGCACCCACCCGGAGAATGTGCGGTACCTGCGCACCAAGCGGGACCGGATGGGGCACCTGCTCGACGTGGACGAGACCGCCGAGGCCCCGATGGGCCGTCCGGTGGCCGGCAACGAGATCGGAGCGTAGGACAGATGGCGGGTTTCGGTGAGCCGGGTGCGGCCGCGGTCGACGCGGCGGGGATGACCGTGGGGGTGGTCGCCGCCCGCTGGCACGGTGACCTGACCGATCACATGCTCGACCGGGCGGTGGCCGCCGCGCAGGCCTGCGGTGCCCGGGCCGTGGTGGCCCGGGTGGCCGGCTCGGTGGAACTGCCGGTGGTGGCCCAGGCCCTGGCCCGCCGCTGTGACGTGGTGGTCGCCCTGGGGGTGGTGGTGCGGGGCGCCACCGCCCACTTCGACTACGTCTGCCAGTCGGTCACCGAGGGGCTGACCCGGGTGGCCCTCGACGAGGGCAAGCCGGTGGCGCACGGGGTGCTCACGGTCGACACCCTTGAGCAGGCCCGCGACCGGGCCGGGCTGCCCGGCTCGGCCGAGGACAAGGGCTGGGCCGCCACCGTCGCCGCGCTGGAGGCCGCCCTGGCCATCCGGCAGGTCAGCACCGGCGGCAACCAGCGCGTCGGCTTCGGGGTCTGACCGGGAGTCCCGGCCCTCCACCGGCTCAGACTTCGGTCTCGTCGGGGTCGAACTGTTCCCGGACGGCCTCCTCGACCGCCGTCGCGGACAGTCTGGTGACCACCTGCCCGCTGATCGAGCAGCCGGCCCAGTAGCTGCCGGTGGACTGCGAGCCCTGAATGCTCCAGTAGTCGCTGTCGCACCGGGCCACGTCCCTGTTGACGGCGTCGACGTCCGCCTCGCTCAGCAGCACGTGCGGGATGCCGGTCTTGCTGATGTACATGAAGTCCGTCGGCATGTAGATCGTCACGTTGTCCACCCCGGCGGCGGCCAGCAGGCCGGCCAGCGCGGTGACGTCGTGCCCGGTGTGGCAGACCAGGAACCAGAGGGTACGGCCGCTGAGGCCGGCCGGGGTGAACTTCAGCGTGACGTCCTGGACGAACTCGTCCAGCCAGCGCCCCCCGATCCAGGGTGCCTCCTGGTGGTGTCGGTCGTCGAGGTGGTAGCCGGAGTGGGCGAGCACCAGCACCGGCTCGCCGGGGTCCAGCGCAGGCACGAGCGGGGTCTGCATCTCGGCGATCGTGCTGTTCTGCTCGGACCGCAGGACGTGTGTCGCGACCGCCTCATTGTCCCGCAGGCGCTTGAGGTCGGCCGCGAACACTCGGCTCAGCTTGCTCTCGCTCTCGATGATCCAGATCATCAGGGGCTCCCGTCCATGAAGGGTGTGGCCCCAGGATCCGCTCGCACTTCGCGATCGTGGTCGCTACGGTCCGTTACCGAACAGTCGGGAATCAGGCCCGGTCACGTCGGGACGGTCTGCGGGTCACCGGCGGCGTCGTGGGTGGCCATGGCCTCCTGCCGGTCGCCCTCCTCGCGCAGCATGGCGCAGTGCAGCCACGCCGGCGGGATGCCGAAGCCCTCCACCAGGGTGCCCATCTGCGGGCGTAGCTCCTTGAGCAGGCTGTTCACCACCCCGGTGATCGCCTTGGCGCGGGCCGGGGTGAGTCGGCCGTGCTCCAGGAACCAGCCCTTGTGGGTCTCGATGACGCTGAGGGCGTACAGATCACAGACCCGGGACAGCAGGGCCTTGACCGCCGGGTCGGTGGTGTTCTCGATGCCGGCGACGAACGCCTCCAGGGTGACCCGGTCGACATGGGCGGCGGCGGCCGTCAGGACGTGATCCTGCACGTCGTTGAAGATGTCGAAGGGGCGGTCCCTCTTGGTGGCGGCGCCGTTGCGCAGCCGCCGGACCGCGCCGTCGAGCAGGTGCTTCTCCCGGTCCTCGAAGACCTTGAGCTGCCAGCCCCGGTCGGTGACGGCGACCTCCTCGTCACGGCCGGGCACGGCGCCGACGAGCCGTTCGATGAGCGCCCGCGCGGCGGTACGCTCCAACACCATCTCGCGGACCTGTTCGGCGACGAAGGAGGCACGCCCCCAACCGTCCAGGGAACCGAACTCGTCCCGGTAGCCGGTGAGCAGCCCCTTGGCCACCAACTGCAAGAGCACGGTGTTGTCGCCCTCGAAGGTGGTGAAGACGTCCGTGTCGGCCTTCAGGCCGGGCAGCCGGTTCTCGGCCAGGTAGCCGGCGCCGCCGCAGGCCTCCCGGCACATCTGGATGGTGCGGGTGGCGTGCCAGGTCTGCGCGGCCTTCAGACCGGCCGCCCGGGACTCCAACTCCCGCTGCTGATGCTCGTCGACCGGTTCGCCGCCGCCCTGCACCTCGTCGATCGCGGCCACCAGCTCGGCCTGGGCGAAGTGCAGGGCGTAGGTGGTGGCCAGGGCCGGCAGCAGCTTGCGCTGGTGGGCCAGGTAGTCGTTGAGCAGCACCTCCCGTTCGGCGTCGGGGGCGCTGAACTGGCGGCGCAGGTCGCCGTAGCGCACCGCGATGGTCAGCGCCACCTTGGTGGCCGCCGCCGCGGCGCCACCCACGCTGGCCCGGCCCCGGACCAGGGTGCCGAGCATGGTGAAGAAGCGCCGGGAGTCGTTCTCGATCGGGCTGGAGTAGGTGCCGTCGGCCGCCACCTGGCCGTACCGGTCCAGCAGCATCTCCCGAGGCAGGGTGACGTGGTCGAAGCTGAGCCGCCCGTTGTCCACCCCGAGCAGGCCGGCCTTGGGCCCGGCATCGCCGATGGTCACCTCGGGCATCGGGTTGCCCTGGGCGTCGCGGATGGGGACCAGCCAGGCGTGCACCCCGTGCCGCTGCCCCTTGGTGATCAACTGGGCGAAGACCACCGCCATCCGACCGTCTCGGGCGGCGTTGCCGATGTAGTCCTTGCGGGCCGCCTGATGCGGGGTGTGCAGGTCGAAGGTCTGGGTTTCCGGGTCGTAGGTGCAGGTGGTGCGCAGTTGCTGCACGTCCGAGCCGTGTCCGGTCTCGGTCATCGCGAAGCAGCCGAGGAGGTCACCGGCGACGATGTCGCGCAGGTAGGTGTCGTGGTGCCGCCGGGTGCCCAGGGACAGCACGGCACCGCCGAACAGGCCCCACTGCACCCCCGCCTTGACCATCAGGGACAGGTCGACCTGGGCCAGCATCTCGGTGGCCACGATCGAGCCGCCGACCTCGCCGTGGCCGCCGTACTCGGGTGGGAAGGCCGCCGGCATACCCGCATCGACCGGCAGTCGGCCCAGCAGCCGGGTGATCCGCTCCCGGGCCTGGTCGCCGGTCTCGCCGTACACCGGCAGGAAGCTGTCGTCGAGCTTGCGGCGATGAGCCTCGCGGACCTGGACCCACGGGCCGTCGAGGACCTCCTGCAGGCGGGCGGGGTCGACGGGCTCGGACGGACGACTGGACATGGCGGCTACCTCTGGCGACATCGTCATGGGTGCGTTTTGTACCCGATCGAGCTTACCCAGCCACCTTCTTGTGGCCTCGATCATGACGTTATCGGCCCGGAGAGTCGTTGCCCGCCGGGTATCCAGGGCGGGATCGGGAGATTCAGAGGCGACGGGCTTCGATGATGCGGGTCAGGAACTGGCGGGTGCGGGGGTGCACCGGGTCGGCCAGCACCTGGCTTGGTGGACCGGATTCGATCACCCGTCCGGCGTCCAGGAAGCAGATCTGGTCGGCCACGTCCCGGGCGAAGCCCATCTCGTGGGTGGCCAGCACCATGGTCATTCCCTCGGCCTTGAGGTCGCGGATCATCGTCAGCACCTCACCGACCAGCTCCGGATCCAGGGCCGAGGTGACCTCGTCGAGCAGCAACAACCGGGGGGAGTTGGCCAGCGCCCGGACGATCGCCACCCGCTGCTGCTGGCCCCCGGAGAGCCGGTCCGGGTACGCGTCGGCCTTGGCCCCCAACCCCACCCGCTCCAGCAGCTCCCGGGCCCGGGCCTCCGCCTCGGCCCGCGCCCGGCGGTGCACCCGACGGGGCGCCAGAGTGATGTTGTCCAGCACGCTCAGGTGCGGGAAGAGGTTGTACGACTGGAACACCATGCCGATGCGACGGCGTACCTTGTCGGGGTCGACGCCCGGCGCGGTGATGTCCTCGCCGTCCAGCTCGATCGTCCCGTCGTGCAGGTCCTCCAGCAGGTTGATGCAGCGCAGCAGGGTCGACTTGCCCGAACCGGAGGACCCGATCAGGGCCACCACCTGGTGTTCGGCCACGGTCAGGTCGAGACCGTCGAGGACCACCTGGTCCCCGAAGACCTTACGCAGCCCTCGGCACCGCAACACGTCCATGGTCAGCCTCCGGACTGGCGTCGGGCCGCCCGCAGCGTCACCCGGTCGGTGACGGCGATCAGCGGAATGGCCAGCAGGACGAAGAGCACCCCGGCCAGGATGTACGGGGTGTAGTTGAAGCTCTGTGCGGTTTCGATCTGCGCGGCCCGGACCGCGTCGATCGGCCCGGCCAGGGAGACCAGACCGACGTCCTTCTGCAACGCCACCACGTCGTTGAGCAGCGGCGGTGCCACCCGCCGGACGGCCTGGGGCAGCACCACGTGCCGCATGGTCTGCCGGTAGGTCAGCCCCAGGGACCGGGCCGCCGCCAACTGGCTGGGATGCACCGACTCGATGCCGGCGCGGAACACCTCGGCCAGGTACCCGCTGTAGGTGAGCACCAGCGCCAACCCGCCCAGCACCAGCACCGACGGCATGCCCTGCAACCGCAGACCGGGCACGCCGAGGGTGAGCACGTAGAGCACGATGATCAACGGCAGGCCCCGGAAGGCGTACGTGTAGCCGGTGGCCAGGGCCCGGATCGGGAAGAAGACCGGCCCCCGCAGGGTACGCAGGATCGCGATGATCAGCCCGAGCAGCAGCGCCCCGAGCGCGCAGCAGACCAGCAACCGCAGATTGAGCCAGAGGCCGGTCAGCACCGCCGGCAGGGCGTCGCGGGCGATCTGCGGGTCGAGGAACGAGGCGCGTACCCGGTCCCAGCCGGGTGCCCCGGTCACCGCGATCGCCAGCAGGGTGCCGATCGCCGCCGTGGAGGCGGCGGCGATCAGCACACTCAGCGTGGTCTGCCGGCGGCGGTACTCCTCACGGGCCCGCTGGGCCGGGGAGGGGACGTGACGGGTGGTGCTCACGTGAGTTCAGGGGCTCCCGCGACCTGGGCCAGCCAGCGCTGCTCCAACTCCTTCAACACCCCGTCGGCGGAGAGTTGCCCGACCGCGTTGCTGACACAACCGGTGAGCGGGGAGTCCTTGTCCAGCAGCAGCCCGAACGTCTCCGGGGTGCCCACCTGCGGCAACTGCCCGACGATCACCGCGTCCTCGATCTCGGCGGCGGTGATGTAGAAGGCGGTGGGCAGGTCGACGACCAGGCCGTCGAGCTGGCCGTTCTGCAGGGCCTTCTTGGCGTCGTCGTTGCTGTTGTAGACCTGCGGCTGCTGGGTCGGCTTCACCAGGTCGGTGATCGCCTGGTAGCTGGTCGTGCCGACCTGGGCGCCGAGCTTGGCGTCGCGCAGGTCCGCCAGGCTGGTCTTGCCGGCGATCTTGGAGGACTTCAGCGCGATTACGGTCTGCCGCACCAGGTAGTAGGGGGCGGAGAAGTCGACCGCCTTCTTGCGCTCGTCGGTGATCGAGAACTGGTTGATGTCGAAGTCGAAGGTCTTGGGGCCGGGCGCGATGGCCGAGTCGAACTTCACCCGCGTCCAGACGACCTCGTCGCGGGTGTAGCCGAGCTTCTCCGCCACCGCGTAGGCCACCGCCGACTCGTAGCCCTCGCCGCTGTCGGGCTTGTTGTCGACGAACCACGGCTGGTAGGCCGGCTCGTCGGTGGCGATGGTGAGCTTGCCGGGGGTCTGGGTGGGTAGGTTCTCCTTGGCGCACGCGTTGGCGCCGGAGGCCGTGGGCTGGGGGCGGGCTCGCTCTGCGGGGCGCAGGCGGTGACCGCGAAGAGGACCGCGCCGGCCGTGGCGAGCGTACGGATGCGTGGGGTGCTGACCATGGCCGACAGCGTACGACCACCTGCGGTGACCGCCGTACCGGTGTCCCACCATGGTGGTAGGGAATACAGGTCCCGCTCACCGGTCACCACCGGACCCGGTGCGTGCCGCCACCCAGGGCGACTGGGAGAATCCGGTTCCGTGAAGACGTTCGAGGAGTTGTTCGCCGAGCTGCAGGCCAAGGCCGCGGCCGGCACCCCCGGCTCGGGCACGGTCGCCGCGCTGGAGAAGGGGGTGCACTTCATCGGTAAGAAGGTGGTCGAGGAGGCCGCCGAGTCGTGGATGGCCGCCGAACATGAGGGGCCCGAGCGCACCGCCGAGGAGATCTCCCAGCTGCTCTACCAGGTTCAGGTGTTGATGCTCGCCAGCGGGTTGGAGCTCAAGGACGTCTACCGACATCTCTGAGTGCCCGCCATCGACCCTGGACCCGATCGAAGGAGCACTCCGTCATGCTGCGTGTCGCCGTACCCAACAAGGGCGCCCTGGCCTCCTCGGCCGCCGAGATGCTGCGCGAGGCGGGTTACCGCCAGCGCAGCGACCCCAAGGACCTGGTCTGCCGGGACGAGGCCAACGACATCGAATTCTTCTACCTGCGGCCGAAGGACATCGCCACCTACGTCGGCTCCGGTGATCTGGACGTCGGGATCACCGGCCGGGACCTGCTGATCGACTCCGGCGCACCGGCCGAGGAGGTCGTCGACCTGAACTTCGGCCGGGCCACCTTCCGGTTCGCCGCCCGCCCGGACGACGTCGACGACGTACGGGAGTTGGGTGGGCACCGGATCGCCACCGCCTACCCGGGCCTGGTCGAGCGCTACCTGGCCGAGCTGGGTGTCAAGGCCGAGGTGATCCGCCTCGACGGGGCGGTGGAGAACGCCATCCGACTGGGTGTGGCCGACGTGGTGGCCGACGTGGTGGAGACCGGGGCCACCCTGCGCCAGGCCGGCCTGGTGGTCTTCGGTGAGCCGCTGCTGCGCTCCTCGGCGGTGCTGGTCCGTCGGGCCGGGGCGGGGTCCCAGCCGCAGGCGGAGCAGTTGCTGCGCCGGCTGCACGGGGTGCTGGTGGCCCGCCGGTACGTGATGCTCGCCTACGACGTGCCGGCCGGTCTGCTGGACCGGGCCAGTTCCCTGACCCCGGGCATCGAGTCGCCGACGGTCTCCCCGCTGCACCGCGAGGGCTGGGTGGCGGTGCAGGCCATGGTGCTCCGCGACGACGTGCACCGGATCATGGACGAGCTCTACGAGCTCGGGGCCCGGGCGATCCTGGTCACCAACATCCACGCCTGCCGGTTGTGAGGCCGGTGCCGGCGTTGGTGTCGGTGCTGGTGTCGCCGCGTGTGGCGCCGTCCGCCCGGCCGTGGGCGGATGGCAGACTGATGGCATGAGTCAGCGGCGGGACCCAGCGCAGCCCAGTGCCGGCACGGCCGACCCGCAGCCGGTGACCGGCGGTGAGTCGGTCCGGCTCCGACCCCGGCGCATCCGGGTGGTCTGCTGGGTGTCGGCGGTCGTACTGGTGGTGGTGTTCGCGTTGATCGCCACCACCCTGACCGGCCCCACCGGCAACGGCTTCGGCACCTTCCAGCGCGGCGACCAGTTCGCCATGATCGGCCTAGGGGTGATCTTCGCCCTCGGCACCCTGCTGTTCACCCGTCCCAGGGTGGACGCGGACGCGCGCGGGGTGCGGGTGCGCAACATCATCGGCTCCTACGAGCTGCCCTGGGAGGTCGTGCGGGGGATCCGGTTCGACCGGGGTGCGCCCTGGGCCGCCCTGGAGTTGTACGACGACGACCTGCTGCCGATGGTGGCCCTCCAGGCCGCCGACAAGCAGCTGGCGGTCGACGGGGTCCGGGCCCTGCGCCGGCTGCACCAGGCCCACCTGGCCGCCCTGGCCCAGGGTGCCTCCGGCTCCTGACCCCCTCGTCCCGAGCCGCCGGCCATGCCGGGTTGGGGCCCCGGTGGCCGTGGGTGTAGTGTGGTCAAGTCGACCAGGCTGTCCGCGTGAGTGGATGGCCGTGAAAGTGGGGCGCCTGCTCCCACCCGAGTCGCCGACTGCGGCGGCCGGGTCCGGTCACCGGTTCCGGGCACCTCCCGGTTCCGGATGCGCGATCCTGTGATCGTGCCGACCGGTCGAGCGGGCCCTGGCATGTGCCGGGGCCTTCTGCTTTCCGGGCCGGTTCCCGACGGGGACCGCACGGGTCGGCCACCGATGAAGAACCGACTCGAGGAGGCCCCATCAGCGTCGAACCACGCGTGAACGAGCAGATCCGGGCACGTGAGGTCCGACTGGTCGGCCCCGAGGGTGAGCAGGTGGGCATCGTCCCGCTGGAGCGCGCCCTTCAGCTGGCCGCGGACGTCGATCTGGACCTGGTCGAGGTTGCGCCGATGGCGCGCCCGCCGGTGTGCAAGCTCATGGACTTCGGCAAGTTCAAGTACGAGAGCGCACTGAAGGCGCGCGAAGCGCGGCGTAACCAGCAGCAGACCGTCATCAAGGAGATGAAGCTCCGCCCGAAGATCGATCCGCACGACTACGAGACCAAGAAGGGTCACGTGGTGCGGTTCCTCAAGGCCGGAGACAAGGTCAAGGTGACGATCATGTTCCGCGGTCGCGAGCAGAGTCGCCCGGAGCTGGGTTACCGGCTTCTGCGTCGGCTCGAATCCGAGATCACGGAACTGGGATACGTTGAGTCCGCTCCTAAGCAGGACGGCCGAAACATGATCATGGTTCTCGCTCCGCACCGGGCCGTGAAGGCCTCCGCGGTCGCCGCCACGGCGTCGCGTGGTGGACCTCGGGAGCGGACCGCGGAGGATTCCGTGGCGGCTACCGAGCCCGAGGCGGCTACCGAGTCCGTGGCGGCCGGTGAGAGCGCAGCAGCCGGTGAGACCGGCGGGACCGCTGACACCAGCGGCCAGTAACAGGGGAGAAGACGTTCCACATGCCGAAGATGAAGAGCCACACGGGGACGGGTAAGCGGGTCCGGGTGACTGGCAAGGGCAAGCTCATGAAGGAGCAGGCCAACAAGCGCCACCTCCTGGAGAAGAAGCCCTCCACCCGTACCCGGCGGCTGACGGGCGTGGTCGAGGTGGCCAAGGCCGACGTCAAGCGCATCAAGAAGCTGCTCGGCCGCTGACGCGCGCCACCTGAGCCCAAGAAGGAGTTGAGATGGCACGCGTCAAGCGGGCTGTGAACGCCCAGAAGAAGCGCCGTACCCTGCTGGAGACCGCGAGTGGTTACCGCGGTCAGCGCTCCCGGCTGTACCGCAAGGCCAAGGAGCAGGTGCTGCACTCGATGCAGTACGCCTACCGGGACCGTCGCGACCGCAAGGGTGACTTCCGGCAGTTGTGGATCCAGCGGATCAACGCGGGTGCCCGTGCCAACGGGATGACCTACAACCGGCTGATCCAGGGCCTGCGCCTGGCCGGCATCGAGGTCGACCGCAAGATCCTGGCCGACATGGCCGTCAACGACGCCGCCGCCTTCGCGGCGATCGTCGAGTTGGCCCGTGCCGCGGTGCAGGCCGAGGGCATCGGCGGCGCGGCGGCCCAGGCCGCCTGATCCCCGCACGACACCGCGAGGCGTCCCTCGACCAGGGGGGCGCCTCGCGTGTGTGTGGTGAGAGGACACCATGCCCTTCACGCCGCGTACCCCCAGGGTGGTCGCCGCCCGCCGGTTGCACCGTCGCCGGGAACGCGAGGCCGCCGGCCGTTTCCTGGCCGAGGGACCCCAGGCGGTCCGCGAGGCCCTGGCCCGCCCCCGGACGGTGGTCGAGGTGTTCGGCACCCCCGCCGCCCTCGACCGGTACGCCGACCTGGCGGCAGCCGCCGCCGATGCCGACGTACCCGTCTCCGAGGTGACCGACGAGGCCCTCGCGGCGCTGGCCGAGACCGTGGCCCCGCAGGGCCTGGTCGCCGTCTGCCAGCACCTGGACGTGCCCCTGGAGACCGCCCTGTCCCGCGAGCCTCGGTTGGTCGCGGTGCTCGCCGGCATCCGGGACCCGGGTAACGCCGGGACGGTGTTGCGTACCGCAGACGCGGCCGGTGCCGCCGCGGTGATCTTCGCCGGGGAGGCCGTCGACCCGTACAACGGCAAGTGTGTCCGGTCCTCGGCGGGCAGTCTGTTCCATGTCGACGTGGTGCGCGAACGCGACCCGGTGGCGGTGCTCACCGCCGCCCGGGCGGCCGGTCTCACCGTGCTGGCCGCCACCGGCTACGGCGAGACGGATCTCGATGAGTTGGCCGACGCGGGCCGGCTGGCCGTACCCACCGCCTGGTTGTTCGGTTCCGAGGCGCACGGGCTGCCCGAGGAGCTGATCACCGCCGCCGACGCCCGGGTCCGGGTGCCGCTGCACGGGCGGGCCGAGAGCCTGAACCTGGCTGCGGCCGCGGCGGTCTGCCTGTACGCTTCGGCGAGAGCCCAGCGCTGACATGAGATCACGCGCAGAGCACGAGGAGAGCGGCCCTGATGGTGGACGCACCACGGCGTACGTTTAGCCAGCCCGCCGGTGTCGGCGGGCGGCGGGCCTGATCTGCTCTCCGCACCACTCCCACCGGCGGGCTGCGGCGCAGCCGCGCGTCCGTAGACTCGCTTCGCCGCCCGTGAGGGCCGGCACCGCCGTGAGGAGTGCCCGTACGCCATGACCTACCGCAACGATCCGTACGACCCGAAGCAGGTCGCCCTGCTCGACCCGGCCGCCCTGGCCGAGGCCGTGACCGAGGCCGAGAAGGCGTTCGCCGCCGCCGGTGACCCCGACGCCCTGGCCGCCGTACGCCCGGCGCACCTCGGCGACCGGTCCCCGGTCTCGCTGGCCCGCCGGGAGATCGGCGCCCTGCCGCCGGCCGCCAAGGCCGACGCCGGCAAGCGGGTCAACGAGGCCCGTCGCAGCATCGAGCAGGCCTACGCCGCCCGATCCGAGGTGCTCGACCGCGAGCAGGCGCAGCGGGTCCTGGTCGCCGAACGTGTCGATGTGACCCTGCCCTACGACCGGCGCCCGCGCGGCTCCCGGCACCCGGTCAGTGTGCTGATGGAACAGATCAGCGACCTGTTCATCGGGATGGGCTACGAGGTGGCCGAGGGGCCCGAGGTCGAGCTGGAGTGGACCAACTTCGACGCCCTCAACATCCCGGTCGACCACCCGGCCCGGGGCCTGATGGACACCTTCCACATCGCACCCGAGCAGTCCGGGCTGGTGCTGCGTACCCACACCTCGCCGGTGCAGGCGCGCACCATGCTCACCCGTAAGCCGCCGATCTACGTGGTGGTACCCGGTCGGGTCTACCGCACCGACGAGTTGGACGCCACCCACTCCCCGGTCTTCCACCAGGTCGAGGGCCTGGTGGTGGACAAGGGCATCACCATGGCCCACCTGCGCGGCACCCTGGACCACTTCGCCCGGGCCATGTTCGGCGAGGGCGCCAAGACCCGGTTCCGGCCGCACTACTTCCCGTTCACCGAGCCGTCGGCGGAGTTCGACGTGTGGTTCCCGGAGCACCGCAAGGGCCCCCAGTGGGTCGAGTGGGGCGGCTGCGGCATGGTCAACCCCCGGGTGCTGCGGGCCTGCGGCATCGACCCGGAGGTCTACTCCGGGTTCGCCTTCGGCATGGGCATCGACCGCACCGTGATGTTCCGACACGGGGTGGGGGACATGCGGGACATGGTCGAGGGCGACGTCCGGTTCACCCGGGCGTTCGGCCACGGGGCGTAGTGCGGGCGCGCGAGTTACGGAGACGGTGGTAACGAGTCATGCGAGTTTCTGTCAGTTGGTTGCGGGAGTACGTAGACCTGCCGGACCTGTCCGCCGCCGAACTGGAGCGGGCCCTGGTCGACCTCGGTATCGAGGTGGAGTCCATCGTGGACCTGTCCACCACGGTCACCGGGCAGTTGGTGGTCGGCCAGGTCCTCGACATCGAGGAGTTGACCGGCTTCAAGAAGCCGATCCGGTTCTGCCGGGTCGACGTGGGTGCCGCCAACGGCACCGGTGAACCGCAGGAGATCGTCTGCGGGGCACGTAACTTCGCCCCCGGTGACCGGGTGGTGGTGATCCTGCCCGGCGGGGTGCTGCCGGGCGGCTTCGCCATCGGCGCCCGCAAGACCTACGGGCGCAACTCCCACGGCATGATCTGCTCCGCCAAGGAACTGGGCCTGGGCGACGACCACTCCGGCATCCTGGTGCTGCCCGAACACCTCGTCGCCGCCCCCGGCGACGACGCCCGCCCGGTGGTCGGGCTGGACGACATCGTCGTCGAGGTGGAGGTCACTCCGGACCGGGGCTACCAGATGTCCCTGCGCGGGCTGGCCCGCGAACTGGCCCACGCCCTGGGTCTGGACTACTCCGACCGGGGTCGCACGCCCGCGACCCCGGGCACCCCCACGCCCGCCTACCCGGTCGAGGTACGCGACCCGGTGGGCTGCGACCGGTTCGCGGCCCGGATGGTGCGCGGGGTCGACCCGAGCGCGCAGACCCCGGAGTGGATGCAGCTGCGACTCACCGTCGCCGGCATCCGCACCATCTCGCTGCCGGTGGACATCACCAACTACGTGATGCTGGAACTCGGGCAGCCGATGCACGCCTTCGACGCCGACCGGCTGGCCGGGCCCCTGGTGGTGCGCCGGGCGGTGGCGGGGGAGAAGCTGACCACCCTGGACGGGGTGACCCGGGCGCTGGCCCCGGAAGACATGGTCATCTGCGACGCCGGCCTGCCCAACCCGCTCGGCGGCGACGGCGACGGGGTGCCGATCTCGCTGGCCGCCGTGATGGGTGGCGAGACCAGCGAGGTGCTGCCCAGCACGGTCAACGTGCTGTTCGAGGCCGCGCACTGGGATCCGGCGATGGTGGGGCGTACCGCGCGTCGACACAAGCTGTTCAGCGAGGCGGCGAAGCGGTGGGAGCGGGGGGTCGACCCGGCCCTGCCGCTGGTCGCCCTGGACCGGGCGGTCGCCCTGCTCACCGCGTACGCCGGCGGCACCGCCGGGGACGAGGTGCTGGACATCAACCATGTCGCACCCCGTACCCCGGTGACGCTGCCGGTGGACCTGCCCAGCCGGCGGGTCGGTGTGGCGTACCCACCGGCGCGGGTGGTCGCCCTGCTGGAGCAGATCGGCTGCACGGTGGCCCGGGGCGCCGACCGGCTGACCGAGGACCCCGGCGAGGTGGGGGTCGCCGCCGGTGACACCGACCTGCTCAGTGTCACCCCGCCGACCTGGCGGCCCGACCTGACCGACCCGGCCGACCTGGTCGAGGAGGTGGTCCGCCTCGACGGGTACGACAAGGTGCCGTCCCTGCTGCCCACCGCCCCGCCCGGCCGGGGGCTGACCTGGCAGCAGCGCCGCAACCGGTCGGTGTCCCGGGCGCTGGCCGAACGCGGCTACGTCGAGGTGCTGGCGCACCCCTTCGTTGCCACCGACCTGGCCGACCAGTTCGCCCTGCCCGCCGAGGACCCCCGCCGCCAGGCGGTACGGGTGGCCAATCCGCTCTCCGACGAGGAGCCGCTGCTGCGTACCACGCTGCTCGGCCCGCTGCTCGGCATCGTCCGGCGCAACCTCGGCCGTGGCCTGCGGGACCTGGCCCTCTACGAGATCGGGGTGGTCTTCCAGCCCCGTCCGGGCGCCGGCAGCCCGCCGACCATGGGGGTGGACCGGCGACCCACGGACGCCGAGTTCGCCGCCGCCGACGCGGTCGTGCCGCATCAGCCCCGGCATGTCGCCGTCGTGCTGACCGGCGACATCGAGCCGGCCGGCTGGTGGGGGGCCGGGCGACCGGCCTCCTGGGCGGACGCCGTGGAGGCGGGCCGGGAGGTCCTCGCGGCCGCCGGCATCCCGGCCGACCGGATCGAGGTACGGGCCACCGAGTACGCCCCCTGGCACCCCGGCCGCTGCGCGCAGCTGCTGGTCGACGGGGTGGTCGTCGGTCACGCCGGTGAGCTGCACCCGGCGGTGCTGGCCAACCTGGAGCTGCCCCGGCGGACCAGTGCCATGGAGCTGGACCTGGACGCCCTGCCGGCGGCCCCGGTGCTGCCCGCGCCCGGAGTCTCCGGCTTCCCGCCGGCCCTGATCGACGTGGCCCTGGTGGTCGAGGACACCGTGCCCGCCCAACAGGTCCAGCAGGCCCTCACCGAGGGAGCCGGTGAGCTGCTGGAGTCGGTGCGCCTGTTCGACGTGTACGCCTCGGAGCAGCTGGGGGCCGGCCGCAAGTCGCTGGCCTACAAGCTCACCTTCCGGGCCCCCGACCGCACCCTGACCGTCGAGGAGGCCGTGGCCGCCCGCGACGCCGCGGTGGCCCGCGCCACCGAACGCGTCGGCGCCACCCTCCGTGGCGCCTGACCGGTAAGGAAGGGCCCCTTCTTAACGCCTCGTGCATAGGAAGGGGCCCTGGTTAACACTCCTCGGCCGGCAACTGCCCGAGCTGCTGAAGGCGGGGCAGGTCCCGGACGGTCATCCGGCGGTAGTCGGTGTCGACCAGCCCTTCGGTGCGTAGCTCCCGCAGGATCTTCTGGACCGAGGTCTCCGAGGCGCCACAGATGGACGCCAGCTCCGGTTGGGTGAGTCGCACGTCGATGACGACCCCCTCGGGGGTCTGGCGGCCGTGGGTACGGCACAACTCGGCGATCACCCGGGCCACTCTGATCTTGACCGGGTAGGAGGAGAAGTCGATCCGTCGGCGGTTCGACCAGCGCAACCGGTCGGAGACCATGGCGGCGAGTTCGAGGGCGGCGTCCGGATTGGCCCGGAGGAAGGCGCGGAACCGCTCCGAGGTGATCACGCTGTAGCGGGCCGTGCCGC
Organism: Micromonospora sp. DT229; assembly: GCF_049844505.1. Classification (NCBI taxonomy): domain Bacteria; kingdom Bacillati; phylum Actinomycetota; class Actinomycetes; order Micromonosporales; family Micromonosporaceae; genus Micromonospora; species Micromonospora sp. DT229. The sequence goes on along the minus strand of NZ_JBNCLD010000012.1, from coordinate 38,784 downwards.
AGGTGGTGACGGTGGCCGAGCGTGGCCGACCGTTGAGGGCCGACATCTCGCCGACCAGGTCACCGCCGACCCGCAGGGACAGCAGGGCGGTGCGGCCGTCGGGCAGGGCGGCGGTGACCTTGGTCAGACCCTCCTCGATCAGCACCAGGTGCGACTGCTGCTGTCCTTCGTGGATCAGGATCTGACCGGCCGGTACCTGACGACGTACCCCCAGTTCCAGCAGGGCGGCCCGGACGGATGGGCCCAGCCGTTGCAGGAAGGTGCCGTGGGGCCACTGCGAGTTCGGGTCCGCTTCGCGGCGCATCCAGGCTCCTACTCTGCTCAGCAGACGACGGCGCTCGCAGCGTAGCCGGACGGTGGCACTACGCCATACCCGGCGGGACACCGTCATTCCGAGCAGGTAGGCCAGCAGCAGGCCGAAAGTCAGGTGCGGAGCCAGATCCAATTCCAGCAGTACGTCGATCGGGATGTTCCACATAAGACGAGTGCATCGTGGACGGCGCGACGGAATGCCCGCACCGTACGGGATGACCACTGACGGACATTTCTGCGGATGCCGTACTTCTACGGGGTCTGCGCGGGCCGGCACCGGTTGTATGTCGCTGATACCCGCCCCTCGCGGGCCGGGTGGGAGGGGGACGACATGCAACATCCGCAGCGGCGGCTGTTGATCTGTGTGGACATGGAGCGCTACAGCCAGCGCGGCAACCTTCAGCAGTACGACGCCCAACTGGACTTCCATCGGCTGCTGCGGGAGGCGGCCGACGAGGTGGGCATGGATCGGGCCGGTTGGACGACCCAGCAGTCCGGGGACGGTGAACTGGCCGTCCTGCCGACCGAACTGCCCGAGGCGCGGGTGATCGGCCGGTTCCTGCCGGAACTGAATCGCCGACTGCGGCGGTACAACGCCGACCGACTTCCGGTGGCCCGCATCCGGCTGCGGGTGGCGGTGCACCAGGGCATGGTGCACCTGGACGGGGCCAACGGGTTTCCGGGCCAGGCGGTCGTCACGGTCAGCCGGCTCTGCGACGCCGCCCCGGTGCGTCGGGCGCTGGCCGCCTTCCCCGACGCCGGGATCGCCCTGGTGGTCTCCCCCGACATCTACCGGGATGTGGTGACCCAGTACCCGGAGGAGCTTCGACCGGGCCGGTTCCGGCGGATCGAGGTGGTGCACGCGGAGAAGGGGTTCCACGAGCCGGGTTGGCTCTGCGTCCTCGACGAGGACGTCACCTCCTGGCGGGACGAGCCACCGTCCCCGGAGACGAACCAGCCGGAGCCGGAGGCGGCAGCCCGGCAGGATCCCCCGTCGCCGACCGGCGGGATCCGTACCGGGAACATCCGGGTCGACGGCCAGAATGCCGTGGGACCGGGCGCGATCGCGATCGGCTCTGTCGGTCGTGACGTCGTCCTGCCCCCGGAGGCGGGCCGATGACCGACGAGCCGGTGACCGGTTCCGGCACGGGCCCCAGCGACCCGACCAACCAGGAGACCGAGACCGACCGGAAGACCGAGCCGGAGCAGGAGAAGGAGAGCGACCGGGAGAAGGAGAGCGACCGGGTCGAGGAGGAGGACGACCGGGAGGATTCGCTCGACTCCGGTGAGGTGCTGCGTCGGCTGGCCGGTCTGTTCGGTGCCGCCGAGATCGATGCCGGCGACATGTACGTGCGGGGGCAGAACGCGACCGGCCACGGGGCCCTGGCCATCGGTACGGTCAATGTCAGCGCGGCGACCGAGTCGGTGGACGGGCGCCGGGTCTGGTCCGAGACCCTCAGCGAGACGACCGTGCAGGACCTGGTGCGGGGGTACGCGCCGGCCGGCAGTGACCAGCAACTCGACCACCACCTCAAGCAGCGTCACCTGGTGTGCCTGTCCGGGCCGCCGGGCAGCGGAAAACTCACCTCCGCGCTGGTCGCCTCGGTGAGGCGGCACGGGATCGACGGGGTGAACATTCTCGGGGTGGAGCAGCTCACCGACGTGTTCCGGACGAAGCTGGGTCGGCGTGCGGGCAGCGGCTACGTGCTGCGACTGTCCGAGGAGGCCGTCAGCGAGCTGGACGGCTACACCCTGATGGGGCTGGCCGAGCGGGCCGCGACCGCGGGCATGACCCTGCTGCTGGTGGGCGACTTCTCCCGGCGGGTACAGGATCTCGCCGGGCATGTCGTGGAGCATCGACCGGCACCTGCGGCCGAGGTGTTCCGGGCCCGCCTGCGGCGGGACCTGGCCGGGCGGTGCGTCGGCTTCTGCGCCGAGGACTGTGCCGGCGAGTGTGTGGACCAGTACGTCGACGAGGAATGCAGTCGGCATCCCCTGCTCTCGGCCTACCTGGCCGGTGGCCCACGGCCCCGCGAGGTGCTTCCCCTGGTTACGGCCCTGGCGCAGACGGTGCCACGCGGCAGGTCCCTGACCGACCGGCTGGCCCAACTGCTACCCCGGCAGCTTCGGGAGCGGGCCGCCCAGATCCTCGACGTGTCGGCCGACGCCGGCGCCTCGGTGGGCTGGTCCGCCGAGCAGGTACGGGCCTTCCGGCTGTCCTGTGTGGTATTCGCCGGGCTGTCCACGGTGGAGATCCGGCTGGCGGCCGACCGGCTGGTGCCGGGCCCGCACGGGGCGCAGACCGCGGTACGGCTGCGCGGCATCACCCTGGACGAGGTGCTCGGGCCGACCCTGCGGGCCGCCATGGTGATACCGAACGAGGACTGGGCGACCGGCGGCATCCGGATGCAGTTCGCCCCCGGTACCGAGCAACTGCGTACCGCTGTGCTGGACATGGCCTGGACCGACTGGTGGCTGCCCCGGGTACTGCTGGACTGGCTGGCGGAACTGGTGCGGGCCGACGAGCCGGAGGTACGGCAGGCGGCAGCCGCCGCCATCGGCTGGTCGGCCGGTCGGGAGGTGCAGACCGCCCTGGAGGTGGTGCGGAACCTGGCGGGGGAGCGGCGGGCGGGGGTGCGGCAGGCGGCCGCGATCATCCTGGTCGCGATCGCGATGCAACCCCGGCTACGGCAGCGGGTCGGTGTCGAGTTGGACCGCTGGGCCGCCGGCCCGGCGGCCCACCTGCGCGACACGGTCGCCCGCGCCCATGAGCTGGGGCTGGCCCGGCTCTGGCCGGACGCGGCCCTGGGGCAGCTTCGACTGGTCGCCGCCAACCGGATGCAACGCCGGCACAACTCCGTGGTACGCGGCCTGGTCGAGGTCTACCAGGGCGGACACGGGGCCGCCCTGGTGAAGGCCCTGGCCCAGTGGGCCGTCTCGACCGACCCGGCCGACCGGGAGGTACGGCTGCACGCCGCCCGGGCCTTGCGGATCCTGGCCGAACGGTGGGCCAGACCACCCCGGGAACACTGGCCGGAACTGCTGGATCTGGCCCGGACCGGGATCATCTCCGTCGACGACCTGGCGACCCTGTGGGCGACGGCGCTGAGCCTGCCGGAGACGGCGTACCGGTCCTGGCGGACCCTCGGCTTCTGGCTGGGCCGGGCGGACGGCCAGCCCGAGGTGACCGCCCACCTGCTGGCGTTGCTGCGGCTGGTGCTGGCCGGCCGGCCTCCGCTGGCCCGTCGGCTGCACCACCAGCTACGGCATGTCTGGCGCTCGGTGCTGCCCGGGTGCGCCCTGCTCGACGACGTCGAAACCCTGATTGCTGAGGATGCCTGATGACCACTGGACCCGCCGGGACGCCCCAGGTGCGACACGGTGTGCCGACGCAGCGACGCCGCTGGTGGCACGCGATCTTTCCGCCGACCGCCGTACCCGCGCCACCACCACCGCCTGCGGTGGCGCCGGCCCGGGTCACCTTTCGGCAGGAGGTACCCCAGCCTCTCCTGGTGCCGGCCAAGGGTGACGCCTTCGACTTCAACCTGCATGTGGTCTACCTGTGGACCGCGACCGGCATGACCTTCGACGCTCTGCGGCTGCGGGCCGAGGCGCTGCTGCCCTGGGCCTGCGGGATCGTCCGGGAGCGTGCCGTGGACCTGGCCCGGGAGCACGAGCCGCACCGGGCCCACGCCCTGGAACGGGCCCTCAACGACCTGCTGGGTCAGCAGCGGTGGCCGCAGGAGGGGCACCTGCCGCAGTTCTCGGTGCGGATCCGGGTCAGCCCGGACGAGCGGGTGCGGGAACGGCTGCGTCCGTACTGGGAGCAGCGGATCGCCTTGGAGTGCGAACACGAACTTGAGAAGATCCGCACCTGGCAGGCCGACGATCTGACCCGCCGGTGGGCGGCGGTGTTGCAGAACCTTCAGGACGACCCGGTGACCGCGTACGCCGCGCGGCTGACCGGTCAGCAGTTCGCCGAGGTCTTCCACCACTACATCGCCGAACGCCGGGACATCGTTCCCGGGTTGGTGGAGCTGCTCCGGGAGGCGGTCAAGGGCCACGGCGACCTCGGTCTGGGGCCCTCGGAGTACACCCAGGCCTGGGATGTCGCGCTGCGAACCTACGAGCGGCAGCAGGGGTTGGCGCGACCGACCAGGTGAGGTCGAGGGCGGTCCGATCCGCCGCCGGTACGGTGCTGAAGTCGCCGGTCGGGGGCGGATCGGCCGAATGGTCAGGACGCTTGGATTATTTGGTTACCCACGAGTCACCTCCGAGGGGTTAGCCTGCTGTGATCCCGATGACCCTTGGGATCACACCCGCCACCCCCACGGGAGCCCCCTCATGCCCGATGAGCCCTCTGCCTCGGTCGACGTCTGCATAGTCGGTGGTTGCGGCCGGGTGGGCCTGCCACTGGGCATCGCCTTCGCCGCCCGCGGGCTCTCCGTCGTGTTGTACGACATCAACGCCGAGGCCGTCGCCACGGTCAACTCGGCGACCCTGCCCTTCGCCGAGGCCGGGGCGGCCGAGCCCCTGGCCGAGGCGGTGGCCGCCGGCCGGCTGCGGGCCACCACCGACCCGGCCGCCGTCGGCACCTCCGAGCATCTGGTGGTGGTGGTCGGCACCCCGGTCGACGAGCACCTGAACCCGGATCTGGGGGCCGTGCCGCGGGCGTTGGAACGCTGTGCGGAGCATCTGCGCGACGGGCAGTTGGTGGTGCTGCGCAGCACGGTCTACCCCGGGGTGACCGCGTTGACGGAGAAGTTGCTGGTCGGCCGGGGAGTGCAGGCGGATGTCGCCTTCTGCCCGGAGCGCATCGCCGAGGGGCACGCGATGACCGAGCTGTTCACCCTGCCGCAGATCGTGGCCGCGCGTACCCCGCAGTCGCTGGCTCGGGCGGAGAAGCTGTTCCGGCATCTGACCAACCGGATCGTCACGCTGACGCCGGAGGAGGCGGAGCTGGCGAAGCTGTTCACCAACACCTGGCGGTACATCAAGTTCGCCACCGCCAACCAGTTCTGGATGATGGCCAACGACTTCGGGCTGGACTTCGCCCGGATCCGGCACGCCGTGGCGTACGAGTATCCCCGCGCCGCCGACCTGCCGATGCCCGGGTTCGCGGCCGGGCCGTGCCTGTTCAAGGACACCATGCAGTTGGCCGCCTTCAACCGGAACAACTTCGTGCTCGGCCACTCGGCGATGCTGATCAACGAGGGTCTGCCGTTGTACCTGGTCTCCCGGCTGGAGGACCGGTTCGACCTGGCCGACTCGGTCGTGGGCATCCTCGGCATGGCCTTCAAGGGTGGCAGCGACGATCCCCGGGAGAGCCTGGCGTACAAGCTGCGCAAGATCCTGGCGTTGAAGACCCGGGAGACCATCTGCACCGACCCGTACGTCGTCGACGAGCGTCTCCTCGGCCTGGACGAGGTGTTGCGCCGAGCCGATCTGCTGGTCATCGCGGCCCCGCACGAGCAGTACGCCCGCCTGGACACCGACAAACCGGTGATCGACATGTGGGGCCTGACCGGGCAGGGGGTGCGGGTGTGATCCCCCGGGTCTCGGTGATCGTGCCGGTCTACAACGAGGGCGCGGCGATCGTGCGCTGCCTGGAGCGGATGCTGCGGGAGATGCTGCTGCCGGCCGAGGTGCTCATCGTGCACGACATGCCGGAGGACACCACCGTCCCGTACGTCGAGCAGGCCGCCCGGACCGACCCCCGGGTGCGGGCGGTGCTCAACACCTACGGGCGGGGCCCGGCCAACGCCATCCGGTTCGGCATCGATGTGGCGCGGGCCCCGGTCGTGGTGGTGACCATGGCCGACGGCTGTGACGATCCCCGGCAGATCGACGAGCTGGCCCGACTGGTGGACCGGGGGGTGGTGGTGGCCGCGGCCTCCCGGTACATGCCGGGCGGTCAGCAGGTGGGCGGGCCCCGGCTGAAGCGGATGATGTCCCGCTGGGCGGGGCGCAGCCTCTACACCCTGGCGCGGGTGGGCACCCGGGACGCCACCAACAGCTTCAAGGCGTACGACACCGCCTTCGTCCGGCAGGTGGGCATCGAGTCGCGGACCGGTTTCGAGATCGGGCTGGAGCTGACCGCCAAGGCGACCCGGTTGCGCCTGCCGGTGGCCGAGATCCCGACCATCTGGCTGGACCGGCCCCTCGGCGAGTCCCACTTCGACCTGGGCCGGTTCCTCCCCGGGTACCTGCGCTGGTATCTGTTCGCCTACGGTCGACGGCTGAACCGGGAGAAGTTGGCCGCCCGGACCCGACCGGCGGCGGTGCAGACCGTCGAGTCCACCGAGTACGAGAAGACCGCATAGGAGCGCACGTGGCTAAGGTCCTGGTAACTGGTTCGGCCGGCTTCATCGGCGGCTATCTGGTCGCGGAGCTGTTGGACCGGGGCCACGAGGTCGTCGGGGTGGACAACTTCTCCAAGTACGGCCCGGTCAGCCACAGCTACGACACCCATCCCCGGTTCCGGTTCGTCGAGGGCGACGCCCGCGACACCGACCTGTTGACCGAGCTGCTCGACGGCTGCGACCACCTGGTGGCCGGGGCGGCGATGATCGGTGGGATCTCCTACTTCCACGCGTACGCCTATGACCTGCTCGCCACCAACGAGCGGATCATGGCCGCGACCTGCGACGCGGCGCTGCGGGCCCACCGCGACGGCACCCTGACCAAGGTCACCTACCTCTCCTCCTCGATGGTGTACGAGTCGACCGAGCACTGGCCCAGTCGGGAGGGGGACGAGCGGCGCATCCCGCCGCCGCTGTCGTCGTACGGGTTTCAGAAGTTGGCGGTGGAGTACTACGCCCGTGCCGCCTGGGAGCAGTACCGGTTGCCGTACACGATCGTGCGGCCCTTCAACTGCGTAGGCGTGGGGGAGGGGCGGGCGCTGGGGCAGGCCGAGGTGCTCTCCGGCAACGTGAAGTTGGCCATGTCGCACGTGGTGCCCGACCTGGTGCAGAAGATCGTCAAGGGGCAGGATCCGCTGCACATCCTGGGCGAGGGCGACCAGGTGCGGCACTACACCTACGGCGGCGACCTGGCCAGGGGCATCGCGTCGGCGATCGAGCATCCGGCGGCCCACAACGAGGACTTCAACCTCTCCACCGCCCGGTCGACCACCGTGCTGGAGTTGGCCGAGCTGATCTGGCACAAGATCAAGGGCCCGGAGGTGCCGTTCCGGTACGTCAGCGACGAACCCTTCCGCTACGACGTCCGCAAACGGGTGCCGGACACCACCAAGGCCGCCGAGGTGCTGGGCTTCACCGCGACCACCTCCCTCGACGAGATGCTCGACGAGGTCATCCCCTGGGTCAGCCAGGCGGTGGCCGAGGGCCGGCTGTAGGCGGTAAGGAAGGGCCCCCGGTTAACGCCTGCGGCATAGCAGGGGACCCTTCTTAACAATAAAGCATTCTCATGCGGCCCACTGCATGAACTTGCAGTGGGCCGCATGCGCTGCTAGCCTCCCTGCATAGTCATACGGAGGTAGGCATGGGAATTCGGGTCGCGGTCGCCGGTGCGAGCGGCTACGCGGGTGGTGAGTTACTCCGCCTGCTCGCCGGGCATCCCGAGTTCGACCTGGTCGCCGCCACCGCACACAGCCAGGCGGGGCAGCGCGTCGACAGCGTGCACCCGCAGCTCGTCGGGCTGGACCACACCTTCGCCGAGACCGTACCGGAGACGCTCGCCGAGGCCGACCTGGTCTTCCTGGCACTGCCGCACGGCCAGTCCGCCGCCCTCGCCGCGCAGTTGCCCGCCGAGGTCCGGGTGGTGGACCTGGGGGCGGACCACCGCCTCACCGACGGCGAGGCCTGGGCCCGCTACTACGGCGGCCCGCACGCCGGTGCCTGGACCTACGGCCTGCCGGAGCTGCCCGGGCAGGCCGAGCGGATCGCCGCCGCCACCCGGGTCGCCAACACCGGCTGCTACGCCGCCACGATCACCCTGGCGCTGGCGCCGCTGATCGCCGCCGGTGTCGCCGAGCCCGCCGACGTGGTGGTCGTCGCGGCCTCCGGCACCTCCGGGGCCGGTCGGGCCGCCAAGACCCACCTGCTGGCCAGCGAGGTGATGGGCGACCTGTCGCCCTACAAGGTCGGCGCCCACCAGCACGTACCGGAGATCAAGCAGGCCACCGGAGCGACCGGCCTGTCCTTCACCCCGGTGCTGGCCCCGATGCCGCGCGGCATCCTGGCCACCGTGACCGCCCGGCCGGTCGGCTCGGCGGACCCCCGGGCGGTGCTGGCCCAGGCGTACGCGGAAAGCCCCTTCGTGCACCTGCTGCCCGAGGGCCGCTGGCCGCACACCGCAGCGACCCTGGGCAGCAACTCCTGCCACCTGCAAGCCACCGTCGACCTCGACTCCGGTCGGTTGATCGTGGTAGCCGCCCTGGACAACCTCGGCAAGGGCGCCGCGGGTCAGGCGGTGCAGAACGCCAACCTGATGTTCGGCCTGCCCGAGACCACGGGCCTGTCCCCGCTGGGGGTAACGCCATGACCGTCACCACACCTGTGGGGTTCCGGGCGGCCGGGGTAGCCGCCGGCCTCAAGAGCAGCGGCGCAGCGGATATCGCCGTGGTCGTCAACGACGGCCCGGACACCGGGGTCGCCGCTGTCTTCACCAGCAACCGGGTCAAGGCCGCCCCGGTGGCATGGAGCGAGCAGGTGCTGCACGGCGGGCTGGTCCGGGCGGTGGTGCTCAACTCGGGCGGGGCCAACGCCTGCACCGGTCCGGCCGGGTTCCAGGACACCCACGCCACCGCCGAGCACGCCGCCGCCGCGCTGACCGCACTGCATCCCGACCAGCCGTTCGGGGCGGGTGAGGTGGCGATCTGCTCGACCGGTCTGATCGGCGAGCGGCTGCCGATGGACAAGCTCCTGCCGGGGGTGGGGGCCGCGATCGGGGCCCTGAGCGCCGACGGCGGGCAGGCCGCCGCCGAGGCGATCATGACCACGGACACCCGACCGAAGACCACGGTGATCTCCGGTACCGGCTGGACCGTCGGCGGCATGGCCAAGGGCGCCGGCATGTTGGCCCCGGCGATGGCCACCATGCTCTGCGTGCTGACCACCGACGCGGTCGCCGACCCGCAGACCCTGGACGCCGCCTTGCGCGCCGCCACCCGGGTCACCTTCGACCGGATCGACTCCGACGGCTGCATGTCCACCAACGACACCGTCCTGCTGCTGGCCAGCGGCGCCTCCGGGGTCACGCCGAGCGCTGCGGAGTTGACCACGGCGGTCACCGCGGCCTGCCACGACCTGGCCCAGCAGTTGATCGCCGACGCCGAGGGCGCCACCAAGCAGATCGCCATCGAGGTGGTCGGCGCGGCCGACGAGGACGACGCGGTCGAGGTGGGCCGGTCGGTGGCCCGCAACAACCTGGTGAAGACCGCCCTGTTCGGCAACGACCCGAACTGGGGTCGGATCCTGGCCGCCGTGGGCACCACCGCCGCCGAGTTCGAGCCGGACGCGGTCGACGTGGCCGTCAACGGCATCTGGGTGTGCAAGGGCGGGGCCGCCGCCGAGGACCGGTCGAAGGTCGACCTGACCGGCCGGGACGTCACCATCCGCATCGACCTGCACGCCGGTGCCACCGAGGCGACGGTGTGGACCAACGACCTGTCCCACGCCTACGTGCACGAGAACTCGGCCTACTCGACATGACCCTGAACTCGGACCTGACCCGCGCCCAGGCCAAGGCGGCCACCCTGATCGAGGCGCTGCCCTGGCTGGAGCGGTTCTCCGGCGCGACAGTGGTCGTCAAGTACGGCGGCAACGCCATGATCGACCCGGAGTTGCAGCGGGCCTTCGCCGCCGACATGGTCTTCCTGCGCTACGCCGGTCTCAAGCCGGTCGTGGTGCACGGCGGCGGCCCGCAGATCTCGGCGATGCTCGCGCGGCTGGGCATCGACAGCGAGTTCCGGGGCGGCCTGCGGGTGACCACCCCGGAGGCGATGGACGTGGTCCGGATGGTGCTGGTCGGCCAGGTCGGGCGGGAACTGGTCGGGCTGATCAACTCCCACGGTCCGCTGGCCGTCGGGCTCTCCGGTGAGGACGCCGGGTTGTTCACCGCGGTACGCCGCCCCGCCTACGTCGACGGGCAACCGGTCGACGTCGGGCAGGTCGGCGATGTCGAGTCGGTGAACATCTCCGCAGTGGATGACCTGATCGCGGCCGGCCGGATTCCGGTGATCTCCACCGTGGCGCCGGACGTCGACGGGGTGCTGCACAACCTCAACGCCGACACCGCCGCCGCCGCCCTCGCGATCGCGCTGCGGGCCCGCAAGCTGGTCATGCTCACCGACGTACCCGGGCTCTACGCCGACTGGCCGGACACCTCCAGCCTGATCAGCGAGATCACCACCGAGGAGCTGGCGAAGCTGCTGCCGTCGCTGGAGTCCGGCATGGTGCCCAAGATGGAAGCCTGCCTGCGCGCGGTCTCCGAGGGAGTGCCGGCCGCGCACGTGGTCGACGGCCGGGTCGCCCACTCCACCCTGCTGGAGGTCTTCACCTCGGAAGGCTTCGGAACCATGGTCGTGAACGCCCGCAGCGAGCTCGCGACACCCTCGACCAAGGAAGGCTCGGTGCCGTCATGACCGCCCTCGCCGACCGGTGGCGCCAGTCCATGATGGACAACTATGGCACCCCACCCCTGGCCCTCGTGTCCGGCTCCGGCGCCGTCGTGGTCGACGACACCGGCCGGGAGTACGTCGACCTGCTCGGCGGCATCGCCGTGAACTCCCTGGGACACGCCCACCCGGCCGTGGTGGCCGCCGTGTCCAAGCAGGTCGCCACCCTCGGGCACGTGTCGAACCTGTTCATCTCCGAGCCGCCGGTGGCCCTGGCCGAGTTGCTGCTGGCCCTGGCCGGTCGGCCCGGTCGGGTCTTCTTCGCCAACTCCGGGGCGGAGGCCAACGAGGCGGCGTTCAAGCTGTCCCGGCGCACCGGGCGCACCCATGTGGTGGCCACCGTGGGCGGCTTCCACGGCCGCACCATGGGCGCCCTGGCCCTGACCGGCCAGCCCGCCAAGGCCGACCCCTTCCGCCCGCTGCCCGGCGAGGTCACCCACGTCCCGTACGGCGATGTGGCCGCCCTGGAGCAGGCGGTCACCGACGCGACCGCCATGGTGATCCTGGAACCCATCCAGGGCGAGAACGGGGTGGTCGTGCCGCCGGCCGGCTACCTGACCGCCGCCCGGCGGATCACCACCCGGCACGGCGCCCTGCTGGTGCTCGACGAGGTGCAGACCGGGATCGGGCGTACCGGACACTGGTTCGCCCACCAGGCCGAGGGTGTGGAACCGGACGTGGTGACCCTGGCCAAGGGGCTCGGCGGCGGGCTGCCCATCGGCGCCACCCTGGCCTTCGGCCCGGCCGCCGACCTGCTGGCCCCCGGGTCCCACGGCACCACCTTCGGCGGTAACCCGGTCAGCTGCGCCGCCGCCCTGGCGGTGATCTCCACCATCGCCCACGAAGGGCTGCTCGACCACGTCAAGCGGGTGGGGGAACGGCTACGTCGGGGGATCGAGGCCCTCGGCCACCCCCTGATCGGTGGGGTCCGGGGCGCCGGGCTGCTGCTCGGGGTGATCCTGGCCGCCCCGGTGGCACCCGCCGCCGCCGAGGCACTGCGTACGGCCGGATTCCTGGTCAACCCGGTGCAGCCGGACGTGCTCCGGCTGGCCCCGCCGCTGATCCTCACCGCCGCGCAGGCCGACGCCTTCCTGGCCGCCCTGCCCACCGCCCTGACCACCGCCGCGGCCGTGGCGCCGGGCGCGACTGACCAGCACCCGCGCGGCCCGGTCGCCGTACCACCCTCTTCGGCCGACCACCCCGGCGCCGACGCGGAGCACACCCCGACGGAGGCCCCCGCATGACCCGGCACTTCCTGCGCGACGACGACCTCACACCGGCCGAGCAGTCCGCCGTGCTCGACCTGGCGGCCCGGATGAAGGCCGACCGCTTCGCGCACGCCCCGCTGGCCGGGCCCCGGGCGGTGGCCGTGCTGTTCGACAAGCAGAGCCTGCGTACCCGGATCTCCTTCGACGTCGGCATCGCCGAACTCGGCGGCCACCCCCTCGTGGTGGACACCCAGGTCACGCACTTCGGTCGGGGTGAGGCCCTGAGTGACGCCGGGCGGGTGCTGTCCCGGTACGTGGCCGCGATCGTGCTGCGTACCCACGGCGACGACCGGATCGCCGAGGTGGCCGCCGGTGCCTCCGTGCCGGTGATCAACGCCCTGACGGACGGCTTCCACCCCTGCCAACTGCTGGCCGACCTGCTCACCGTGCGGGAACGGTGCGGCGGCACCGCCGGGCGGACCCTGACCTACCTCGGCGACGCGGCGAACAACATGGCCCACTCCTACCTGCTGGCCGGGGTGACCGCCGGGATGCACGTCCGGGTCGCCGGCCCGGCCGACTTCCAGCCCGCTGGCGAGGTGGTGGCCCGGGCCCAGGAGATCGCCGCCGACACCGGCGGTTCGGTGCGGGTGCTCACCGACCCGGTGGCCGCCGTCCGGGACGCCGACGTGATCGCCACCGACACCTGGACCTCGATGGGGCAGGAGAGCGACGGACTGGACCGGATCACCCCGTTCCTGCCGTACCAGGTCAACAAGACCCTGCTGGCCGAGGCGGCACCGGAGGCGATCGTGCTGCACTGTCTGCCCGCGCACCGGGGCGAGGAGATCACCGACGAGGTGCTCGACGGCCCGCAGAGCGCGGTGTTCGACCAGGCGGAGAATCGCCTGCACGCCCAGAAGGCGCTGCTGACCTTCCTGCTGGCAGGGTAACGCCCTATGACCGCACCGCTGACCCGTGCCGCCCGCCATGCCCGAATCGTCGAACTGATCCGGGACCGGGCGATCCGGTCCCAGACCGAACTCGCCGAACTGCTCGGCGACGAGGGCGTCCAGGTCACCCAGGCCACCCTGTCGCGGGACCTGAAGGAACTCGGCGCCGTCACCGCCCGCGGTGGTGACGGTCGGGCGGTGTACGTGATCCCGGAGGACGGGCACCGCCCGTTGCGCGACGCGGAGGCGGCCCCGGCCCGGCTGGTACGGCTGCTGCGCGAGTTGCTCAACGAGGTCGACTCCAGCGGCAACATCGCCGTGCTGCGGACCCCGCCGGGGGCCGCCCAGTACCTGGCCAGCGCGTTGGACCGGGCTGGCCTGCCGGAGGTCGTCGGCACCATCGCCGGCGACGACACCATCCTCGTCGTGGCCCGTGAGAGCGACGGCGGAGCCGCGCTCGGCGAACGGCTCGCCCGCTGGGCCCGCCGCGACGAGAACGTCGACGGGAGTGGCACACCATGAACCCTCGGTACGCCCGGTTGATTGAGGTGCGATCGTGACCACCAGAATGGGCGGGGTGGACGACAAGACCCTGACCGAGAACAGCGCCGCAGCCAACCGTACGAGCCTGTGGGGTGGCCGGTTCGCCGGCGGCCCCTCGGAGGCCCTAGCCCGGCTGTCGGTGAGCGTCCAGTTCGACTGGCGACTGGCCCCGTACGACATCGCCGGTTCCCGGGCCCACGCCCGGGTGCTGGCCGGTGCCGGCCTGCTCGACCCGGAGGAACTGGGCCGCATCCTCGCCGCCCTGGACGACCTGGAGGCCGCCTGCGCCTCCGGTGCCTTCCGGCCGACGGTCGACGACGAGGACGTGCACACCGCGCTGGAACGCGGTCTGCTGGAGCGGCTCGGCAGCCTCGGCGGCAAGCTGCGCGCCGGGCGGTCCCGCAACGACCAGGTCGCCACCGACCTGCGGCTCTACCTTCGTGACCATGCCCGGGGGGTGGCCGCCCGGCTGGTCGAACTGGCCGAGGCCCTGGTCGAGCAGGCCGAGCGGCACGTCGACACGGCCGCGCCCGGCATGACCCACCTCCAGCACGCCCAGCCGGTGACCTTCGGCCACTGGCTGCTGGCGCACGTCCAGCCGCTGCTGCGGGACCTGGATCGGCTGCGCGACTGGGACCACCGGGCCGCGGTCAGCCCGCTCGGGGCCGGTGCGCTGGCCGGGTCGGGCCTGCCCCTGGACCCGGTGGCGGTCTCCAAGGAGCTGGGCTTCCGTACCTCCTTCGCCAACTCGATGGACGCGGTCGCCGACCGGGACTTCGTCGCCGAGTTCCTCTTCATCACCGCGATGATCGGGGTGCACCTGTCCCGCCTCGGCGAGGAGGTGGTGCTCTGGACCTCGCAGGAGTTCGGCTGGGTGGAACTGGACGACGCCTTCGCCACCGGCTCCTCGATCATGCCGCAGAAGAAGAACGCGGACATCGCCGAGCTGGCCCGGGGCAAGTCCGGCCGACTCGTCGGCGGGCTGGTCGCCGTACTGACCATGCTCAAGGGCCTGCCGATGACCTACGACCGGGACATGCAGGAGGACAAGGAGCCGGCCTTCGACGCCGTCGACACCCTGGAACTGCTGCTGCCGGCCCTCGCCGGGATGATCTCCACCATGACGGTACGCGTCGACCGCCTGGTCGCCGCCGCACCGGTGGGCTTCTCCCTGGCCACGGAGGTGGCCGACTGGCTGGTCCGCAAGGGCGTGCCGTTCCGCGACGCCCACGAGATCACCGGCAAGCTGGTGGCCCTCTGCGCCGCCCGGGAGTGCGCCCTGGACGAGGTCTCCGACGCCGACCTGGCCGCCGTCAGCGAGCACCTCGACCCGTCCGTACGCGACGTCCTCTCGGTCCGCTCGGCCCTGGCCGCCCGGATCACCCCCGGCTCCACCGGCCCCGGCCCGGTCGCCGACCAACTGGCCATCGCCGCGGATCACCTGGCCACCTGGCGCGAGTGGGCCGCCGAAACCGTCGTCCCCCGCTGAGCCTTCAGTTCGGGGGTCGCCTTCCCGGCGTGATGCCTGCGGACATCTCCGATGCCGCCCAGACATCACGCCGGGCCGGTCGGGGCGTCCGGAACAGGGGGAGGGCGGGGGTGTGGCAGTTCAGCTGGCCGACACGCCGAGGGCAGCGCAGCTACGCTGCCACAGCCAGTTACTGATCAAGATCAGCTGGTGCCCCGGACGGCCTCGATGACGCTCTCGGCCACCTCGCCGGGCTGGGACACGGACAAGGCGTGGGAGCCACCGGCGACCTCCCGCTGGCCGCGCGGGTCGGCCCGCTCGGCCATGAACCGGTGCGCGGCGACCGGGATGTTCATGTCGGCGTCGCTGAACACGAACCAACTGGGCAGCGACCGCCAGGCGGGATCCCCGACCAGACCGTCGTTGAGGGCCTGCTCGGTGACCGGGCGCTGGGTCCGGGCCATGAGGGAGGCCAGGTCGGCGGAGACGTCGGCGGCGAACTGCCCGTGATAGGCATCCTGGGCGATGGCCACCTCGTTGCCGCCGGAGGACACCGGATACTGCACCAGATTGCCGGCCAGGGTGCTGCCGGGGAACTGCCCGGACAGCGACAGCGCGCTCTCCCCGGTGTCCGGGGCCAGGGCGTTGACGTACACCAGTGCCCGCACCGTCGGATTGTCGGCCGCCGCCTGCGTGATCACCATTCCGCCGTACGAGTGACCGACGAGCACGACCGGCCCGGCGACCCACCGCATCACGTCCCCCAGGTACGCGGCGTCCCCGGCGAGGCTGCGCAGCGGGTTGGCCACGGCCACCGTGTTGTACCCCGCCCCCAGCCGCTCGATCACACCGTTCCAACTGGCCGACTCGGCGAACGCGCCGTGTACGAAGATGATGGTGGGTTGCTGATCGGCCATGGTTTGCACTCCCTCACTGCGAGACCGTGGCACCTGTCGGGCGGCGCCGGTACGCGCGATTACCCGCCAAGTGCCAGTAAAACCCCGGATATCCGCCGCATGGTCCGTCTTGTCGGCAGTTCGACTATCCGGATCGATCGGATTGCGTCCGCAGGTGGCTGGTTGCCGCCATCGTGCGATTGGTGCCGGTTTGTCGAACACTCGTGGCGGCGGCCCGGAAATTGGTCAATGTCATCCTGGTCGAGGACCTGCCGGTGTCCTTGATCGGCTGGCGGCCGGGGTCGGTCAGCGGTGACGCATCCACGACTGGGTGATTGCACCTACCGGGGGCGCTCGCCAGGATGGGTGCCGACCTCTCGTGTAAGGCGGACTGTTGTCATTCTCCCTGTTGGACCTTCCCACTGATCGGGTGGTGTGGATCAGGACCCTTGCACCGGAGGATGTGGACCGAGCGGTGGCGGCGGCCCCGTCCAACGCTCCGGCGGTCGTTCTGCAGAGGACGGTGGGACCCTCGAGTCAGAGCGCGACGGTCACCGCCAGCCTGGACCAACTGGAAACCGTTGCGGCGCAACTGTTCCCCGCCTGGCTTCCCGGTGCTGAGGGGATCGCGACAACGGCCGGTGGCGGGTTGGCCGCCGTTCGATCGCTGGCGATCGCACATGCCGCCGGTACGGCCCAGTACAGCCCCTTCCTCGTCGATCTGGCCGTGGGGGCCCTGGCCGGGGCGGGGCCCAACACCCGGCGGCATCCCCCCGAGATGCGGGCGGCCGGACTGGCGCGGGTGATCGCCGCCGCCCTCGGACGACCCGGGTGTGCGTTGTTGCTGCGACCCCCCGACGACCTCGACGAGAACGAGGCCCTCGCTCTGGTACGGGCGGCGCAATGGCTTGTCGACCACGGTCGGTTGGCCGTCTGGATCAGTAGCGGCTCACCGGCCCCCGGTGATCTGCTGCCGGAGGCCGGCATCGCTCGACCGGCCGGGACGACCGCGGCCGGGCGACCCGGGCCGAAGGTCCACAGCACCGTTCGCGGTACAGTCCGATGTGGACGGACGACCGATGATCACTACCCGGGGGAGCGGCAGCCCGGGAAGTCACGCCGGGCCGGCCGACACGGCAAGCCCCACCCGGCGAGCCGTACCGAGACGTTGCTCGAGGCCGCCCTGGCCACCCGGCCGTGGGCCGTCGGCCGGGCGTGGAACCACACCCTCAGCCCGGGGCCCCTGGTCAATCCGGTCCGTGTCGACCTGCTGTGGAAGCGGGAACGGTGCGTCGTCGAACTCGACGGGGACGACCACAGATCGGCGGGCAAGTACGCCGATGACCGCCAGCGCGACGTGCTGCTTCAACTCGACGGGTACGCCGTTCTCCGCTTTACCAACGCGCAGGTTCACGACGACATCGAGAACGTTCTAGCACTTCTCCAGCAGTTTCTCGCCACTCGTAGGCGAACCCGGAAAGGACACTGACATGCCGGACGAGCGACTGACGACGGTCGAGACCGCGACGCTCTTCATTCTCCTGGCCGAGGCGGTCGCGGTACCCAACGTCAGCCTGACTCGGCAGCACCGCTGCGAACTCAAGAAGGCGTCGCGGGACAAGCTGGAGAGACTGAAGCTGATCGAGGTCGAACGGGTGTCCGGCCGGCTCGTGCTGACGCTGGGCGAGAAGGGCTGGGCGTACTGCCGATCGCAGCTCGCCGCCGCCGCGTCGCCGCCGCCCGGTTCCGGTGCCATCGGTGGTGCCCTCTACGCCGTGCTCTCGCGTTGGGGTCGTTTCCTCGACGCGCAGCAGCTCAGCCTCGGTGAGTTCGTCACCGCCTCGGACGCCCCCGCCGGGACCGGCGCGCCGGAGGAGGATCGTACGCCCAGCGGGCCGGACGGGCCGGAGGTGGAGGAGCGGCTGCGCGCGGCGTACCAGATGCTCGCACCGCGTGCCGGCGACCTGGTGAGCCTGGCCGACCTGCGCGACCTGGTCGGTGACCTCGGCGCGGAGGATGTCGACGCGGCGCTGCGGCGGCTGCACCGCCGCCGTGGGGTGACCCTGGTGCCGGAAGCCAACCAGAAGACGCTGGACGGACGTACCCGGGCCGCCGCGGTGGTGATCGGCGATCAACCCAAGCACTCGATCGCCATGGGGGCATCGTGACCGAAGCGGCGTTGAAGGCACTCGCCCACCTGCACTTCAACTATGCGCCCACCAGGAACGATGTCTGGCACCACCCACGGTTTCATGTAGACGGCCTGCACTCGGACGTCCTCTCGACCATCGTGGACGGCTTGTCGGCGGCGCGGCGCAGCCGGGACGCCAGCCCGATCGGCATAGCGGTACGGGGTCAACGCGGGGCCGGAAAGACCCACCTGCTCAGCCGGGTCCGTGAGGTGACCCAGCTCGGGGGCGGATACTTCTTCCTGGTCAACCTGCTCGACGCCAACACCTTCTGGCGCAGCGTGGCGGTGTCGGTACTCGACGGCCTCCATCAGGCGGTCGACGAGGACGGCACGACCCAGCTGCACCTGTTCCTGCAACGTCTCACCGACGCGGTCAGCCTCTCGGTGCTGACCAGGATGGCGGTGGCCGGGCGGGCCCCGATGACGGTGGACAGGTTGAACGAGTTCATCGCCGCCCTGGGTGGTCTGAGTCGGCAGATCGGGATCGGCTGTCGGGACACCGCCCGGGCGCTGGCCCTGCTCGCCAGCATGGACCACCGGGCGCAGGATGTCGGGATGTCGTACCTGCTCGCCGGTGACGAGGCGGAGACCGGGGAGCGTGCCGGGTGGGGCATCCGGCCGACTCGGCGACTGCCTCAGGAGATCGTCTCGGACGTGTCCTTCCTGCTTGCGCTGACCGGCCCCTCGGTCATCGCGGTGGACCAGGTCGACGGCCTGATCGCGCAGGTGGCGAACCGCAGTCACGTGCCGAGCGCATCGGCCGGCGGTGCGGCGGACAGTGAGGCCGACCGTTGGCAGCAGGCCGTCCTGCTCGACCAGGTCGCCAGCGGGCTGATGGAGTTGCGCGAGATGACCCGGCGTACGGTGACGGTCCTGTCGTTGCTGCCCGTCTCCTGGGAACTGATCAAGAGCAACGCGGTCGACACGGTCCAGGACCGGTTCCGCGAGACGGCCATCCTCGAAGCGATCCCCGACGCTGTCGTGGGCCGGGCCCTGGTCGAGCGTCGGCTGGCGGGGCACTACGCGGAGGTCGACTTCGTCCCGCCGTACCCGACCTGGCCGGTGCGGCCCGAGGCCTTCGCCGACGCGGTCGACTTCACCCCACGGCAGTTGCTCATCAACATCGAGCGGCACATCCGCTCGTGTGTGCTCAACCGTGAGGTCGTCGAGATGACCTCCCTGGCCGCCACGGCCCAGACGGCGGCGGCGTCCGGGTCGGCCGACGGCCGCGCACTTCGACTACTGGATCAGCGGTACGCGGCACTGCGCGCCCAGGCGCAGGTGGCGGGTCTGCTCGACGCCGCCAACGAGGACAGCCAGGTGCCACCGCTGCTGGCCGCCGCCCTCGACGCCTGGATCCGGGAAGGCCCGGACGCCGACTTCACCCAGGACACCATCCCGGCACGCGGGCCCGTCCTGCACGCCCGGCTGCGGCGGACCCTCGACGAGCAGACCGGCAGCGAGGCGCACTGGGCCTTCCGGGCGATCGCCGAGCAGCACTACAACGCCGAGTTGGCCCGGCTGCGCAACGCCTGCGTGGCCGCCGGGCTGGCCCACGGGGTCACGCGGCGGCGGCTGTTCGTGCTGCGCAACGAGCAGTGGTCGGAAAGCCCCAAGCGACGCCGAGCGGTCGAGGAGTTCGTCGCGGCCGGTGGGCGGACGCTACCGCTGAGCGAGGAGGACCTCCGCAGCCTGGTGGCGCTGCGGGCACTGCTGGCCGAGGAACCGGAGGGCCTGCAGGCCTGGCTGGCGGACCGCCGCCCGGCCTCGCGTACCAGACTGCTGTCGGTCGCCCTGGCCGATGCCGGCCGCGATCCGACCCCCGGATCGACGGCGGCCGGTACGAAGGCAGCCCCGACCGGTCCGGCGGCGCCGGTTCGGTCGGCGGGGTCGGTCGTACCGGCCGGGGGGTTCCTACGGTTGGGGGTCGAGGTCGACCGGGGCGTACCGGTCGATCTGGAGTTGGCCGCGCTACGCAAGCACGTGGCGATCTTCGCCGGGTCGGGCTCCGGCAAGACCGTGCTGATCCGGCGACTGGTCGAGGAGTGTGCCCTGCGTGGGGTCTCCGCGATCGTCCTGGACCCCAACAACGATTTGGCTCGTCTCGGCGAGGCCTGGCCGCAGGCACCCTCGGCGTGGAGCGACGCCGACGCACGGGCCGCGGCCGACTATCTCGACTCGACCGATGTCGTGGTGTGGACCCCGGGGCGAGCGGGCGGACGACCCCTGACCTTCCAACCTCTGCCGGACTTCGGTGGGGTGCGTGACGACCCTGACGAGTTCACCCAGGCGGTCGACAGCGCGGTCGACGCGCTGGCCCCCCGGGCGCAGGTGGCCGCCAACACCGCGAAGGCGACGCGGGGTCAGGCGGTGCTGCGGCAGGCGTTGCGGTATTACGGCCGTTGCGAGGGCCCGGCCAGCCTGGTCGGCCTGATCAGCCTGCTACGCGACCTCCCCGACGGGGTCAGTGAACTGACCGGGGCACCGGGAATCGCCGCGGACCTGGCGGAGAACCTGGAGGCCGCCCGGATCAACGACCCCCTGTTAGGGGGTACGGGGGAGGCGGCCGATCCAGGCATGTTGCTCACCCCGGCACCCGGCAAGCGTGCCCGCGTCTCCATCATCAGCTTCGTCGGGCTGTCCGGTGACGAGAAGCGGCAGAGCTTCGTCAACCAGCTCCAGATGGCCCTCTTCTCCTGGATCAAGCGCAATCCGGCCGGTGACCGACCGCTGGGCGCGCTGCTGGTGATGGACGAGGCGCAGACGTTGGCGCCGTCCGGCCCGGTCACCACCTGCACCCGCAGCACCCTGATGCTGGCCTCCCAGGCCCGCAAGTACGGCCTGGGTCTGGTCTTCGCCACCCAGGCGCCCAAGGGCCTGCACAACCAGATCCCGGGCAACGCGGCGACCCAGTTCTTCGGGCTGCTCAACGCGCCTGTACACATCGAGGCGGCCCGCGAGATGGCGCGGTTCAAGGGCGGTGACGTGCCGGACATCTCGCGGCTGAGCAGCGGGCAGTTCTACGTGGCGGTCGAGGGGCAGCCGTTCCGCAAGGCCCGCACCCCGCTCTGCCTCACCCACCACCCCGCCAGCCCGCTACCCGCCGAGGAGGTCATAGCCCGCGCCCGCTGCGCACCCTGACCGTGAGGGCTCACTTTCAAGGCGACCGATGCGCGACGTATCGTGGGTACCTGATGTACCCCTACGGTTGAGGTGTGCTGTGGCTGGTCAGCAACAACCCACTCCGGGTCAGCGGGTGGAACGGCTTCGTCGGGCTGCCGGGCTCTCGCGCGAGCGTCTTGCCGGCCTCAGTGGGCTGTCGCCGACGACGGTGAAGTTCATCGAGAACGGCAGGCGGTCGTTGACCTTGCGGACCGCGCAGCAGATGGCTCCGCATCTGGGGGTACGGGATCTTGGTGATCTCTTCGGCCCCTCCGTGGCGTTGTCCCTTGACGCTCGGGTCAGCCATCCGGCGGTGCACGATGTACGGCGAGCGCTGACCGCGTGGCGAATCACAGTCGACGGTGAACCGGAGAGCACCGACTATCTGCGTGGTGCGGTGGATTCGGCCTGGCAGACCTGGCACACCTCCCGGCATCAGCGCACGGCGGCCGGAGAGATTCTGCCCGGCCTGCTGGATGCCACTCAGCGAGCGGCTCGATTGCACTCCGGGGCAGATCGGCGTACGAGTCTCACCCTGCTCGCGCAGGCTCACCACCTCGCGCAGGCCTTCCTCGCATGGCATGGCGACCGGGAGTTGGTCTGGCTCACCGTCGATCGGGGAATGAGCGCTGCCCTGGACGCCGATGACCCCCTCGCCATCTCCCAGGCTAGTTGGTACACCGCGCACCTGCTGCGCTCCGTCGGCCGATCTGATGAGGCGCTGGAGCGGCTTCGGGAGGCCCGCCGACTGATCGAACCTCGGATCGCGGATGGCGGACCGGAGTGGGCGGAGATGCTGGCCGATCTTCACCTCTGTGCGGCGCTGACTCGTGCCCGAGCCGGTGACCAGGGTGCGTGGTCGGATTGGAATGACGCGCGGGCGGTTGTCGAGCGGGCGTTGCCGGACGGCTTCGTGGGTGTGCGTACGCGAGTGTCTCGGCCCCTGGTCGACGTGTATGCCGTGATGTGTGCCGTCGAGTTGGGCGACCCGGATGAGGCGCGACGTCGTGCGTACGCCTTGGACCCGGCGTCGATCCCATCGGTCGAGCGTCGGGGTCGGCATTTCGTGGAGCTTGCTCGTTCAGCCGATCTGGAGGGTGCCAGGGAGGCGACCTTGCATCTCCTGACGCGGGCGGAGGCGACATCACCGGAGACGGTCCGGTACTCGCCGGTCGCGCAGGACATGGTCAGCCGGTTGTGTCGGGAAGCACCGGCATCGGTGCGCGCCGAGGCGGTCGACCTGGCCCAGCGGATCGGGGTCACCGAACTGTAGGTACGCCTTGTCACCGGGTACGCCACGTACCCCATTCCGGGCGCGGCGCTCCTTAGCGTGATCGGGCGGTGGCTGCACGGAGTCTTGTGTGAGCGGCTTAGTCTCCTGCTCCGCCACCGGCACGCGGCGGATCGGTGCTCCTTCCGATTTCGGGGCGACCATTTCGCCGCTTCCGATTGGTGCGAGGAGGCAGGCGGATGGCCGGTTCATGTCGGGGTGGTCCGGTGGGTGAGGGGTTGCCGATCGGGCGGCGGGTGGCGTATTGGCGGGGTCGGCGGCGGATGTCGCAGCAGGTGTTCGCCGATCGGCTGGGCAAGTCCAAGAGCTGGGTGGACAAGGTGGAGCGCGGCGCCCGGTCGCTGGACAAGGTTTCCACCCTCGCCGACATCGCCGCCGTGCTGCGCATCGATCAGTCGGTACTGCTCGGCCGCGACACCCGCCACAGCGAGGTGCGGGCCCGGGCGGACGGTGTGGAACGGGTCCGGGCGGCGTTGTCGACCTACGAGATGGCCGTGGGGCGGCTGCCGCCCCGGGAGGTGCCGCCGACCGGGCAACTGGCCCGTACGGTCGAGCACGCCTGGACCACCTACCAGCACGCCAGGTACCCGCAGTTGATCGAAGCGTTGCCGCGACTGCTGCTGGACGTGCAGCGGGCCTACGCCCGCGATCCGGTGCCGGGGCGGGAGTCGCTGGTGGAGGCGTACCGGGTGACCGCCTCCCTGCTGGTGAAGCTCGGCGAGGGGGAACTGGCCTGGCTCGCCGCCGATCGGGCGATGGCGGTCGCCACCGGCGACGCGGTGCTGGTGGCGGCGGCGGGGGTGCAACTGGGGCAGGTGTTACGGGCCACCGGCCGGGCCCGGCCGGCGTTGGCGGTGCTGCGGGCCGCCGCGTACCGCATCGCTCCGCCGGATCTCGACGCCGGTCCACCGGCGCATCTGTCGTTGTGCGGCACCCTGCTCGTGCAGGCCGCTCTGGCGGCGGCCCGGCACGGCGACGAAGGGGTCACCGCCAGCCTGCTAGAGGAGGCCGCCGAGTTGGCCGCCCGGGTGGGCGAGGGCCACGATCATCACCGTACGGGGTTCGGACCCACCGCGGTCGCGGCGGCCCGGATGGTGGCGGCGACCCAGTTGGGTGACGTGGGCGGGGCCGTGGCCTGGCACGAGCGGACCATCCGGGCCGCCGGTTGGCGGTGGCTGCCCGCCGAACACCGCGCCGCCCACCTGGTCGACGCCGCCCGGGCCCACCTCCAGGCCGCCGAACCGGTCGATGCCGCCCGGCTGCTGCTGGAAGCCGACGGCACCGCACCGGCCGAGGTACGGCACCGGCCTCCGGCCCGCGAGGTGCTCGCCCAGGTGGCCCGGAGCCCGTACGCCCCGGCGACGATCATCCGGTTGGCCACCGCTGTCGGGGTGTCGCCGACATGACCGCCCCCTTCCTGTCCCTGGCCCAGATCCTCAACCGGCTGGCCCTGACCGCCCGCCGTACCCTGCGGGAGCATCGTCCGACCCCGGAGGGCACCTGCCCGGTCTGCGGTACGGCGGGCTGCGCGGCGGCCGGCACCGCTCGCGAGATCCTCACCACCATCCGGCAACTGCGCTGGCACGACCGGGCAGGTAGGTGACCGGTTGCCGGTCGAGGTGGGATCGGGTTACCTGGACGGGTGGACCATCCCTGGCTGAGCGCCCCCGCCGCCGAGATCGCGCAGACCGCGCGCACCCTGCTGGGCTGGGAGGTGTCGGCCAACGGGGTGATGCCACGCCGCAAGGGTGCCCGGTTCCCCCGAGGCGAAGATGTTCGTGTCACCTGGCGAGCCTCTGCTGTCGAGAGTCCGGAGAGTGCATTCCTTGTCGCCTGACCTGCTCGCCATCTTGGCGCAACCCGCACCTGTGGTAGCCCCGGCCCTGATCGGCTGGACGCTGACCCATCACACACCTGATGGCTCGGTCACGATCGAGTTGACCGAGGTCGAGGCGTACGCGGGCGAAACCGATCCCGCCTCGCATGCTTGGCGTGGTCGGACCGGCCCGCCTACCGGCCCGCCTGCGGCCGTCTCATGCGGACCGAGGGTCGGTGTCAGCCGGGCGAGCGAGCGACCATGGCGCTACTGGCTGACGGGTGATCCGACAGTCTCGGCGTACCGCCGTGGGCGACTGGCCACCGAGCCTGTTGCGTGACCCTGCCTAGTTGGCCGGCGCCTCAGCCTGATCCCGCTCGGCCGCCTCGATGAAGGGCAGCTCCCCGCCCGCCGGACCCTGCGCGAGCATCAACCGACACCCGACGGCACCTGCCCGGTCTGCCGTACCGCAGGCTGCGAAGTGGCCGCCGCCGCCCGCGACATTCTGGGCACGATCAAGCAACTGCGCTGGCACCATCGGGGTACGGGTTCCGTTGCCCGGCCAGCTGAGTCGGCTAGTCCGAGGTGGGAGCCGTCGCCGAGTCGACGATCTCCTGGAGCGCGGCGACATGCCCCTGATACGCCCTCAGCCCCTGACGTGTCATCGACAGCCACACCCGCCGAGTGTCGGAGCCGAGACGCTCCTGCTTCACGTAACCCGCGTTGACGAGGGCAGCGACCTGTTTGCTCAGTGCCGACGGGCTCAGCGCCAAATGGTCCTTGATGACCGACAGTTCCAGGGTGCTGCCGGCGACGAGCATCGCGCAGATTCGCAGCCGGTGCACCGGGTGAATGATCGGGTCGAGGTTCGCGGTCATCGGGGCGCCCCTGTCGACCGCCGGTGCGCTGCGCCGCCTGCCAGGTAGAAGGCGGCCGCCGTGATGGCGAGGACGACGATCGGCCATGTCTGCGCGGTGAACTCGGCGACGATGAACGCGGTCAACAAGCATGCGATCGCGGCGCCGATCAAGGCGAGGAAGGCGCGACTGGTGGGCAGCGCGAACGGCGTACCCATCCGGTACCCGGCCAGCATGTTGACCGCGATGAGGACGCCGCTCGCGGCGAGCAGGAGGACGAAGCCGTCGTCGCCCAGCGCGAAGGTCAGCGTCATGGTGCCCAGCAGGAGGGCGTTGACCGGGTAGATCCACGTGGGCCACGGCGTGTCCCGCACGGCGCGCTGGGCGGCGCTGATGTTTGCCAGCGCCTCGCGGGCCTCGGCAGGGCTCGGGACCGGGAGGTTACTTTCCATAGCGGAAACCATTTCAGATATTTTCCATCACGGCAACTTTCAACCACTCGGACGTCGGCCTGCCCGCCTCTCGTCCCGGCAGATCGCCGGGCAACCGATCCGCCGGGAATGGAAGTAGACCGGGTCCGCAGCCTCATCGAGGTGGCAAGCCACCTGCGGGGGAGGACTTCGTCGGCGGGATCGTCCTACGCCGTTAGGGGCGATTCACCTCCGCCGAGGCTCGAACCTGGTGGATCAACGGCGGTTGCGTCCTGGTCAGTTCACATCCGGACAGCCCGAACGACTTCCCGGCCCGCGACGTGGACCTTGACGCGGTCACACCGATGATCACCGCACTGGGCCTGCCGTTCGTCACGGTGACCTTGCCCTACGCGCTGACGGGGTCTGGCGGGTCATCGAGATCGGTGATGGGCAGGTCAGCGACCGCCCGGCCACCACGGATCACCCTGGCCGATTGCCCGTTCGGCGGTGCCGTGCGAGCATCACGCGTCGGCGCGTCCGCATCGGGGGAAGGGCAACAAATGGCGCCATTGGAGACGGTCGGTCAGGTCGCGGACCGGGCAGTGGAACTGGGCATCGTCGCGCCCGCAGCGGTGGCGAGTCTCGCGGACATTCGTGACGAACCACTGTCGTACTACGGCGATGACAACGCACGTGCCCTGATCGACCTCATGGACGAGCTGGGTGTCGGCGTCCGGGTGGACCCCAAGGTGGACACCCTGCTGAGTGGTTACCGAGATCTGTTCGACAGGTTCACCGCCTGTACTGGCGGTGCCGTGACTATCACCGATGTGGAGCTGCTTGACGGCGACGACGGGGAGCGCATCCGGATGCTGGTCAACGGCCGTGAGTTTGGCTGGCACCTGGAGTGTGGTTCCGGGCGGTACCTCGACATGGTGACGATCTTCGAGATTCACACATTCCTGTTGCCCGACGGGAACGCGGATCCGCGGGTGTTCATCAGCCTCATGGACGCCAACGAGGAGTCCGGTTATGTCTTCGCCGATCCGGTCGCGTTCTCGACCTTGGCTGAAGAGCTGCAGGTCAAGATGGATTGACCGGAGTTGTCGAAGGCGTCCCGGCGGGCGAACCGTGCCACCCGCCGCCACAGCGTGGCGGGTAACGCCGGCCCGAGACCCGCGAGAAGATCCACCAGGAGCCTTCCGGCCGGATGGTCCATCGCCTCGTGATCGCGGACGTGCTACGAAAGGAGTGCCCGGCGTGACAAGCTCCGGCGATGCTGCGTCCCTGCGGACTCCGCGGCTGCTGTTGCGTCGCTGGCAGGACGAGGATCTAGTCCTCTTCCTGGTGGACGGCAGCCGTGAACGTCCGAACCATCAAGGTCCTCCTGATCTGGCAGGCCGCCTTCATCCTACGAGCCGAGGCTTGCCGTGTGCTCCGGCGCGCGTGTCGAACGCAGGTGGGAGTGGAGGTGCCGTGATGGGGGACATGAGGGGAGGCCGAGTCGCGGAATAGTTGACTCGTCAAATATGTTGTCGGGGGCACCGGGGCCACCTGTCCCGGTCGGACGACACGAGGAGCGCATCATGCAGTTCGGAGTCTTCACCGTCGGTGACGTCACCGTCGACCCGACAAACGGGCGGGAGCCGACCGAGCGTGAGCGCATTAAGGCGATGGTCACCATCGCGCTCAAGGCCGAGGAGGTCGGCCTCGACGTCTTCGCCACCGGCGAACACCACAACCCGCCGTTCGTGCCCTCCTCGCCCACCACCATGCTGGGTTACATCGCCGCCCGCACCGAGCGGCTGCTGCTGTCCACCGCGACCACCCTGATCACCACGAACGACCCGGTGAAGATCGCCGAGGACTACGCGATGTTGCAGCACCTGGCCGACGGCCGGGTGGACCTGATGATGGGGCGCGGCAACACCGGCCCGGTCTACCCCTGGTTCGGGCAGGATATCCGCAACGGCATCCCGCTGGCCATCGAGAACTACGACCTGCTGCGTCGGCTCTGGCGGGAGGACACCGTCGACTGGCGGGGCAAGTTCCGCACCCCGTTGCAGTCGTTCACCTCGACGCCACGTCCGCTCGACGGGGTGCCGCCGTTCGTGTGGCACGGCTCCATCCGCAGCCCGGAGATCGCCGAGCAGGCCGCATACTACGGGGACGGCTTCTTCGCCAACCACATCTTCTGGCCCGCCGAGCACACCCGCCGCATGGTGGGGCTGTACCGGCAGCGCTTCGCGCACTACGGCCACGGCTCCGCCGACCAGGCCATCGTCGGCCTCGGCGGCCAGGTGTTCATGCGCAAGAACTCCCAGGACGCGGTACGCGAGTTCCGCCCCTACTTCGACAACGCCCCGGTGTACGGGCACGGTCCGTCGTTGGAGGAGTTCACCGCGCAGACCCCGCTGACCGTGGGCAGCCCGCAGCAGGTCATCGACCGGACCCTCGGCTTCCGTGACTACGTCGGCGACTACCAGCGACAACTGTTCCTCGTCGACCACGCCGGTCTGCCGCTGAAGACCGTGCTGGAGCAGCTCGACCTGCTCGGGGAGGAGGTCGTACCGGTGCTGCGCAAGGAGTTCGAGTCGCTGCGTCCGGCGCACGTACCGCCGGCACCCACCCACGCCTCGCTGCGCGCCGCCGCCGAGCAGGCCGCCACCGACAAGAGCGCCGGGACGGAGGCCGGCCGGTGAGCGTGCGTACCATCGCCGTGGTCTCGGCCGGGCTCAGTCAGCCCTCGTCCACCCGGCTGCTCGCCGACCAGCTCGCCGCCGCCACCCGCGACGCGCTGATCGGGTACGGCGAACAGGTCACCCTGCACCCGGTCGAGCTGCGGGAACACGCCCACGACATCGTCAACCACCTGCTCACCGGCTTCCCGGCGGAGCCGCTGCGGCAGGTGCTGGAGCAGGTCACCGGCGCGGACGGGCTGATCGCCGTGACGCCGATCTTCAACGCCTCGTACAGCGGGCTGTTCAAGTCCTTCTTCGACCTGGTCGACGCCGAGGCCCTGGGAGGTCGGCCGGTGCTGGTGGGCGCGACCGGCGGCACCGCCCGGCACTCGCTGGCCCTGGAACACGCGATCCGGCCGATGTTCACCTACCTGCGGGCGGTGGTGCTGCCGACCGCCGTCTTCGCGGCCTCGGAGGACTGGTCCGGCGGTACGGCGCAGGGCGCCCTGCGGACCCGGATCGAGCGGGCCGCCGCCGAGTTGGCCGGGCAGGTGCACCGCAACGCCCCCGCCGCCGGCCCGGCCGACCCCTTCGCCCTGACGACCGACTTCGCGCAGCTGCTCCGGGGTGACCACCCCTGACCGTCGCCGCCCACCGGTCGGCCCGGTGATCAGGCCCGGCAGGGGACGGCAGAACGGCCCGGCAACCCGGCCCGGCAACCCGGCCTGGCGACACGAGCCCGGCAGAATGAGCCGGCAACACGAGCCGGTAGGACGGCCCGGCCCCGCAGGACGACCTGCGGGGCCGGCGGCCGGTCAGACGACGTGGTCGGCGGCGTGCGGGTGGGCGACGAGCACCGGGCAGCGGGCGTGGTGCACCAGCGCCTGGCTGACCGAGCCGAGCAGCAGGCCGGCGAAGCCGCCCCGACCTCGGGATCCGACCACCACCAGCGCCGCCTGCTCGGAGGCCTCGATGAGCGCCTCGTCGGGCTTGCGGCCGGTGACCACCCGTTCCTCGACGGTCAGCCCGGGGTGGCTGCCTCGGGTGGCCGCCGCGGCGGTGGCCAGCAGGTTTTCCCCGTCGATGTCCCGCTCCCCGCAGATGTGCATCAACACCAGCGGGCCTCCGCGTCGGACCGCCTCCTCGGCGCCGTGCCCGACGGCGAGTTCCGCCGACTCGGAGCCGTCGATCCCGACGACCACCGGCCCGTCGGTCGGCAGCGGCCGGTCCGGTGGGCGGACCACCAGCACCGGGCAGTGCCCGTGCGCGGCCACCTGGGTGCCGACCGACCCGAGCAGCAGACCGGCGAAGCCGCCCAGACCCCGACTGCCCACCACGACCAACTCGGCCCGACGGGACTCCTCGACCAGGGTCGCACCGGGTCCACCGGCGACCTGCCGCACCTCGACGGTCAGCGAGGGCCACCGGTCGACCAGTTCGGTGGCGGTCTGTTCGAGCATCTTCCGCCCGTCCTCCGAGGGCGCCGGCAGACCCACCTCGTAGGGGTTGATCGGTACCCCGTAGCCGAGTGGATGCAGGTAGCCGTGCACCAGGTGCAGCGGACGGGAGCGCCACACCGCCTCCTGGGCCGCGTGCTCGGCGGCGACCAGGCTCGGCGGGGAGCCGTCCACCCCCACTACGACAGGTCGGTTCATGATGCCTCCAGAGGTCGTCGCCTCATTGTCGAACGTCGCCGGCCGGCAGACCGGCCCCCGACACACCCGTTACGGGCACGGCCCACGGCGGGCCGTGGCGACCCGCACCTTGAGCGGGTCGCGCCGGGGGAGCGGCGCGACCCCACCGATCAAGATCCTTCGACGGTACGCGGCTCGCGGACGACCACCACCGGTGCGTCCGCGTGGTGCAGCACCGCGTGACTGACCGAGCCCAGCAGCAACCCGGCCAACGCCCCGCGTCCCCGCGCCCCGACTACCACCAGTTGGGCGCCACGGGACTGCTCCACCAGCACCCGGGCGGGGGAGCCACGCACCAGCGACTGCCGCACCGGCACCTTCGGGTACCGCGGCGACCAGCGCGCCACCGCCTCGGCGAGGATCTGCTCCTCCTGCTTCTGAAAGGCGTCCAGGTCGTAGACCAGCGGCAGGATGTCGCCCGGACCGGCCGGCGTCGGGTAGAGCCAGGAGTGCACAGCCACCAGCTCGGTGTCGCGCCGGGCGGCCTCCTCGAACGCGAACCCGACCGCCTCGTCGGAGGCGGGCGAGCCGTCGACCCCGACGACCACCGGCCCGTCGGCGCGCTGCTCACCCCGGACCACCAGCACCGGGCAGGTGGCCCGGGCACTGAGCTGCACGGCCACCGAGCCGAGCAGCAGCCCGGCGAAACCACCAAGGCCCCGGCTGCCGAGCACCAGCAGGGCGGCGCCTTCGGACTCGGCCAGCATGACCGCCGGTGCCGCGCCGTGCACCACCGCGCCGGTGACGGAGACCTCCGGGGCGATCTTGGTAGCCTCGGCCACCGCCTCGGTCACGAACTGCTCGGCCTGGTTACGCAGGCCGGCGTCGGCCGGCGCCCCCGGCGCGGGACCCAACGGCACCCTCATCAACGGCCAGATGAAGGCGTGTACGACCCGCAGCGGCAGCTGCCGGTACGCGGCCTCCCGGGCAGCGGCGCGTACCGCGTGCAGGGCCATCTCGGAACCGTCCACACCCACCACGACGGGGGCGGTCTTGCTGTTCATCGAGTCCTCCTTCGGATCACTATCAGCCTGACCCATCGCGCCAGGTCACGGCCACCGACCCCGACGACTCCGCATCGTCAGCCGGAGCATCAGACCGGGCAGCACGCTCACCACCGCGCAGGCGAGCAGGTCCACGGCCCCCCAGCGGTTGGGTGCCCAGCAGGTCCCGCAGGGGTGCCACCAGCACCCCGGCGACCTGTAGCAGCGCGGAGACGGCCACGGCCAACGGCAGCGCCGGGTTGTCCCGCCGTCCACCGGGCGGCCGTGGCGCGCGGACCGCCAGAGCGACCCCGAGCTGGGCCAGACCCAGCACCACGAAGACGACCGACTGCCAGGGCCGTTCCCAGTGTGCGGCGAGTACGCCCGCACCGAGGGTCACTGCCGAGATCAACGCTCCAGCGACCAGGATGTGTCGGCCCAGCCCCGCCCCGAGCACCGATTCCTGCGGTGCGCGGGGCGCCCGGCGCAGGGTGCCGGGTTCCGCCGGTTCGGCGCCCAGGGCGACTCCCGGCAGCCCGTGGGTGAGCCGGCGGGGCGGCGCCTCGGTGGTGTTCGGCCCGTCGCGGCGCAGTCGCTGGACGGCCTCGGCGCAACTGAGGCCGCCGGGGGTCACCTGCCGGGTGACGGTGTCAGTGCTCACGGATGCACCCCTGCCCAATCTCGTCACCGTGCTGCCCCAGCGGCTGCCCTGTGGCCCAAGGGTCTCCTGTGACCGGTGGGGTGTGGCAGGGGCTAGGGCCCGCTCGGCCCGGGACCAAAGGCCCTGCCGCGGGCAGGGCGTATCGTCATCGGCGATGAGCGACGACTTACGGCTGCGTGCCGTCGCCGAGGACGACCTGCCGGAGTTCTACGCCCACCAACTGGACCCCGAGGCCGCCCGGATGGCCGCCTTCGGCGCCGCCGACCCGGCCGACCCCCGAGCGTTCGCCGCACACTGGGTCCACATCCTGACCGACCCGCAGAATCTGGCCTGGACGGTTACGGTCGACGACGCGGTGGTCGGGCATGTGCTGGCCTTTCCCGCCGAGGGACGCACCGAGGTCAGCTACTGGATCGACCCGACCCGGTGGGGCCGGGGGTACGCCACCCGGGCGCTGGCCGCGCTGCTGCGCGAGGTGACCCGTCGCCCCCTGTACGCGCGGACCGCGACGGACAACATCGCCTCGCTGACCGTGCTGCGTCGCTGCGGGTTCGTCGTCCGGGCCACCGAGCGGGCGTACGCCCCGGGCCGGGGCGAGGAGATCGAGGAGTACCTGCTGGAACTGCCGGCCTGACCCCGCCCGGACGGCGCGCTGACCTGGGCGGCCACTACCCTCGCGGGGTGAACTGGCTGGAACTCGTCGGCTGGGCCGGCTCCGCGCTGCTGGTCTGGTCGTTGGTGCAGACCCGCATCCTGCGGCTACGGGCGGTCAACCTGATCGGCAGCCTGGTGCTCATCGGCTACAACGCCGCCGTCCAGGTGTGGCCCATGGTGGGGCTCAACGTCGTACTGTCGGTGATCAACATCTGGTATCTGCGGAGGCTGCTGGCCACCCGGCACGACGAGCAGACCTACCAGGTGGTCGAGGTGGGCGCCGACGACGCCTTCCTGGCCCACACCCTGCGGGTGCACGCCGCCGACATCGCCCGGTTCAATCCCGGCTTCCGCCCCGAGCCGGTGCCCGGCCGGTCGGCCTTCCTGGTGGTTCGCGCCGACGAGGTCGTCGGCGTGGTGCTGGCCCACGACGCCGGAGAGGGGGTGGCCCAGGTGGACCTGGACTACGTCACCCCGGCCTTCCGGGACTTCACCCCGGGGGAGTTCGTCTACCGACGCAGCAGCCTGTTCACCGATCGGGGATTCCGTCGGGTGGTCAGCCCACCGGGTATGCGGGCCCCCTACTACCGGCGCATCGGGTTCCGCCCCCACGGCCCCTCGTACGTGCTGGATCTACCGGACGGGTGACCCGGCGCGGAGGATGATTCACCATCGCGGCGAGTGGGCATAGGCACCGCTACGTCGGTGGGACTTCCACCGTCGGCGCCAGCGGGCGCGGTCCTACGAGGGGGAACCGGGCGTGCACAGCTACTGGAGTCAGCTGGCCCTGGTCGCAGTCCTGATCATCATCAACGCGATCTTCGCCGGGAGTGAGCTGGCTCTGGTGTCGCTGCGCGACAGCCAGATCCAGCGGCTGGCCCGCACCGGCCGAGCCGGAGAGATCCTGGCCCGGCTGGCCCGCGACCCCAACCGATTCCTGGCCACCATCCAGATCGGCATCACCCTGGCCGGCTTCCTGGCCTCGGCGGCGGCGGCGGTGTCGCTGGCCCGGCCCCTGACGCCGTTGTTGCAGATGTTCGGCCGAGCCGCCGAACCGATGGCCATCGTGCTGGTCACACTGGCCCTGACCTTCGTCACCCTGGTCTTCGGGGAACTAGCCCCGAAACGGATCGCGATGCAGATCCCGGAGCGGTGGGCCCTGCTCGTCGCCCGCCCCCTGGACCTGCTCGCCGCCCTGACCCGCCCGGCGGTGTGGTTGCTGGGCGCCACCAGCGACCTGGTGGTCCGACTGGTCGGGCTGAACCCGAAATCCGAGCGGGACGAGATCAGCCCCGACGAACTACGGGACATCGTCGCCGGCAACCACGGCTTCACCAAGGAGCAGCAGACCATCATCGCCGGTGCGGTGGAGATCGCCGACCGGAAGCTGCGCGCCGTACTGGTGCCCCGGTTGCGGGTCTTCTGCCTGGACAGCGGCACCACCACCGAGGCGGCCCGACTGGTGCTGGCCGCCTCTGGGCACTCCCGGGCTCCGGTGGTCCGCCACGGCGGCCTGGACGAGACCGTCGGGGTCATCCACCTGCGGGACCTGGTCGGGGTCCGCGACGACCAGCCGGTCGACGAGTGCGTACGACCGCCGATGCTGCTGCCGGACTCCGGCTCGGTGGTCGACGCCCTGCGCCAGTTCAAGGCGGAACGCCAGCACATGGCGCTGGTGGTGGACGAACGGGGAGCCGTCGAGGGCATCGTCACCCTGGAGGACGTCCTGGAGGAGATCGTCGGGGAGATCTACGACGAGACCGACCGGGACATCCGCGAGGTACGCACCGACGACGACGGCGCGCTGCTGCTGTCCGGCACCTTCCCGATCCACGACCTGTTGGACATCGGGGTGGAACTGCCCTCCCGCCCGGAGGGCGACTACACCACGGTCGCCGGCCTGGTCCTCGCCGGCCTCGGCCGGATCCCCACCGTCGGCGAGCACCTGACGGTCGACGGGTGGCGCCTGGAGGTCACCCAGGTCGACGACCGGGCCATCAACGGGGTACGGCTGTGCCGCCCCGCCGAACTGGCACCGGACGCCCAGCCGACCGACCAGCAGCCGACCGACCAGCAGGCGGTTGACCAGGAGGAGGTTGAACAGCAGGCGCCCCAGCAGGCGACCGGCCAGGAGACGGCCGGCCAGAATCCGACCGGCCAGGAGACGGCCGGCCAGAATCCGACCGGCCAGACTGCGGCCGGGCAGGGGCCGCAGGCGGGGGCGCGGTCGGTCAACGCGGCGCGGGATCCACAGGAAGACCTGGCACCGGCGGATCGAACCTGAGTCGGTGCACCGGCACCTGCACGGTGCTGCGGCCCAGCAGCCGGGCGACCGCCCGGATCGCCCAGGGCCCGGAGGGGTGCCGTTCCGGGCCGATCAACCGACTGCTGAGCCGGCCGTACCAGTGGCGGGTCACCACCAGGTCGGTCAACCGCAGCGGCCCGCCCGGGGTACCCCGTACCACCAGATCCACCACCCGACCCAACCGCCGGCCCTGCTCGTCGTACGCGGTGCGGCCCAGCAACTCACCCGCCCGCACGGCCGGCTCCGGGAATCCTGCCGATCAGGTGGCGACGCAGCCACAGCTCCACCGGAGAGGTGGGCAGATCCTCGGCCCGTACCCGCAGCCGTACCGCACTGTCGATACCCGCGACGAGCCCGTACGGGATGCGCAGCGGCACCATCGGCGGCTCGGCGACGAAGCGTTCCGCGGTCAGCACCAGCATCCGGCCGATCCGGCCACCGACCCGCAACCCGAGTGCCCCCGGCCCGGTCAGCAGGGTCCGCAGGTACGGCCTCCCCTGCGCGTCCAGGGCGAACTCCACATCGTCGACCTTGCCGATCAGCCGGCCGTCGAGGTCGACGAGTTGGCGGTCGAGCAGATCATGGCTGATCTGGATCCTCACTGCCCCATTCTGGTCCCGATGGCCACCGGGATGGCGGCGATCGCCGCAGCCACGATGATCAGCAGCAGGACCGCACCCAGGGCGTTGAGCCACCGCCCGTTGACCCGGTCGCCCAGGTAGGTGCGGTCGTTGGCCACCACCAGGATCGGCAGGTAGGTCAGCGGCAACGCCACCGCACTGATGATCAACATGTACTCGGTGAGGGTCACCGGATCGATCCGGGTGAGCAGCAGCAACACCCCCAGCAGCACACTGACCAGCAGCACGGTGTGGAACCGGGCGGCCTCGCGCGGGTCGACCCGCTTACCCCACTGCCAGCCGAAGTACTGCGCGGCGGCGTACGCGGCCGACAGCCCGGTCTCCAGCGCGGCCCCGAAGGTGACCGCGAAGAAGGCCAGGGCCGCGATCGCCAGCCCCACCCCACCGAAGGCCAGCACCACCGGGTGGGCCACCTCGCCGAGGTCGGAGACCGTCAGGCCGGCGGGCCGCAGCACCACCGTCGCGGTGGCGATCAACGACAGGGCGAGGAACCCGCCGATCGGGAAACCGACCAGCACACTGAACCGGGCATCGGCCAGGTCCGCCGAACTCCACCGTTCCTCCACCCCGCCGGAGGAGAAGAAGAAGACCTCGTACGGGCTGACCGTGGAGGCGAACAACGCCACCGCGACGAACCAGTACGCCCCCCACCCCTGGCCGCCGTCGTCGATGCTCACCGCCCCCCGCCCGAGCGCCGCCCAGTCGGTCGGCAACCAGAACAGCGCCACGGCGAAGACCACGAGGGTCAGCCCGGCCAGCCCGAACAGCCGTTCCATCACCGGGAAACGCACCCGCCACAGCACCAGCCACACCGCCGCCCCGGCGACCGGCACCCAGAGCAGGTACGGCACCCCGCTGGCCAGTTGCAACGCCAACGCCACCCCGCCCAGTTCGGCGGCCAGGGTGATCACGGTGACCAGGTAGGAGGCCACCAGGTTGACCAGGGCCATCCGGGCCCCGAGCCGCTCCCGGACCAGGTCGAACACCGCCCGGCCGGTCACCGCCGCGATCCGTCCGGCCATCTCGGCGTACGCGCAGATCGCGATCACCCCGAGCAGCAGCACCCAGGCGTGCGACATGCCGAAGCGGGCACCGGCCTGACCGGCGGCGACCAGGTCGCCGATGTCGACGAAGCCACCGACTGCGGAGAGGATGCCGAGGGTGGCCGCGAGCAGCTTCTTCACCTCGACGGTGACGCGGACGCGGTCATCGAGGCGACGATATCGCCGAGAGTGCCGCTAACTACCGCGAAACCGGCATTGTCGCCCGGTCACTCGACCTGCCCACGGCATCGGGCGTGAAGCTGCCTGCTCAGCTGCCGGGGTAGAGGTTCTGGAGGCGGAGCAGCAGCTCCGGGCGTACCCGCCGGCGGACCGTCACCCGGTCCCCGCCGGCCTCGCCGTACTCCAAGCCGAGTAGGGCGAAGAGACCGGTAGAGAGCTGGGACATCTCCACGGCGGCCTCCTCGATCTTGGCAAGGTCACCCGACCGAGGTCGCAGGGCTGCCAACCCGATAGGGCGCAGAGGTGCTGATGGGGGAGAATCGGTGACCGTGACCGACAGCAGCCTCCCGCCGGCCGGGCGGGACTCCTTCCTAGACGACCTGCGGTGGCGCGGCCTGATCCAGGACTCCACCGACCCTGACGATCTGCGCGCACTGCTCGACGGCCCGGCGGCCGTCTTCTATGTGGGGTTCGACCCGACCGCGCCCAGCCTGCATGTCGGCCATCTGATGCAGGTGACCACGGCACGTCGTCTGCAACTGGCTGGACACCGTCCGCTGCTGCTGGTCGGCGGTGCGACCGGGCAGATCGGCGACCCGAAGGAGAGCGCCGAGCGCACCCTCAACCCGCCCGAGGTGGTCGCCGGCTGGGTCCAGCGCATCCGCGACCAGCTCGCGCCCTTCGTGTCGTACACCGGTGACAACGCGGCCCAGCTGGTCAACAACCTGGAGTGGACCGGCGAGATGTCGGTGGTGGAGTTCCTCCGGGACGTGGGCAAGCACTTCCCGGTCAACAAGATGCTGGCCCGGGAGGTGGTCCGGGCCCGGCTGGAGAGCGGCATCAGCTTCACCGAGTTCAGCTACCAGCTGCTCCAGGCCAACGACTTCTTCGAACTGCATCGCCGGTACGGCTGCCAACTCCAGTTCGGCGGCTCGGACCAGTGGGGCAACATCACCGCCGGGGTCGACTACGTCCGGCGGCGTGGCGCGGGTCCGGTGCAGGGCTTCACCACCCCGCTGGTCACCAAGTCCGACGGCTCGAAGTTCGGCAAGACCGAGGGCGGCGCGATCTGGCTCGACCCCGAGATGACCAGCCCGTACGCGTTCTACCAGTTCTGGATCAACGTCGACGATCGCGACGTGGGGCGCTACCTGCGCTACTTCAGCTTCCGCTCCCGGGAGGAACTCGAAGCGCTGGAGAAGGAGACCGCGGAACGTCCAGCCTCCCGTGCCGCCCAGCGTGCTCTCGCCGAGGAACTCACCACCCTGGTGCACGGCGAGCGGGAGATGGCCCAGGTGGTCGCCGCCAGCCAGGCCCTGTTCGGTCGTGGCTCCCTGGCGGAGTTGTCGCCGGCGACCCTGCGCGCCGCCCTCACCGAAGCCGGCCTGGTACGCCTGGACGAGTTGCCGGAGGTGGCCGTCCTGCTCAAGGAGTCCGGCCTGGTGCCCAGCATGAAGGAGGCCCGCCGGGTGATCACCGAGGGTGGCGCCTACGTCAACAACAACCGGGTGACCGAGGTCGACGCCGTGGTCGGGACGGAGGACCTGCTGCACGGCCGGTACCTGGTGTTGCGTCGGGGCAAGCGGTCCTTCGCCGGGGTGGAGCTGGAGGTTTCCGGCGAGGTCCGGTGAGGCCCCGCCAGGGGGTGTGACGCGCGACGCGTCCGGCGGATTTGACGTTCAATCCGTCGGACGCGTAACTTTCTCTCTGCCAGCGCGGAACGGGCGAAACGGGTCGAAAGATCCGAAGGCCGGAGCGCAGGTCGACCCCGGGAACGAGCGGCACCACCGCCTCGAGACCGGGCCGGGCGGTGCCCCGAACCCGTCGCGAGGCGGATTTGGCGAGGCGGAACCGACCGGGTATGGTTGGCCGCCGGCAGGGACCCAGGCGCGCTAGCGGGAAACCGCAGCGGCTGGCCTGCCGAAACCCCGATACGAACGGCGCAAGCCGATCAGATCGGGGTGCCCGGAGAACGGGTGGAAGCATGACAAAGCGGCGCAAGCCGATTTGACACGGCGGAAACCACCGGGTAACGTAGTAAAAGTGCCCGGCGCGAGAGCGGCGGGTGCGGGATTGGAACGGTAGCCCCGGATGGTGGCCCTGGTGGGTTGTCTGATGGTGTGTGGTTGTTCTTTGAGAACTCAACAGGGTGTTTGATAAGCCAGTGCCAAGTAGTTTATGCCCCGTGCCGGC